>NZ_CP163444.1:7894704-8227145 GCF_041053105.1 Streptomyces sp. R44 | reverse complement strand
TGCCGCCTCGGTCGCCGTGCCCGCCCTCCTCACCACATGTCCCCTCCCCGCTTCGGCGAACGGACCGAACGCCGTCGCCTTCAGGGAGTCGTCGCGACCGTGCCGGAAGTTCCCGAGGCGCTCTTGTGGGACGTGTCACAGTCGCGTACTCATGTCCCGACAGGTCGAGGGGGCGGCCGCGGGACGGCCGTACCCGCCCTCATGCCTCCGGAGAGGGGTGCAAGGATGGGCGCGCCATGACACCAGGCCGATGTTCGCGAGGAGTGCGGGCCGCGATGTTCGCGGCCGTCTGTGTGCTGCTCGCTGCCACCGGTCACATCCTGATGTCGGGGCAGGGCGTGCCCGCCTGGACCCTCTCCCTCGCCTTCGCCGCCACCACGGCGGTCACCTGGGTCCTCGCGAGCCGCGAGCGCGGCCTCCTCGCCGTCACCGCGGCGAGCGTGGTCGTGCAGAGCGCGCTCCACACGGCCTTCTCCTGGTCCCAGCCGACGACGCCGATGCCGACGGCCGTGCCCATGTCCATGTCCATGCCGATGCCGATGGGCGACGTGCATGCGGCACACGCTCACATGTCGCACGCGGCCATGGGCCACGGGGACATGACCTCGTCCGTCGGCATGATCTCCGAGGCGCCGGCCGGGCACGACATGACAAACATGTCGGCATCCTTCGGCATGCTCTCGGCGCACCTCCTGGCCGCGCTCCTGAGCGGACTGTGGATGGCGTACGGCGAGCAGGCGGCGTTCCGTCTCCTGCGCGCCGCGTCCCTGCGGCTGTTCCGCCCCCTGTGTCCGCTGCTCGCGTCCTTCGTCCCCGCCGTGCGAAGCGGGCCTCGCTTCCGGCCGGTACGGGCCGGTGACGAGCGCGCTCCCCGGCAGCTCCTCCTCGCCCATTCGCTCATCTCCCGAGGTCCTCCCCAGGCACTCGCTGTCCTCTGACAGCCGGCTCCCCGAGCTCGACGGCTCAGTCCGTCCCTCGGGCATCGGTCATGCCGCTTCCGCTCGGTCGCTGCAGGCCGTACCAGTCACCGGCACGGCGCCGCCCTCATCCGCGCGCCCGGCCGGATTCCCTTTGCCTCGTAAGGACTTGTGGCGATGACTCCTGCCCACGACACCCTCACTCAGCGCCCGGCGAGACCAGCCCGCTCGGCACACGCGCCGGACGCGGACACCGACGCGGCGACGACACGGCTCGCGCTGGCCGCCCGGGACGGCGACCCGGCCAAGGCCGACCTCTTCGTACGCGCCCTGCACCGCGACGTCCGGCGCTATGTGACCTACCTCAGCGCCGACCGCCAGGCGGCCGACGATCTCACGCAGGAGGTCTTCCTCCGCGCGCTCGCCGCACTGCCCCGCTTCGAGGGGCGTTCCTCGGCCCGTACGTGGCTTCTGTCGATCGCCCGCCGGACGGTGGTCGACAGCCTGCGGCACGCGGCCGCCCGTCCACGTCTCTCCGACCGGGACGACTGGCAGACGGAGGCCGAACACACCCAGCCCCAGGGGCTGCCCGGCTTCGAGGACGGCATCGCGCTCGCCGAGCTCCTGGCCGCCATTCCGGCCGAGCGGAAGGAGGCCTTCGTCCTCACCCAGCTCCTGGGCCTGCCCTACGCCGAGGCAGCGGAGGCCATCGGCTGTCCCGTCGGCACGGTCCGCTCACGGGTGGCACGGGCCCGGACCTCCCTGGTCGCCCTGCTGCGGGGCGAGGAGGAGGCGGTGCGCCTGACGGAGTCCGTCCCGGGTGGCGACGCGCCGCCACGGAGACGGTTCACGCGGGCACCGGCGCTCGCCTGAACCCTGATGTCCCGTACGTGACGGGGCGGGATCACGGTGTCGTGCCGTGATCCCGCCCCGGGAACCGGACCACGCGTCCGTCCGACTCCTCCGGAAACACGGCCCGATCCCTCCGGTGCCGTACGACTCGCTCTGGAGAGGCCGCCGATGGACAAGCCACGAGAATCGTCGTCCCCCGCGCAAGCGACAGGGCGGTTCGCGTCACCGCCCGCCGTCCTCGGAGGATTTCTCCTGCTCCTGGCTCTGGTCTTCCTGGGGTCGTACGCGCTCGGAGTGGCCGTGGGACCGGTCGGCCCCCTCTCGGACTCGCCGTCCACGACGAGTCCGGCGCCCGACACGGGGCACTCGCACCACGGGGGCCACTCGTGACGCCCGCGTCGGCCTCGGCGGACTCCGTGACGACGGACCTGCTGATCGGCGGCATGACGTGCGCCGCGTGCGTCAACCGGGTCGAGAAGAAGCTCTCCCGAGGGGAGGGAGTCACCGCCGCGGTCAACCTGGCGACCGGACGCGCACGGGTGAGCCACCCCGCCGGCCTCCCCGTCGAGGAGCTGATCGCCACGGTCGAGAAGGCAGGCTACTCGGCGGCGCTTCCCGAGCCTCCGGTCGATCGGCGGTCGGCACCTGTCCAGGACGGGGAGGATGCGGAGCACCGACGGCTCGTGATCACGGCGGTACTCGCTCTGCCGGTACTGGTCCTGTCCATGGCTCCCGCCCTGCAGTTCCGCAACTGGCAGTGGTTGTGCTTCGTGCTGGCCACGCCGGTGGCCGCGTGGGGAGCATGGCCGTTCCACGTACGGGCGCTGCGCGGGATGCGCCACTCCACGTCGACCATGGATACGGGGGCGGCCCTTCGGGCGCTCGCCGGGCTGAGCGTCAAGGACGTGGCGGTGCGCGAGAAGGGTGGTGGCGAACGCCTCGTACCCCTTGAACGGTTGCGTGTCGGGCAGACGTTCCTCGTACGGCCTGGCGAGCGCGTCGCCACCGACGGCGAGGTGGTCGAGGGCCGGCCGTCGGCACCCTCGGCTTCTGGCTCGGGACCGGCCGAGACGTGCAGTCGGCGGTCACCGCCTGCGTGGCCGTCCTGGTCGTGGCATGTCCGTGCGCGCTGGGCCTGGCCACGCCGATGGCTCTCCTGGCCGCGACAGGACGGGGAGCCCAGCTCGGCGTCCTGGTCGGCGGCCCGAAGGCGCTGGAAGGGCTCCGGCACATCGACACCGTGGTGCTGGACAAGACGGGCACGCTGACCTCCGGTCGGATGGCCGTCGCGCGCGTCACCGTCGTCCCTGGTGGCGGTCTCGGCGAGGCGGCCGTCGTGAGGTACGCGGGGGCCATGGAGCAAGGTTCGGAGCATCCGCTGGGTCGGGCGGTCGTCGACCACGCGCGCGTGCACGCCGATACGGAGCTTCCCGACGTCGTCGACTTCCTCGCCCTCCCGGGACGAGGGGCGCGCGGCGTCGTCGACGGCCGGCTGGTGGAGGTCGGGGCGCCGGCGGGCGAGCTGCCGCCCGTCCTGGCCGACGCGCTGACGACGTCCGAAGCGGCTGCCCGTGCGCCGGTCCTGGTTCGCGTCGACGGCGATGCGGTGGCTCTCGTCGAGATCGGGGACGTGGTGCGTCCCGGTACCTACCGAGCCGTGGACGCCCTCCGCCGCCTCGGCGTGCGTCCCGTCCTGGCCACCGGAGACGCGAAGGCACCGGCCCTGGCCGTGGCCACCGACCTGGGCATCCGGGAAGTCCACGCCCGCTGCACTCCCGAGGAGAAGGCCTCTCTCATACGCACCCTGCGGGAACGGGGGCATCGGGTCGCGGTCGTGGGCGACGGCGTGAACGACGCCGCCGCGCTCGCCGGCGCGGACCTGGGCATCGCCGTGGGCAGTGGAACCGACGCCGCCATCGGTGCCTCGGACGTCACCCTCGTACGCCGATGCTCGGCCTGCTCAACCCGATGGCGGCGGCCGCGATGTCGGCGAGCTCGGTCCTGGTGGTGGGCAACAGCTTGCGGCTGCGTGCCTGGAGTCCTTCGGCACGGCGGCTCGGATCCCCTGACCCCGGCGACGACCGGCGGCCCGCGTCCGGGGACGTGGGCCGCCGGAGGGGGCTTGCCTCAGGCGGAAGGCGCGCCCGCGGCCACGCTCGGGCGTTCCAGCGCCCCGGCCTTCGCCGGGGCGACGAGGTCGGAGAACTGCTCCTCGCTCATCTGCACCTGCTGCCCGAAGTCGTCGGTGATGCGCACACGCCTCTCCTCGGGGGCGTCGGCGTCCACGAAGAGCTAGAGGCGTCATACGGTGCGACTCCCTGTTCCGCCCACCGCGGCACCACTCCTGACCGCCTCTTCCGTTCTGCCGCGATCCAGGCGAGCGCCGGGAACAGGGGCGGTCAGCCGGTCGGCAGCCCCAGTCCGTAGTAGGTGACGTCGTATCCGTCCACGTACCCCGCCTCGCCGCCGATGATCAGGTCGGTGGGATCGCTCGCGCCCGCCGCCCTGGCCGTGGCCACGAGCATCTCGGCGAGTGCGCGGCCCTTCGGTTCGCCGGGGCCGCCCGCGTCCACGCGCCATACCGGATCGTCGTCGCCGAAGACCGACGCCGTGTGCGGGAATTCGGCGACCGTGCCCCAGCCGAGTGCGGCCGGATCGACGTCGTCCGGGGCGAAAGAGGCGATCGAGAGCCGGTCGCCGCACACCACGTCGAAAAGGAGGGGCGCGCTCTGGCCGTTGCGCCCGTAGAACGGCATCGCGATCCGTACCCCCAGGGCGGTGGTCTCCGCGGGCAGCGCTCCCAGGAAGTCTCCCAGCGACCGGGTGACGGTCTCCCAGCTACGGGCGGTCCAGCCGCCCGGGAAGCCGAGGCCGACGTTGGCCTCGTCACGGTTGCTGCCGAAGAAGCCGCTGATCGCGTCCTCCTCGCCGTGCCCTTGACGCCAGAACCAGTTCTCCGCGGGGTCGGTGGGCTGCAGGACCAGCTCCGGCCCCGCCTTCCCGGCACGCAGTTCGAGCGTGTCCGGCCTGCCGCGCCAGCGCAGGAAGGGGGCGCCCCAGAGCGGCTCGCTGTCGTAGAAGGGGCCCATGTCACCGTGCGAGCCCATGATGGACGGCTTGCCCAGTGCGGCGGTCACTTCCTCCCTCGCGGCGCGGAAGGCCGCCGCCTGCGCCGCGGCGTCCGGCGCGGGAAGCGCCAGTGGGACCGCGAGCTCCACGTACGACTCGCCGTCGACGTAACGCTTCTCGTAATCGCCGACCGGGCGCAAGCGAGCATCGCCCGAGGACCGGCCAGTGATCCATACGGGCGCGTCCGACGTGCCGCCCCAGGCCCACCCCAGCTCGGCCGCCGCAGCCCTCACACCCTCCGGCGTCCAGCCGCCGGTGTCTACCGCGAGGAGCCGCCGGGCGAGCTCCCCGATGGATTCCTCTGCCGTGCTTCCCTGTTGTACGTTCATCGCGCCATCGTGCCGCATCGCGGGCTGGATCCTGCGATCCCCCCTGGCGGTCTGGCCAGCCGCCACCCAGCTCCCAGCGCAGGGCCCCACCCCGGGGCGAACCGGGGTGGGGCCCTTCCTGTTCGTGCTGCTCGTTCGGGCTACTCCTGGACGGTGCGGCGACGCCGCATCCACCACACCAGGGCCGCGCCGGTGGCGGCGATCGCCGCGGCGATGCCGGAGATCAGGCCGATCGGGGTGTCCGATCCGGTGTCGGCGAGGCCGCCGTCCGGGTCCGGCCGGTTCGCCGGGGGCGTCGCGCCCCCAGTGCCGCCGGTGTCACCGCTGCCGGGCTTGCTCGGGTGCGGGCCCGGCGACGTGGGCGGATCGGTCGGGTCGGTCGGATGGGGCGTCGGAGTCGGCGTCGGGTCGGGCTTCCCGTCATCCGTCACGGCGGCGCCGTTGCCGCCCAGGAGCGCGGTGTCGCTGTCGCGGGCGGAGGTCTCCGTGCGCACGGAATCCTTCGTCGCGCGGGGCAGTTCACGGTGCTGGGCGGTGAACTCGACACTGGTGATGTTCCGCTTGGGGACCTTCGCGAAGTCGACGCCACCGACGAAGAACGTGTAGATCCGGCCGTCGCCGAGGGGCCATTCGTAGGTGAATTCGCCCTTGGTGAAGGACTTCACCATCTCCTGCCACACGGTCCGCTTGTCCCAGTGGGCGTTCTCACCGCGCAGCGGCCACCGCTTCAGGTTGTTGCTGTTGATGAGGGGACGGAAGTCGGTGGCCTTCTTCGCGTCCTGCTGGCGGATCCACTCGGCCGCGACGCGGGACTTGTAGACGCGGCGCAGGTCGGCGTACTTGGGGTCGGTGTTGATCTGCTTCTCGACGTGCGGGACGAGGTACTGGGTGATCAGCCGGTGGCTGCGCTCCTTCTCCGCCTTGCTGAGCTTCTTCGAGCAGTCCTCTCCCTGTACGGGGGTGGAGAAGTCCATCGCCGCGTGGTTGACCTCCAGCGGGGCGTCGAGGATGTAGATCCCGCCGTCCTGCTCGCGGACCTTCGCCCGGCCGGGAACGATCCAGTTGCGTCCCGATCCCCAGCACGGCACCCCGTCGACCTTGGGGGCGGCGTCCATGAACTCCTTGCCCGGGGACTTCTTGGGGTCCATGGCGCGGGAGAAGTCCCGCTTCATCTCCATGTCGGCCACGAGGAGGACACGGCCGGCGTCGGTCTCACCGAACGCCTTGTCCATGATGGTGTCGGGCTGGTCGGGGTTGAGGTTCACCCACTGCCGGTCCGGGGTGAGCGCCAGCCACGTGAACAGGGCATCGGAGGCCAGTTCGAGCTTCGCCTGTCCGCCCCAGCCCGGGTTGTCGTCCTCATCGGGCATGAGGTCGGCCTTCATGGAGTAGTCCAGGGCCTTGCCCTTGACGGGGTTGCCGACGTACTGGAGCTCCAGGGTGGAGAAGTCCACCCCGCCCGGGCCCCGGCCGAGCGCGGACCGGGCGTTGTTCGCCAGGTACTGGTTCTGCAACTGCCGTGCCTGGGCCGGGTTCT
The DNA here is from genome assembly GCF_041053105.1 of Streptomyces sp. R44. NCBI lineage: Bacteria > Bacillati > Actinomycetota > Actinomycetes > Kitasatosporales > Streptomycetaceae > Streptomyces > Streptomyces sp. R44. Next base: position 8,220,381 of record NZ_CP163444.1, on the reverse strand, counting down.
GTCCCGACCCGTAGGCGATCGAGGCGCCCGGGCCCTGGGTGCCGCGGTTCGGCAGCGGGTTGAACACGTTGTACGTCTTCGTGTACTTCGTCTGCGGCCACTGGCCCTTCGCGGTCGCCCGGCGCTCCGCGATCCGGATCGGGTTGTTCCCGGTCCCCCGCTCCGTCCGCAGCTTGTCGTTCTCGGCCTTGTAGTCGCGGAGGGTGGCCCCGTTGGGCTTCTCCGACGTGAACATCGTCAGGCGGTGCCGGGTGAAGTCGTACTTCGCGTCCTTGTGCCGCAGGATGATCCTGTCGGCCCGGAGCTGGGCCGGCTTGCGCTTCCCGTCGGACTTGAACTCCCCCAGCTCACCGGTGCGCTGGTTGTAGGAGTCGTACCGCCGGGAGGCGATCTTCTTGCCGTCCTTGTCGAAGATCTCGATCGTGACCTCGCACAGCCAGTCGGGGCCGACCATGTTGAAGTCCTGAACCGCCTTGACCTCGAACACGCCCCCCTTCTGCTTGCTGACCTGCGCGCTGATCAGGTTGACCTTCCAGCCGGCGAACGGCTTGGGGTTGTTCGACTCGTTCCGATGCCGCTGATAGCGGGAGTAGATCGCTTTGCGCATGTCCTCCGGGTCCTTGGAGGCCGCGTACGCCTTGTCCCACTTGTCGATGTCCGCGCGGCTTCCCGTGACCTGCCCCAGCTCGGCCGCGGTGGGCGCGGGAACGTTCTCGAAGCCCTTGAACGCGTTGTTGTAGTAGTACTCCTCGTCCGGCCCGGACTTCGTCCAGTGGTGCTCCCCCGTGGGCGCACCCGAGTTGTTCGGCGTACGCGGGACGGTCCTCTTCAGGTGCATCTGATCGCACCGCTTGCCGCCGCTGATCTTCGCGTAGTCCCCGGGCGCGGCCGACGCCACGGACGGCAGGCCGACCAGCAGCACCGCCGCCGAGGAGACGACCGCCAGCGCGGCAGAGAGGCGCCTTTTCAGACGCTGTCGTATGGATGTGCTCACTTAGTGTCCCTGGTCGTGGGGGCCACGGGACTCAAGACTGCGAGGGCAGGCCGGACAAGGGGCCCCCGTATCGTGCCCGCTCCTGCCGACCCACCACACTAGGGGCCTTCAACTCCTCAGACACCACAGGTTGTTGACGATCCGTGTGATGACTCCGCGAAGATCCTGCGTGGGTGACGGCGCGGTTCGGTAGGTTCTGGCCATGACCACACCCCACGCCGACTACGACTCCACCCGCCACCCCGACCTCCTCGTCTGGCTCACCGATCGCCAGGCAGCCTTCGAAGCCTGGGCTCGGGAAGCCGGCGGCGTCGACAGGTTCGACTTCTCCGACGCCTCCCTCGATGCCCTGGAAGGCCTGGTCGAGGAGAGGTTCGCCGAGTCGGAGGAGATCACCGCACAGCGCCGCTCCCCCTTCGTCCAGGGTGCCGTGTGGTACGTCGGCGAGACCCTGCGCCGACGGCGCGGGGGCTGGGTGTGGAAGTTCGAACCGGACGTCACCTTCGGCGTGCTCCCGGCGTTCTACCCGACGGTCCCGGACCCCGCGTACCTGGACACCCCCTGCGTCGGCGCACCCGGCGCCGAGCCCGGCGAGAACTGGTACCCGCTGAACACGCTGCGTCGACTCCTCGCCACCGAGGACGAGTTCGACAACCCGATCGACGAACGGCTCGTCGGCATGATCGAAGGCTGGTACGACGAGGACGAGGAGGACGACGAGTAACCCGGCTCCCTCGGTGCGGTCGTCAGGCCGCGGCGGTCGCGCGCCGGATCGAGTCGAGCGTGCGCGCCACGTCGTCGTCGGTGGTCGACCAGTTGCTCACCGAGATCCGCATGACGCGTCTGCCGTGCCAGGCGGAGCCGCTGATCCACGCAGTGCCGTCGTCGAGCAGCCGGGCTAGTACCCGGTCGGTGCGTGCGTCGCTGCCGAACTCGGCGCAGACCTGCGTGAACACGACCTCGTTGAGGACGGTCGCGCCCTCGATCGCGGCGATGCCCGCGGCGAACGCGGAGGCATGACGACACAGCCGCTCGACGAGGTCGGAGACTCCTGATCGGCCGAGGGACCTGAGGGCGGCCCACACGGTGAACGCTCTGCCGCGCCGGGAGAGTTCGGGCACCTTGTCGATGGGGTCGCCGTGCTCGTGCTGGATGAGGTAGTCGCCACGCTGGCCCATCGCCGCCCGGACCGCGGACGCGTCGCGCACGATCGCGAGTCCGCAGTCGTAGGGGACGTTTAACGTCTTGTGCGCGTCCGTCGCCCAGGAGTCCGCGTCCGCGCAGCCCGCCGTCAGGTGGGCGTAGCCCGGCGAGGCGGCCGCCCACAGTCCGAACGCGCCGTCGACATGGACCCAGGCGCCTGCCTCGCGCGCCGCGCGGATGCTCGCTGCGAAGGGATCGAAGGCGCCGGAATGGATGTCGCCGGCCTGGAGGATCACGATCGTGGGGTCCTGTCCGCCGGCCGTCAGCGCCTTCCGCAGGGCCTCGGGCTCGATGCGTCCCTGATCGTCCGCCGCCACCAGCTCGGGCCGACCGAGCCCGAGGTAGCGCAAGGCCAGGTCGATGGCCATGTGACGGGACTCGCCGGCCACGACCCGCACGGGCGGGCCACCCGTGAGGCCGTCGCGGGCGACGTTCCAGCCGGTGCGCCGCAGCACCGTGTCCCGCCCGGCGGCGAGGCACGTGAAGTTCGCCATGGTCGCACCCGTGGTGAAGCCTACGGAGCTGTCACTCGGCAGGCCGAGCAGATCGAGCAACCAGGCGCCGGCGATCTCCTCCGCAGCCGCGTACGCGGGCGAGACGCTGCGCATCACACAATTCTGGTCCCATGCGCTGACCAGCCAGTCGGCAGCCAGCGCGGCCGGCTCGGTGCCGCCCACCACGAACCCGTAGAAGCGGCCGCTGGGGAAGGCGGTGAGCCCCGGCTCACAGGCCGTGGCCAGCAGGTCGACGACGTCGGCGGGAGTACCGGGACCGGCAGGCAGTTCGGTACCGAGCGCACGCACGACCTCGTCGACCGAGGCACGGGCGGGAATCCGGCGGTCGGACAGACTCGCCAGCCACCGGACAGCATGCTCGTACGCCTGTCGGAGCGCCGCCTCACGCGCGTCCATACTTCGGACTATGCGACCGTCACCGCCGCCCCGCAAGCCGACCGCGGACGGGCCGCAATGGGGCGACGACCCGCCGCGCCTGCGTGCGGGTGGTGAACTTCGCAGGCTTACCGCAGCTCTCCTGGTGCCCTGTGGGTCCTCGGCGGCGGAGGGAGGCACCGCCGCCGCCGAGGGGTCGTCACGCGTCCGGTGCTAGACCCCGGTGGGCGCGTAGACCTCGAACTCGTACAGCGAGAAGCCGTACTGCGTCGCCCGCGCCGTTCCCTGCATGCGGACGTAGCGGCCGGAGCCGGAGAGGCCGGTCAGGTCGTCGGTGCCGCCGTCCGCCGAAGTGGTGGTGTAGATGGTCGTCCATGTGGCGGCGTCGTTCGACGTCTGGATCTTGTAGCCCGAGCCGTACGCCGTCTCCCAGGACAACGTGACGCGGCCGATCTGCCGGGCCGTTCCGAGGTCCACGGTGATCCACTCGTTGTCGGTGTAGTTGCTGGACCAGCGTGAGAAGTAGTCACCGTCCACCGCGTTCGCGCCGAGCAGGTTCGCCGTCTCGGCGCTGGAGACGGTGACCGGCTTGTTCGCGGCGAGGTTGCCGACCTGGACGGACGTCGTCCAGGCGGGGTTGCGGCCGATCGTGTTGATCACCGGGACGAAGTTCGACCAGGGAGTCACCAGCTTCGGCGAGCCCCAGGTCTGTTGGGCCAGCATCCGCAGCCCCTGCTTGATGTCGGAGGCGACGCGCTCCTCGGTGGCCACCTCGGGGTAGTCGCACCAGACGTGGATCTTCGAGCCGAGGTTCTTGGACTTCGACGCGGTGGTGATGGTCTGATCGCCCTGGAACAGGTCGGGGTTCCACGTGTCGTAGCCCCACTGGCTGGACGGGCCGCCCGGGCCGCCGGCAGAGAGCACGTAGTACGTGGGACTCCAGCTCTCGTTGGAGATCAGGTGCCCGGCGTCGATGTGCGCCTGCGGCGACTTGCCGTAGTTGTACCAGAACTCGATGATGACGTCGGTGTTGACGGCGACCGCGACGCCGCCGCCGATGCCGTCGTTCCAGGCGCGGGTGGTCTTGCCGGCAGCGCGGACGATCCCATCGGCCCAGTTGATGAAGCCGAGGTAGGCGTCCTTGCCGATGGCGTCGGCGCCGTAGGCGGCCTTGGCGTACTGCTCCAGCTGCGGGTGAGCACTGTAGTCGACGTGGTACTCGTCGGCGCCGATGTGGAAGTACGGGCCGGGGAACAGCGCCAGGTACTCGTCGTACAGGTCCTTGATCAGCGCGTATGCCGCGGGTAGGGAGAGGTCGATATACGAGTCCTGCACCACGCCGGTACGGCTGACCAGCTTCAGCTCGGGGTGGGCGGCCAGGATCGGGGTCATGTGGCCCGGCGCGTCGATCTCGGGCACGATCGTGATCTTGTACCGCGCCGCGAGCGCGATGAGGTCCCGCACCTCCTGCTTCGTCAGATGCTGCGTCGACACGATCTCCGGGTGCGAACTGCTCTCGATCCGGAAGCCCTTGTCGTCCGACAGGTGCAGGTGGAAGTAATTCATCTTCAGATAGGCCAGTTCCTTCACGTGATCCCGCAGCCACTGCGGCGTGAAGTACTTGCGCCCGTTGTCCACCATGAGACCGCGCTCCGGCTTGAGCGGCCAGTCCCGCGCCGTACCCCGCGGGATCGACGACGCCTGCTTGAGCAGTTGAAGCACGGTCCGGGTGCCGTAGAACGCACCCCGGTCGTCGCGAGCGCTGATGGTGATCCTGTCGGTGACGGTGAGCGCGTAACCCTCGGCGCCGAGCTGGCTGTCGGTCGAGCCGAGCGACAGGAAGATGTCACCGGCCCGCAGGTCGGCGGTGGTGCCGGTCGATCGGGCGACCGTAAGGCCCGACAAGGCCCGCAGGTCATCGGCGAACACCTCACTGGTCGACGCCAGGGCCGAAGCGTGTGCGGTCGACGACACGATCCGCGTGGTGTCGGCGAACACGAACGAGCCTGTACCGCCGGTCCATTGCTGCAGTGCGGGGATGGTCAGGGGCTTCGGATTCGCCGCCGGCTTCGCCGCAACCGGGCCGGCCGAAACCGAAACGGTGAGCACCAGGGCGACGAGCGCGGTCAGCACGCCGCAGGAGAACAATCGCAGGAGTCTCACGGGAACCTCGATCGGAGCAGGGAGGGGACCCACCACAAACAGAGGGCTGGCCTAGACCAATGGTCTACACCACTTGACCAGTTCAGCGACTTGTCGGGCTCACGTCAAGGGGACCCTCGCCGCCCGCGCCGCCCCGCCGCGGCGCCGGACACCCGCACCCTGCTCCCGCCCCCACCCTCACCTGGACCTCCGGCCGCGGAGCTCCACAGCTGGAGGGTCGATGACACGAAAACCTAGACATCCAAAGTTTTGGGACTTACTGTCGCTTTACGGACGGTTTCCAGCCGTCGGCCGCGCCCCTCCCCCACAGGCGCAAGGAGCCCCCCACATGCCCACCCCCGCCTCCCCCGCAGCCGTGCGGACCAACACACCCGGCCTCTCGCCGAACGCCATCCCCCACCAGCCCGGCCCAGGCCTCCACGGCACACGGCGGGCCGTGTCCGTCATGGCCGCGACGGCGGAGGCGGTCCCTGCGCTCCGGCACTTCGCCAGGGACACGGCCCGCCGATGGAACCTGGACGGCCGGGCCGACGAGGCCCTGGCCGTCGTCGTCACCGAACTCGTCGCCAACGTGGTCCGCCACAGCGGCAGCCCCGACGTCGCCGTGCTCCTCACGGCCGGCGACCGGACGGTCACGGTCCAGGTCCACGACCGCGGCCGGTGGCGCACCCGCCTCCCCGGCGACGGCGTCGAGGCGTGCTGCGGCCGCGGCATGGACCTGGTCGGGGCCTACACCACGGACTGCGCGGTCGTCCGCACGGCAGGCGGCACACGCGTGGCCGCGACGCTCGCCTCGGGCGCCGACCGCTCCGGCGCCGACTACTCCTTCGGCTGAGGTGCGGGGCCCGGCCCCGCGCCACCGTCCTCGCGCAGGGCCTCCAGCAGCACGTCGCGCAGCCGCCCGATGTCGCCGGCCATGTCGATGGAGGGCTCGAGCAGCCACTGGAGCTGGAGGCCGTCCGTCGCGGCGAGCAGGATCCGGGCGGCCCAGTCGGCGTCGCGCGCGGACTCGGGGCCGGCGTCCTCCGTCCCCGCGGGCGGACCGGCGAGCAACAGGGCCGCGATCTGCTGCCGCAGCCCCCGGTAGCGCTCGGTGAAGAAGGCGTGTCCCGGATGGTCCGGGTCCGCGGCCGCGGCCGCGATGTCCAGGAACAGTTTGACCAGGCCGGGCGTGGCGGCGTTCTCGGCGAGCAGCTCGGTCCGCCACAGCACGGTCTCCGGGGTGTACGCCGCCAAGGCGGCGGTGTCGCGCGCTTCGACGACGGCGGTGAGCAGCGCCTCACGGCTGCCGAAGTGGTGCAGCACGCCCGCGTCGGTCATCCCCACCCGTTGGGCGATGTCCCGCACCGACACCCCTCGACTGCCGGCTTCGGCGTAGGCCGCGAGGGCGGCGTCGAGGATCTCCTGTCGCCTGGCGGCGGTCTTGGTGTAAGGCCCCCGGGACCCGCGTGTACTCACGCGGGCACTCTAGCCACGGAAGCCCCGCGCAGACCGAGTCGGCTCGCGCGCCTCAGTAGTCCGCGATCTCCTCCCCTGACGCCGTACGGTGCGGGGCGCGTCAGGTCCGTTCGGCATCCGCCCGGCGAACACCGGGCAGGTGCACCACGAGGAGCGTGAAGGCGGCCAGGGCGACGTTGCGGGCCGCGGCGTCCAGACCGTTCCAGTCGGACGACTGCCACATGGCGAACCACTCGCCGCCGATCGCCAGGAAGCCCGCTCCGAAGAGGAGCAGCACCATCGCCAGGCCCACGGTGCTTGCCGCCCGGGCGCGCTCGTACACGTCATGACGCAGTCCCGTGACCCAGAACCAGGTAGCGGCGAGGAGGACCAGCGCGGCCAGTGTCTCCCAGACGATGACGGCCACGTAGGCGGCGTTCTGCAGGGCGGGGGATTCGATCGCACGCCACATCAGGTCGGGGTCCTTGAACGTGGTGTCCATGCTCAGGACGTGCTGGACGAACTGCTGGTTCGTCCCGAAGTCCGTGATGTTCCCGAAGGCGACCGAGGTCATGGAGAGCGCGACGGTCGCCGTCAGCGCGGCCGCCGCGACGGGCGGCGCGCCCAGCCGGAGAAGCCAGTTCCGCCGGGTGGCCGTTCCCGTTCCCGTTCCCGTCCCTGGGGCACGGTCGTCGGAGTTGGTGCCGGTCGGCCGATGGGCCTGTGCCATGGACGTGTCCTCCCTCGTCGTCCCGCAGGCGCTTGGACCGCGGGTCGAACCGTCCCTTCCCCGCTTGCGCGGCCTTCAGTACGGCACCGTTCGCTCTGTGGACGAGGGGCCTCGCGCCTGTTAGGGCAATCCGTCCCGCACCTTCCCGTCCCCTCCGCCCCGCGCGTCCCGCGCGTCCCGCGCGTCCCGGCCCGTCCCGTATCGCTCCCAACGGGCTCCGCACCACGGACCCCGGACGCACCATGGCTTCAGCCCCCAAGTCGCTTGTATACATGCGACTTGGCCGTCTCGACGTGCTTGCGTCGAGACATCGGCATCGACCCGCGAAGACAAGGACTCGGAGTGATACCCATCGGTACGACCCTTCCGGCCTCCCGGGTGTCGGCCCCCCGGCTGCCCGTCGCCCGCGCGGCACTCGTGCTGTTCGCCGCCCTGGTCGCCCTGCTGGCGCCCTCGGCCCCCGCACACGCCCTGGACTCCACCACCTGGCTCCAGCGCAATCTCGCGGGGATCGGCTACCTGCCGTACAGCGGCATCGACGGCGTCTACGGCTCCCAGACCAGCACCGCGGTCCGTTCCTTCCAGCACGACAACGGACTGGCCGAGGACGGCGACTACGGCAGTCGCACCGAACTCGCCCTGCACAACAAGGTGATGGAGGTACAGCGCAAGGTCGGCACGACCGCCGACGGCGCCTACGGCGACGGCACCAAGTCCAAGGTGACGGCCTGGCAGCAGGCGAACGGCCTGTCCGCCGACGGCATCACCGGCCCCGCGACCATGAACGCGATGCACGTCGCCCGCACCGTGAAGATCACCGCCCAGTGGAAGATCACCGAGCACGGCTGGTCCGTGAGCGGCCAGTTCGACTGCCTGGACAACCTCTGGATCCGCGAGAGCACCTGGAAGGTGTACGCCACGAATCCCTCGTCCGGCGCCTACGGCATCCCGCAGGCCCTGCCCGGCGACAAGATGGCCGTAGCGGGAGCGGACTGGCAGACCAACCCGGCCACCCAGATCGAGTGGGGCCTCGACTACATCAAGTCGCGGTACGGCACCCCGTGCGTGGCGTGGTCCTTCTGGCAGTCCCACAACTGGTACTAGAAGAAGAGGACTTGATCATGACATCCGACCTCTCCCGACGCTCGCTGCTACGCTACGGTGCCGGCGCGGTGGCCGCCACCGGTCTGGCCGTCGGCACCGGCCTGGCCCTCGCCGGTCCGGCCGCCGCCTACAGCTGGCCCTCACAGCTCTCCCAGGGCTCCAGCGGTGACGCCGTCAAGGAGCTCCAGATACGGATCGCCGGCTGGGCCGCCGGCTCGGCCCAGCAGACCTACGTCTCCGTGGACGGCGCCTTCGGTCCCGGCACCGAGGCCGCGCTGCGCCGGTTCCAGGCCGCGTACGGGCTCACCGTGGACGGTGTGGCGGGGGCGCAGACGTTCAGCCGGCTCAACGCCCTGGAGAGCTCCGACGGATCGACCGCGCACTTCGACTTCTCCGAGTTCGAGAGCAAGGACGGCTCCGGCTTCTCGGGTGGCAAGGTGAGCGCCACGACCGTCAAGGAGAACGTGCGCCGCAACATGTACAAGCTGGAGGCGCTGCGCAAGAAGTGCGGCGACCTGGCCGTCACGGTCAACTCCGGATTCCGCAGCATCTCCCACAACGCATCGGTGGGTGGTGCCGCCAACTCCATGCACCTGTACGGAATCGCCGCGGATGTCGCCGTCTCCGGCCTGTCCACGAAGACCATCTACCAGAAGGCCGAGACCTGCGGGTACTCGGGCCTGGAGACCTACACGGTCTCGTGGCAGCACGTCGACTCCCGGGTCGAGTACCCCTACGGGTCGCAGTCCTGGTGGTGGCAGGACGGCGTGGCCTGATCCTCCCGCTCCGTACCTGTCCTCCGCACAGCATCACAGCATCGCGGAACTCGGTAAGGGCCTACGCGGGGCCGACCGGGTCGTCCCGCCGCCTTCGGTCGCGCGCGCTCTCGCCGAGAGCTCGGCACGGGCCGAAGAGCGGCTTCGGGCGGCAGGGGCGATCCGGATGGGACCGTCCGTGACCTCACGGTTCCTGTGAGTCAGTGACGCCTCACGCGGTCGCGCCCTCGCGCGCCGCCAGGCGTGCTCCGTCGCACCCGGGGCCCGGCCGTCACGTCGCTGAGCGCGCCCCGCGCGGATACTCTGGGATTCATGATCGAGTCCGGACGGCCGTGGCTCCGTCGGAGCCACGGCTACGGCAGGCTCGTGCGGCTGTCGCCGGTGATTCTGACCGTCGTGATCGCCAGCCTGGCCTACGCCACTCCGCCGGAGCTGGCCTTCAGCCGCCTCCTGCCCGCGGCGCCGGCCCTGGCCGCCTCCATGTGGCCGGTCCTCCCGACCGTCCTCCTCGGGACCGTCTGCCTGCTGCTGATGATCGGCCTCAGCCTGGTCTTCCCCGATCTCGGTACGTGGTGGACGTGCGGGGGGATCATCGCGGTCACCGTGGCCGCCGCGTACGGAAGCCATGTCCGGCTCCAACGGGAGCGCACGCTGTTTCAGGTACGGCTCGTCGCCGACGCGGCCCAGCAGGTGGTGCTGCGGCCCCTGCCGCACCGTTTCCGGAACGTCGAGATCGAATCGCTGTACCTCGCGGCCGCCGCGGAGGCCCGCATCGGCGGGGACTTCTACGAGGTGATGGACACGCCGTACGGGGTACGGCTGCTCATCGGCGACGTACGGGGCAAAGGCCTGCCGGCGGTGGGGGCCGCCGCGGCGATCGTCAACGCCTTCCGGGAGGCCGCGCACGGCGAGGCCTCCATGGCCGACGTCGCCCGCAGGCTCGACGCCAGCTGTGCCCGGCACAACGCCGCCCATCCTCCCGAGGCACCGATGGAACGCTTCGCCACCGCGCTGCTCGTCGAGATCCCGCATCAGGGCAGCCACATCACCATCGTGAACTGCGGACATCCCCCGCCCTTGATCCACGGCTTCAAGGACGTGCGCATCCTCGAACCGTCCGTCCCCTCGCCTCTGCTCAGCCTCGCGGAACTGATCGGCGACGAGTACCGTGCGGACGCCTTCGGCTTCGCGCCCGGCGAACTTCTCCTCCTCTATACGGACGGGATCGCCGAAACCCGCGCCCGGGACGGCGAGTTCTTCCCGTTGACAGCGTGGATGCGCCGACAGCCCCCCACACCTCCCCGTGATCTGCTCACGGCGCTGCACCACGACCTGCTCCGTCACAGCAGAGGAAGCCTCGACGACGACATCGCCGCCTTGGCCGTGCGCCTGGACACGCCATGAGCCGTGCCCGCGGGCGAGGTGTCGCCCCATGGCGGCGCGGGGCCGTCACGGCACGGGCAAGGCCTGTTCCGCCCAGATCGTCTTGCCTGTCGGCATGTAACGCGTACCCCAGTGCTCGGTGAGCTGGGCGACCATGAACAGTCCACGTCCGCCCTCCTCGTCGTTGCCGGCGTAGCGGGCGTGCGGTGAGGTGTGCTGCGAGTCGGAGACCTCGCAGATGAGAGAACGGTCCCGGATCAGGCGCAGACCGATCGGGCCGGAGGCGTGACGGATCGCGTTGGTGACCAGTTCGCTGACCACCAGCTCCGTGGTGAAGACCAGATCGTCCAGTCCCCACCGCCCGAGCTGTTCGGCGGCCATCGACCGTGCGCGTGCGACGAGCGCGGGGTCCGAGGGCAGCTCCCAGGCCGCCACCTGGCGAGTGTCCAGCGCACGGGTACGCACGACAAGGAGCGTCGCGTCGTCCCGCACATGGTCCGACGCCAGCTCCGCGACGATCTGGGCGCACAACAGGTCGGACGACGATCCCCGCTGCTCCCCGAGTACAGCCGCCAAGCGGGCCAACCCCACGTCGACGCCCTGCCCCCGGGCCTCCACGAGGCCGTCGGTGAACAGGACGACCATGCTTCCCGGGGCGAGCGCCACTTCCGCGCCCTCGTACGGAAGCCGTCCCACGCCCAGCGGAGGACCCGGTGGCAGACGAAGGAAGCTGACAGGACCGTGCGGCTGCACCACAGCCGGCGGAAGGTGTCCCGCGGCCGCCCAGGTACTCGTACGGGAAGCCGGATCGTAGATCCCGTAGACGCACGTCGCTCCGACGGCGCCACTGTCCTCCGAGCCCTTCACGTTCTGGTCCGACGCGTCCTTGCCGACCTGGTCGTTCAGCCGGGCCAGGAGTTCGTCGGGCGCGAGGTCCAGCTCGGCGAGGGTGCGCACCATGGCGCGCAAGCGCCCCATGGTGGCAGCGGCTCCCAGCCCGTGGCCGACGACGTCCCCCACGACGAGTCCGACACGTGCGCCGGACAGCGGGATGACGTCGAACCAGTCCCCGCCGGCGCCGAGGTGGCTGTCGGCCGGCAGGTAGCGACTGGCCGCCTCGACCGCGCTCAGCTCGGGCAGCGACCGTGGCAGCAGACTGCGCTGGAGCATGAACGCGGCGGTGCGCTCCCGGCGGTACCGCCGGGCGTTGTCGATGCACACGGCGGTCCGCGACGCCAGCTCCTCCGCCACCGCCCGATCGCCGTCGTCGAAGGGTTCCGAGTCGTCGCCCCGCACGAAGGTGACAAGGCCCAAGGGCGTCCCCCGCACGATCAGCGGAACGTACAGTCGTGTCGGCGCGACCACGGCGTCCGCGGTCGTACGCCCCCCGGTCAGGCCCTCGGCCTGCGCCGATCCGACGGCGTACGCGACCCGCTCGCCCACCCGGGAGGGTTCTCCGTCGGAATCGGCCATGCGGACCAGGCCCCATTCCGTGGCAGGCTTCGGCTCCTCCCCCTCGAGCACCTCGGCCGCCACGTCGACCAGTACGGCGTCGGCGTACTGCGGCACGGCGACCTTGGCGAGCTCGGCTGCCGTTCTGGACGGGTCGAGCGTCTCCCCGATCCGTGCACCGGCCTCCGCGAGGAGCGCGAGGCGCTGCTGCGCACGGTAGTGGTCGGTGACGTCGATGGACTGTTCGCACACGCCCACCGGCTCGCCCCGGCCGTCGAGGAGGCGGAAATAGGACGAGGACCAGACGCGCTCGCGCCGCGGGTCGGCCGGGGCGCGCCCTCGGAAGTGCACGTCGATGACCGGCTCACCGGTCTCGAGGATCTGCTGGACGAACTCCTCGGGCGACTCCTGATGCTGGGTGGTGAGGACGTCGCCGGGAAAGAGTTCGGTCATGGAGCGGCCCAGCGATGCCGTGAGGTCGCCGCCGAGCTCCCGGACACTTGAGGCGTTGGCCCACAAGAGGCGCGCGCCGGGGCCGTAGATGGCCAGGGTCACCGGCGACTGGGTCACGAGCCCCTGCAGCATCGCCTGTCGGGTCTCCCACCAGCGCAGCCCCTCCAGCTCGGTTGCCATGAGGACGGCGGAGGGGGCCAGGCCGGTGGGGTCCCCGTCGGAGGCGGGGATCAGGGGACTCAGAGTCACCGAGAGACGGACGGTGTGTCCGCTGCGGTGGCGCGCGTCCACGACGGCACTGCGTGTCCCACCGAACCGCGGCTGCTGATCGGGCGGCCGCTCTTCCGGTCCGTCGCGATCGGCGGGCGAGGTGACGAGCAGGTCCGCCGCCTGGCGTCCCAGTACCTGAGCGGCGGGATAGCCCAGGAGGGCCTCGGCCTCACGACTCCACCCGACGAGCACTCCGTCTGCGGCCAGCAGGGCGAAAGCGGCCGGGGGCGGGCCGACGTGCCCGCCTTCGTCCGCCCCGGCGGGAGGAGTGAAAGGTAGCCCTTCCATGGTCCCATCATCCTTCCGAGCGGTCGCGACCGCAGTGCACCGGCCCGGTCCGGCGCGGCGCTCCGCCGGTTCACCACGGGTACATCGGCGGCAGGTCGGGGATACCGTGGGTGCGGTCCGGGAGCCAGCCAGTCGGCCAGGGCGGTGGGGTCCGGCATCGTGCCTGTCGCTTCGGCGACACCGACGTAGACCGCTCCGACGACCTCGGGACACAAGGTCAGCGCACTCGCCGTCCGCAGGGCGCCGGCGGGCCTCGGTCAGCGCCGGCCCGCCGGAGCTCCGCCAGGCCAGGGACAGCAGCGCGCCCACTCGGTCCCTGTCGGACACCGCGTCGACGTGGCCGGGACCGGCGGCCCAGCCCGGTGAAGTGCCGTAAGAGGTGACGTGGGCTCCGGGAGCCACCACACCGACGGAGAAGCTGCCCTGGCTCGCGAGCGCCGCGACGTCGGCGGGATCGCTCACGGACCCTTGCGCTGCGTCGAGGGGCGGCCCGAGGGCGGCCGGTCCGTTCAGCCCTGGGATCCGTGCTCCCCCCCTGAGTCGGCTTCACCCGCAGAGTAGTAGCGCTTCCCATGCCCACGCCGCCTCGCTGGGCAAACCACGAACCACGAGTGTGGCTACGTGTGCGGGTCGAGGTGTGGCCTGGCAGCACCCATGCGGCCCGGCCCGGCAGCGTCGCGCGCCTAAGATCACCGGGACGGACGCGACACGGGAGAGGCGGCGGACATGGCGGACGAGCGCGTGTACCTGGTGACCGGAGGCGGAACGGGGATCGGGGCGGCGACCGCGCATTCCCTGGCCCGGGCGGGACACAAGGTGGCGGTGTCCGGGCGCCGCCCCGAGCCGCTGCGGCTGGTCGCCGAGGAGACCGGCGCCCTGCCCGTACCGTCGGACATCGGGGACCCCGCCGCGGTGGCCTCGCTCGTCGAGACGGTGGTCGGCACGTACGGGCGGCTCGACGGTCTGGTGCTCAACGCCGGCATCGGGCGGGGCGGCGGGGTGGGAGAGGTGACCCTGGAGGACTGGGACGAGGTCATGCGGACCAACCTCACCGGTCCGTTCCTGCTGCTGCGCGCCGCGCTCCCGCACCTGCTCGACGCCCGCGGCGCGGTGGTCGCGGTGGCCTCGGTGTCCGCCCTGCGCAACGGCGTCGGGAACGCCGCCTACGCCACCTCCAAAGCGGCGCTGCTCCAGCTGACCCGCTCGCTCGCGGTCGACTACGGGGGTGCGGGACTGCGCGCCAACACCGTGTGCCCGAGCTGGGTGCGCACCGACATGGCGGACCGCCGGATGAACCGGTTCGCCGACGAGGCGGGCCTGGACGGGAACGGTCTGGAGGCGGCGTACGACGAGGTGACCCGGGTCCTGCCCGCCGGTCGGCCCGGCGAGCCGCAAGAGGTCGCGGAGGCCGTCGCCTGGCTTCTGTCGCCTGCCGCTTCGTTCGTGAACGGCGCGGTGCTCACCGTCGACGGCGGCGCGACCGCACTCGACCCGGGCACCCTCGGCTTCGACTTCCGGCTGGAGCCACGCGCCCCGCGGGCCTGACGGCGGTGACTACCTCGCGCTCGCGTCACCGGTGGGGGCTGGGCAGGGTGGCCTGAGGGGCCGCCCGGGCGATCTGGCGCGATCGGATCGTATGCCGGTGCGCCGCCCCGAGAGCCCGATTAGCCTCCCTGGCATGCCCCTTGAGATGAACGACACCGTACGCAGCCTGCTTGACGACCCGCACCCGGCCGTCCTGTCCACCCTCAACCCCGACGGAAGCCCGCAGAGTTCGGTGGTGTGGGTGAGCCGTGACGGCGGCGAGTTGCTGATCTCCACCCAACAGGGCCGGCGCAAGGAGCGGAACATACTCCTCGACCCGCGCGTCGGCCTCACCGTCTTCGACCTCGCCGACCCGCATCTGTACGTCGAGATCCGCGGCACGGCCACCGTCACCGAGGACGCCGGCCGCGCGGTGGCCGCGCGCATTGCCGAGGAGTACCTCGGCCCGGGCGGCGGCAAGGAGTACCTGGAGGCCCCGCCGGAAGAGGTCCGCGTGGTCGTCCGCATCACCCCGACCAAGATCCTCGGCAACGCCACCAAGGTCGCCTAGGTTCTGCCCGGCGCGTCATGGGCGGGGTCATCGCCACGGAGGTGGCTCGTTACCCCTCGCTCCCTTGCCGACGCCGGTCCCGTACGGGCCTGCCCCGTACGGGACCGGCGCCAGGTCGTGAGCGGGGTTCCGCGGACGCTGCCACAGGCACCGGGCAGCGTGTCAGTCACCTGGGTGGAGGTGCGCGAAGACGACGAGGTTCTCCGTGTAGTCCTTCGCCTTGCGGTCGTAGCCGCCCGCACAGGTGATGAGTCGCGCGAGCGCGGACGGCGTGTCCTCGTAGACGCGCCGGTTGGGGAAGTCGTCCTTGTCGAAGTTCTCCACGGAGTCGATGAGGAAGACAGCTGTCGTGCCGTCAGCACGGTCGACCTCGAAGCGGTCCCCGGGCAGGAGTTCGTCGAGCCTCGCGAACACGGCCGGCGAGGTGGCGGTATCGAGGTGGCCCGCGATGATCGCCGTACCGCGCTGGCCGGGCGTGATTCCGGAGCTCTGCCAGCCGACCAGGTTCGTATCGTCCGCGGGAGGCGGTTCCAGAGCTCCGGAAGGGCCGATCCGCAGGCCGGTGAACGGCGCGTCCACGCCGATCTTGGGAATCCGCAGGCGGACGGGAGCGGATCTCGGCATCGCCGGGCTGCTCGACGAGGCCGCATCCCGCGCGGCGGAGTCCTGAGGGCCTGACCTCGCCGGTTCCGGCGCGGCGGCCGGAGCACGTCCGGTCGCGGAGGGAACCACGGGCTCGACCGGTGAGGTCGCGTCCTGCGTGAACACCTTCGAGCCGAAGACGAACAGCAGCACGGCCAGCACCAGTGCCCAGAACACGACAGTGCTCACCCATCGTGCGGTACCCCGGGTCGTTCCCGGGCCGACGGGGTCTGGTCGCGTCGTCACCAGAGACACCTTTCGGATGCGGCGGAGGGCCATGACGGGCCGGACGCGGGGTGGCCGCTCTGAGCGGCACACCCCGCCTCCGGATGTGCGCTGCTATGCGGCGTTCGCGGCCTTCCTCCGGCGGTGGAGGGCGAAGGCGGCGATTCCGCCGGCGACCACCAGCGCGCCGGTCACGTTCGTACCGCCCGCGAGGCCGCCACCACCCGTGTGCATGCCGCCCTTCGGCTTCTCCGGCTTGTAGCCGTCTTCCTTGCCCTTGTCCTTGTCCTTGTCCCAGTCCTTGCCCTTCTCCGTGTCCTTGTCCTTCTCCTTCTCCTTGGACCAGTCGTCAGCGTTGACGAGGGAGAGGGCGCCGGAGCCGGTGTGCATGCCGCCCTTCGGCTTCTCGTGGTCTCCCTGCCACTTCTCGTGGTCTTCCTTCGACTTCTCGTGGTCTTCCTTCGACTTCTCGTGGTCCCCCTGCGACTTCTCGTGGTCCCCCTTCGACCAGTCGTCACCACTCACCGACGACAGCGCACCCGCTCCGGTGTGCATGCCGCCCTTCGGCTTGTCGTGGTCACGCTCCTGGCTGTGGGAGTAGTCGTCCTTGTCCCAGTCCCCGGTGGAGCCGGCATAGGCGCCGGGTGCAGCGATCGCCAGGGTGCCGGCGGCCGCGGTCGCGGCCAGAAGAATGCGGGCAGAGCGCATCGATGACTCCTCTTCGTCGCTCGCGCCGGCTGACGGACTGTCGGCCGGATCGTTCGCAGCGACATGACCCACAGTCAGCCGCGGCCACGACGATCGCGACTTGGAGTAGTGCATCCGATACCTGGAGTGATGTCTCGTATCGGGCGTAAGCTGAAGGAAACCCGCGTCGTGCCCGGCAGGAGCCCGGCGGAAGGGGTGATCGTGACCACGTGGCCCATACCCCGCGGACCCGGTGCGACGGTCTGGGCGCCCGAGACGGTCACAGCAGATCCGTACAACGCCCAGACGCCCTCGGCTGCGCTCGCCGAGCCCGTCACACCTGTGGGCGCCCTCTTCGTGCGCGACCACTTCGGCATCCCGGGGACGTCACCACGCCGGTGGCGTCTGCGGGTCCGCGGAGCCGTGGCCGAGCCGTTCGACATCGGCTACGACGAGCTGCTCACGATGGACCGCCGGGAATTCGACGTCGTCCTGGAGTGCGCGGGGAACGGCCGCAGCCAGATGTCGCCCCGGCCTCCCGGTCTGCCCTGGGGGCAAGGGGCTGTGGGATGCGCGCACTTCTCAGGAGTGCCCTTCCACCGTGTCGCCTCCCTGGCCCGGGTCGACCGGGCCGCCGCGGAGATCGTTTTCGCCGGAGCCGACTCCGGCAGGGTGCACGGCCGCCGGACGGCCTTCGAGCGGAGCCTGCCGCTCGCCGTGGCCCTCCACCCGGACACCCTCCTCGCCACCCACATGAACGGCGAGCCGCTCGCGCCCGAGCACGGGGCACCGGTCCGGCTGGTGGTCCCGGGGCGGTACGCGGTCGCCGACGTGAAGTGGCTGGTCGAGGCGCGGGCCGTGACGGAGCCCTTCAGCGGGGTCTTCCAGGCCGAGGAATACGTCTACCGGGCGTCGCGCGGTACCCCCGACGGGCCGGTGACGACCCTACGGGTCAAGTCCTTCATCACCACCCCCGAACCGGACTCGGCGGTCCGGCGCGGCCACGAGACGCTGGTACGAGGCCGGGCCTGGTCGGGTGGCGGGGTTCCCGTGCGGCGGGTCGACGTGCGGGCCGCGTACGAGGACGTGGACGGTCGCCCCGGTGAGGACGGCTACGGGGACGAGGGCCCGCTCGGCGACGCCGAGTGGCACGAGGCCGTGCTCGAACGGCCGTCCGGGCCGTATGCCTGGACCGGCTGGTCGTACCGGTGGACGCCCCGCCGCCCCGGTGCGTACCGGCTGCAGGCCCGCGCGACCGACGCACACGGCGACACCCAGCCGCCCCGGGCGCCGTGGAACGCCGGGGGCTACGGCTGCAACCCCGTGGCGTCCCTCGGGGTGGTCGTCGTGTGAGGGGTTCGGGAGACCGCATGAACGAGATCGAGATCATGACGACCGTGTCGCTCGGTGACACAAGCTATCTCCTCGTCAGCGGCGACGAGGCCGCGCTGGTCGACCCGCAGCGGGACAGCTGGGGCCTGATGGAGTCCTGTGCCTCCAGGGGCGTACGGATCCGGTACGTCCTGGAAACGCACGTGCACAACGACTACGTCTCCGGCGCTCTGGAGGTCCACGCGGCGACCGGCGCCACGGTGGCGGGCCCGGCCCGCGCCGCGTACGCCTTCGATCATCTGGGGCTGGCGGACGAGGACGAGATCGCCTTCGGCGACGTGACGGTGCGGGCGATGGAGACGCCCGGACACACCGCCGAGCACACCTCGTATCTCGTCTTCGACGACACGCGGCAGCCCCCGACCGCCGTCTTCACCGGAGGGAGCCTCCTCGTCGGACAGGCCGGCCGCACCGACCTGTCCGGCGACGACCACACGGAGGAACTCGCCCGGGCGCAGTTCCGTTCGCTCCGGCGGCTGGCGCTGCTGCCGGACGCCACGCGGGTCCTGCCGACACACGGTGCGGGGAGCTCCTGCGCGGCCGGGCCGGTGTCGGGGGCGAGGACGACCGTCATGGGCATCGAGCGGCGTACCAATCCCGCGCTGACCACCCGGGACGAGGAGGAGTTCGTCAGCGGGCGGACGGCGGGCCTGCCGCCGTACCCCGCCTACTACCGGTACATGGCGGGGATCAACCGGTCCGGGCCGGACGTTCTCGGCGGCCCACCCGTGCTCCGGCCGCTCACGCCGGCCAGGCTGGAAGGCCTGGTCGGGGGTGGCGCGCAGATCGTCGACGGTCGCGAGCGCGGAACGTTCGCCGCCGCCCATCTGCCCGGCTCGCTCTGCGACGAGCTGGACGACCGCTTCGCGCGTCTGGTCGGCGAGGTCGTCCCGTTCGGCACGCGCCTGGTGCTCGTCCTGCCGGAGCCCGCCGAGGAGGCGGCCGACGAGGCCGTGCTCCAGCTGCTGCGGATCGGATACGAGAACATCGAGGGGTATCTGGCGGGTGGGACGGACGCCTGGGCCGCCGCAGGCCGGCCACTCCGCTCCTTCCGTACCGCGGAGGCGTCCGAACTGGCCGGGCACATCGCCGGGCGGCGGGTGCTCGACGTACGCCCGGAGCGCCCGGAGGGCGGAATTCCGGGCACGCTCGCGCTGCCTCTCGCCGAACTGCCCGGGCGGCTCGGCGAGATGCCCCGGGACCGCGAGATGTGGACGGTCTGCGGGAGCGGCCGCCGGGCCGTCCTCGCGGCGAGTCTGCTCGATCGGGCGGGCATCTCCGTGACGGCGGTGGTCAGGGGTGGCGTGCGGGACCTGATGGCACATGCGTGAAGCGGAAGGAAGGCCAAGACCATGGGTGGCAACGGCTACGCACATCCGGAGACACTGGTGGACACCGAGTGGCTGGCCGCGCACCTCGACGACGCGGCCGTGCGCGTCATCGACGTGGACGAGGACACCACCGCGTACGAGCAGGGCCACATCCCGGGCGCCGTGGGCTGGAACTGGACCACGGACCTGCACACCGCCGTGGGCCGGGACTACCTGGACCGCGACGCGCTCGGGCGGCTGCTCGCCGAGGCCGGCGTCGACCACGACACCACCGTGATCCTCTACGGAGGCAACAACAACTGGTTCGCCGCGTACGCGTACTGGATCCTGCGGCTGCGCGGCTTCGACAAGGTGAAGCTGCTCGACGGCGGGCGGAAGAAGTGGGAGCTGGAGGGCCGCGGGATGACGCGGCTGGTCACGGACCACGAGCGCACCGACTTCAGGGTGCCGGGCGAGGAGAACCCGCAGTTCCGAGCCTTGCGCGGCGAAGTGCTGGAGAGCGTGGGTTCCGCGGTGCGCATGGTCGACGTCCGGTCCCCGGAGGAGTACCGGGGCGAGAAGCTGGCACCCCCTCACCTGCCGCAGGAGCAGGCCCAGGTGCCCGGCCACATTCCGGGCGCGGCCAATGTCCCCTGGTCGCAGGCGGCGAACGACGACGGCACGTTCAAGTCGGCCGAGGAGCTGAAGGCGCTCTACACGGGGAAGGGCATCACCGCCGATCGTGAGGTCATCGCCTACTGCCGCATCGGCGAGCGGTCCTCGCACACCTGGTTCGCGCTCCACGAACTGCTCGGCTACCCGGACGTCAAGAACTACGACGGCTCCTGGACCGAGTACGGCTCGCTGGTGCGGGCTCCGGTCGAGATGGGGTGACCTGGACGGCACCCCGAGCCGATGACGCCGACGGCCGAGGCCGCGGGTGCTGGACCTGGCCACCAGCCGCGTGAACGCCACCGCCGAGACCCGCAGCGTGGACGACCAGGCAGCCTGGCTCGACGGCTCCACACTCGCGTACGCCCAGCAGCACGAAGACGGCACCAAGGACCTCTGGTCCGTCCCCGCCGACGGCTCGGGCAAGCCCCGCCAGCTGCAGCGGAACGCCCACTCCCCTGCGGCACTCGGCTGATCCGGCCCGCCGGCCGCGAGCGGTTCCGCGCCGGGGTCAGGCCAGTACGCGCAGGGCCGCGGGCCTCACCCTGAGGGTGACCGGCAGGGTCGCGTCGACCTCGCCGTCCGCGCCGTACGGCAGGGGGCGGTCGGCTTCGATGCGGACCTCCTTGCCGCGCAGGATCTCGATCTGAGGACGGTTCACGTGCGCGCCCGTCTTCAGTTCGTTCATCATGGCGAAGAAGAGACGCTTGGGCGCCTCCTTGATCACCACGACGTCGAGGAGGCCGTCGTCGACGCGCGCGCCCGGTGCGATGTTCCTCCCGAAGCCGTAGAAGCCGGAGTTGGCCGCGACGACGGTGTAGCCGGTGCGCTCGTGCCGGATCCCGTCGATCGTGATGCGGTACGCGGCGGGCTTCCAGGCGAGGACCGCCCGGAGGCCGCCGGCGTAGTAGGAGGCCGCGCCGCGCAGCAGACGCGAGGCGTTGGCGTGCCGGTTGGCCACCGCGTCGACACCCGCGTACACGCTGCCCAGGATGCAGGTCCCCGCGTGCTTCGCGGACTCCACCTGGATGGTGTCGACGGCCCGCGGTTCACCGTCGAGCAGCACCTGGGCGAGGCCCGGGGCGTCGGTGGGGAGCCCCAGGGCGCGCGCGAAGTCGTTGCCGCGGCCCGCGGGGACCAGGCCGAAGACCGTGTCCGTGCCGCTGAGCGCGCCGCCGATGGTGCCGGCCATGCCGTCACCGCCGACGGCGAGCACGACGTGCCCCTTCGCCCCGGCCTCCCGGGCGAGTTCCTGTGCGTGTTCCAGGCTGCGGCTGTAGACGGTGTCGAGCCGCGCGCCCGCCTCCCGCAGCAGCCGGGCCACCGGGAGCAGGCCCGCAGTGCCGCTGGAACCCCCCGCGGTGGGGTTGACGACGGCGGTGAACTGTCGCATGGATCTGGCCTCCGGACGGCAGAAGAGGGAGTTCGGGAGGGAGGGGTTTCAGGGGTGGTGCTCAGCGGACGGGGATCAGGACCCCGGGGCTCAGCACGCCGGACGGGTCGATCTCGGCCTTGACGGCCTGGAGCATGCGGATGCCGAGGGGGCCGATCTCGCGGGCGTACCAGTCGCGGTGGTCGGTGCCGACGCCGTGGTGGTGGCTGATGGTGCCGCCCGCCGCCAGGATCGCGTCGTTGGCCGCCCGCTTCACCGGCGCCCAGTGCGCGACGGCGTCCTCGCCCTGCGCGGAGACCACGGTGAAGTACAGCGAGGCGCCGTTCTCGTACGTGTGGGAGATGTGGCACATGACGAGCGGCGGGGTGCCCGCCTCGGTGAGGGTGCTGGTCAGCGCCTCGCGTACCGCGGTGTACAGGCCGGGGATCGCGGACCAGAAGGCGGCCGTCTCCAGCGTCTCGGCGAACGCGCCGGCGTCGAGCAGCGCGTCGCGCAGGTAGGGCGCGTTGTAGCGGCCGTGCTCCCACTTGTCGCCGGCCTCCTCACCGATGAACTCGCCGTCGCAGGCGAGGAGGACCTCACGGGCGGCGGCGCGGCGGGCGGCCGTCTCCTCCTCGGTGCCCTCGAAGCCGACGATGGCCATGCAGCCCGGGTGCTCGGGGAGTGCGGTGTCGCCGATGGCGTCCGGCTGCGCGAGGCCGATGAAGGTCTCCGACTCGTCGGACAGGCGCAGCACGGTGGGCCGGGGGCCGTCCTGGGCGAGCCGGCGCAGGGCGGCGGTACCGGCCTCGAAGGAGGCGAAGCGCCAGCCCTCGTAGATCCGCTTCTTCGGCAGGGGGCGGATGCGTACGGTCACGGCGGTGATCACGCCGAGGGCGCCCTCGGAGCCGAGGACGAGCTGGCGCAGGTCGGGGCCGGCCGCCGAGCGGGGGGCCCGGCCCGTCTCCAGGGTGCCTTCGGGGGTGGCGACGGTCAGGCCGAGGACCATCTCGTCGAAGCGTCCGTAGCCGGCCGAGGCCTGGCCGCTGGAGCGGGCCGCGGCGAAGCCGCCGACGGAGGCCCATTCGAAGGACTGCGGGAAGTGGCCGAGCGTCCAGCCCTGCGCGTTGAGGAGGGCCTCCGCCTGCGGGCCGCGCAGACCGGGCTGCAGGATCGCGGTGCGGGACACCTCGTCGACGGCGAGGAGCCGGTCGAGCCGGCGGAGGTCCAGGGCGACGAAGGGTCGCTTCGTGGTGGGCGTGAGGCCGCCGACGACCGAGGTGCCACCGCCGAACGGGACGGCGGAGACGCCGTGTTCGGCGCAGGCCGCGAGGACGGCGAGGACCTCGTCGTGGCTGCCGGGGAGGACGACGGCGGCCGGGATGTCGTCGACCTCGCCGGCACGGATACGGAGCAGGTCGGGGGTCGACTTGCCGCGGGTGTGCCGGATGCGGCTCTCGGCGTCGTCGCGTACGCCGTCCGGTGCGGGGACGGCGGCGCGCAGGGCGGCGCTCGCCTCGTCGGTCAGTGCCGGGGCGGGCACGTCGATGTCGGCGAGGGCGGACGGGCCGCTCTCGCGCGGGGTGACGCCGAGCAGGTCCCGCAGCAGGCCGGTCACCGATTCGGGCAGGGGCGCCGCCTTGGCCGGGTCGCCCCAGCCGCTCCACAACATGTCCACTTCGAGAGGTTCCTCACGGTCTGGTTCACGAACGGCGCTGCCACTCGGCCTGCGCTGGCATTACACTGTGACAGATGACGCCCATTCGTCACAACCATGCGGACGCAGATCCCGTACTCGACGCCGCACGCGACTGCGTGCTCGCCGTCGGCGTGCGCCGGACCACCCTCACCGACGTCGCCCGGCGCGCGGGCGTGTCCCGGATGACGCTGTACCGGCGCTGGCCCGATGTACGCAGCCTCGTCGGCGACCTGATGACCCGTGAGTGGATCGCCGTCGCCGCCGGCGCCATGCCGCTCGACGAGGACGACCGGCCCCAGCGGGACCGGATCGTCGAGGGGCTCGTCGCCGGAGCCGCGGCGTTCCGGGCCCACCCGCTGTTCCACAAGATCCTCGACGTCGACCCCGAGCTGCTGCTGCCGTACATCCTCGACCGGCGGGGAGCCAGCCAGGACGCCCTGCTCGGGCTGCTCCACACGGCCCTCGAGGACGGCCACGAGGACGGCTCCGTACGCCGTGTCCAGCCCGACCTGCAGGCCCGGTCCCTGCTGCTCGTCGTCCAGTCCTTCACGCTCTCGCTGCGCACCATGACCGACGAGACCGATCCCGAACTGAGCGAAGCCGCCTTCCTGGACGAGCTGCGCACCCTCCTTGAGAGGACCCTCACGCCATGAACCCCGTGAACCCCACGAGCGGCATCACCCTGCCCGGCTCCTCGCTGAACGCCGAACGGCGCCGGCGCGAACTGGAGCAGCTCGCCGACGGCGACGTCGTCGACGTACTCGTCGTCGGGCTCGGCGCCACCGGAGCCGGAGCCGCGCTCGACGCCGCCACCCGCGGTCTCCGCGTCGCCGCGATCGACGCGCACGACCTCGCGTTCGGCACGTCCCGCTGGAGCTCCAAGCTGATCCACGGCGGACTGCGCTACCTCGCGTCCGGGCAGCTCGACGTCGCCCACGAGAGCGCCGTCGAACGCGGCATCCTCATGGAGCGCACCGCCCCCCACCTCGTCCGCGCCCAGCCCTTCGTGCTGCCCCTCACCCCCCTCGTCAGCCGCGGCCAGGCCGCCCTCGCCCGCGCCGGATTCGTCGCGGGCGACCTGCTGCGCGTCGGCGCCCGCACCTCGCGCCGCACGCTGCCGCAGCCGCGCACACTGTCCGCCGTCGAGACCCGCCACCTCGCCCCGGCCCTGCGCCCCGTCGGGCTCCGCGGCGGCCTCCTGTCCTGGGACGGCAAACTCTCCGACGACGCGCGCCTGGTCACCGCGATCGCCCGCACCGCCGCCGCCCACGGCGCCCGCGTCCTCACCCGTACCCGAGCGCTGGAACTCCACGACGACGGCGCGCTGGTCCGTGACGAGACCACCGGTCAGGAGCTGCGCATCCGCGCACGTGCCGTCATCAACGCGGCCGGAGTCTGGGCGGGCGGCCTCGTCGACGACGTACGCCTCCGCCCCTCGCGCGGCACCCATCTGGTGCTGCGTTCCGAAACCCTCGGCCGGCTCTCCGCCGGACTGCACATCCCGATCCCCGGCGAGACGAACCGCTTCGTCCTCGTCCTGCCGCAGGGCGACGGGCGGGTGTACGTCGGCCTCACCGACGAGCCCGTCGACGGCGACATCCCCGACGTGCCCGAGGTCCCCGAGACCGACATCGGCTTCCTCCTCGACGTCCTCGGCTCCGCCCTCGACGTCACCGTCCACCGCTCGGACGTGGTCGGGGCCTTCGCCGGACTGCGGCCCCTGCTCGACACCCGGGACTCGGAGGGCAGCACCGCCGACATCTCGCGCAAGCACGCCGTGCTCACGTCGCCCGACGGCGTGATCACCGTCGTCGGCGGCAAGCTGACCACCTACCGCCGCATGGCCCAGGACGCCGTCGACGCGGCCGTGGCCGCCCGCGGCCTGACCGCCGGTCCGTGCCGCACTGCCTCACTGCCCCTCGTCGGCGCCGCCGGGCCGCAGACCCTGGCCGCACTCGACGTGCCGTCCCGCCTCGTCCAGCGGTACGGCTCCGAGGCACCGGCCGTCCACGCCCTCGGCGTCGCGGACCCCGCACTCGCCGCACCCGTCGTCCCCGGCCACCCCGTCACCGGCGCCGAACTCGTGTGGGCCGTCCGCCACGAAGGCGCCCTCGACACCTCCGACCTCCTCGACCGCCGCACACGCATCGGCCTGGTCCCGGAGGACCGCGCCACCGCCGAGGAAGCGGCCCGCGACGCCCTCGCCCGTACGGCCCAGGTGGGGTGAACGACACGGCGCCCCTGCCCGGACACCCGGACAGGGGCGCCGCTCACGGAGCCTCGGCCGGCGGATGCCCGGGACCGTACCACCGGCCGGTCGGCCTGCCGCTTCCCGGGTGCCGCCGGGTCAGGCCTCGGGGAAGGCGGGAGGGATGCCCAGCGACGGGGCGATGGCCGACCAGATCGTCGACCGGGCCGTGGACAGGTCGACATGGGGGTCGGCGAGCATCACGCGAATGCCCAGGCCGTCACAGAGCGCCAGGATCAGGGTGCTGATCGCGGCGACGTCGCAGGGGGCGAACTCGCCCGACGCGACGCCGCGTTCCACCGCGCCGCCGACCCAGGCGTGGAGCTGGTCGTACAGGTCGACGGCGAGCTGCCGGGCCGCGTCGTCGCGTTGTGCGCGCACCCACAGCTCCTGCCACAGTTTCCAGTCCTGGCGCAGCTCCTCGTCCGTGGGCAGCATGGTGCGCACGATGCGCGCGAGCAGGACGCCGGCCGGCAGGTCGGCGTCGCCGCCGTCGAGGTCCGTGCCGGTCTGGGCGAACGAGTGCGTCATCGCCTCGGCGAAGAGCTTCTCGCGGGTGTCGAAGTGGTAGTGCAGCAGCGCCTTCGACACCCCCGCGTGCTCGGCGACCTTGCGCATGCTGACGTTCTCGAACCCGATGTCCGCGATCACCTCGCACGCGGCCCTGAGGATTCGCTCCCGTGTCTCGAGTGCGCGCTCCGCCTTGGTCACGTCGGCATCTCCCGCTTTCGGTCTCCGTCCCGGACTGTCATCCCTGCCCATCCTGCCCGGTCGGGCGCCCCGGGTACGTGTGGAAGCCCCGGCCCGCCTTCCTGCCGAGCCGCCCCGCTTCCACCATCCGGGCCAGCAGCGGCGGCGGGGCGTACTGCGGCTCGCGGTACTCCGCGTACATCGACCGGGCGATGGCCCGCACCGTGTCCAGACCGATCAGGTCGGCCAGGGCGAGCGGGCCGAGCGGATGGGCGCAGCCCAGGGTCATGGCCCGGTCGATGTCCTCGGCCGACGCCGCACCGGACTCGGCCATCCGTACCGCTGCCAGCAGGTACGGCACGAGCAGGGCGTTGACGACGAACCCCGCCCGGTCCCGGGCGTGCACGACCTCCTTGCCGAGGACGTCGGCGGCGAAGGCCCTCGCGCGCCGGACGGTGTCCTCTCCGGTGAGCAGCGAGGGAACCAGTTCCACCAGCGGCAGCCGCGGCACCGGGTTGAAGAAGTGCAGGCCGACGACCTGGGACGGCCGCGAGGTGGCGGCCGCCAGCCTGATGACGGGCAGGGACGAGGTGTTGGTCGCCAGGACGGCGTCCCGGCGCTCCACGACGGCGTCGAGCCGGGCGAAGACCTCGGTCTTCGCCCGCTCGTCCTCCGCCACCGCCTCGACGACCAGATCGCGGTCGGCGAGCCGCGCCATGTCGGTGGTCACCGCGATCCGGCCCGCCGCGGCGCGATGTTCGGCCGCGGTCAGCCGGCCGGCCGCCGCGGCCCGTTCCAGCGAGCGGGTGATCCGCCGCAGTCCGGCCTCGGCGGCCGCCGGTCCGGTCTCCACCACCACGACGTCGCGTCCGGCGCGGGCGCAGACCTCGGCGATGCCGGAGCCCATGAGCCCGCAGCCCACGATCCCCACCCGGGCGAGGTCGCTCACGGGGTCACCGGCAGTTGCAGGACACCCGTCCCGCGCTTGACGAGTTCGCCCGCGACGATGAGCCGCTGGATCTCGGAGGTGCCCTCCCAGATCCGGTCGACGCGCAGCTCCCGGTAGAGACGCTCGACGGGGTACGAGCGGTCGTAGCCGCGCCCGCCGAAGATCTGCAGGCACCGGTCGACCACCCGGCCGGACGCCTCGCTCGCCGCGAGCTTGGCGATCGCGGCCTTCGCGTGCAGGGTCCTGCGGTCGGTCCGGCCCTCGCCGACCTCCCAGGCGACCTGGTGGGTGTACGCGCGGTTGACGGCGATGTCGACGGCCGAGTCGGCGAGCATCCCCTGGATCAGCTGGAAGTCGGCGATGCGGGAGCCGAACTGACGGCGTCCGACGGCCCAGTCACGGGCGAGCTCCAGGGCCCTCTCGGCCGCCCCGATCGTGCGGGCGGCGATCATCAGCCGCTCCTCGGAGAACCAGGAGCGGGTGAGGTCGTAGCCGTTGCCGACGCCGCCGAGCACCGCGTCCTCGGGCAGGCGTACGTCGGTGAAGGTGAACTCGGGGTGTTCGTAGACGAAGGTGTGCATCCAGCGGGGCACCCGGGTCATCTCGATGCCCGGGGTGTCCTTGTCCACGAGGAACAGCGTCGGCGCCCGCTCCTCCCCCGCGGCGGCGAGCACGATCATGAAGTCGGCGTGGTCGCCCACCGTGACGAACCACTTCTCGCCGTTCAGCACCCAGCCGTCGGCGGTCCGGGTCGCGGTGGTGCGCAGGTTCTGCGGGTCGGAGCCGGCCTCGGGCTCGCTGACCGCGTAGCAGTCGCGCCGGCGCCCGTGGATCACGGGCACGAGGTACCGTTCGCGCTGCTCGGGCGTGCAGTGCGCGAGGGCGTTGGCCGGCCGCCACACCATGTCCCACAGGGCGCCGGTGAGCCGGCCCAGTTCCTCCTGGACGACGACCTGCTCGGGGACGGTGAGTCCGGCACCGCCCCACTCGGCCGGCATGTTGACGGCCTGGAGGCCGCTGTCGAGGACGGCGTCGCGGATCTCGGCGTGGGCCCTCGGCGGCAGACCGTTGTTCTCCTCGCAGTCGAGCTCGTACTTCATGATGAACTCGGTGAGGTGCCGGGCCGATTCCTTGAGCTCCTGCTGGCGTGCGGTGAGACGGAAGTCCATGGGATGCTGGTCCTCTCGGGTGTGGGTGGGGGTGTGGGAGGGGTGTCGGGGCAGGGCAGTGGGCTCAGCGCGGCAGGGCCAGCGCCCCGGTGCCGCGCTTGATCAGCTCGTTGGCGATGATCAGCCGCTGGATCTCCGAGGTGCCCTCCCAGATCCGGTCGACGCGCAGCTCGCGGTACATCCGCTCGACCGGGTACGAGCGGTCGTAGCCTCGCCCGCCGAAGATCTGCAGGCACCGGTCGACCACCCGGCCGGCGGCCTCGCTCGCCGCGAGCTTCGCCGTGGAGGCCTTGGCGTGCAGGGTCTTGCGGTCGGTCTGCGGCTGGTCGGCCTCCCAGGCGATCTGGTGGGTGTAGGCGCGGTTGACGGCGATGTCGACGGCGCAGTCGGCGAGCATCCCCTGGATCAGCTGGAAGTCGGCGATGCGGGAGCCGAACTGACGGCGTCCGACGGCCCAGTCACGGGCCAGTTCCAGGGCCCTCTCGGCGGCGCCGACGGTCCGGGCGGCGATCATCAGCCGCTCGTCGGTGAACCACTCCTTCGTCAGCTCGTAGCCGTTGCCGACGCCGCCGAGCACGTCCTCGTCGGGTACGAAGACGTCGGTGAACCGGAACTCGGGGTGCCCGTTCACCGCGGAGTGCATGAAGCGGGGCACCCGGGTCATCGCGACACCGGGGGCCTGCTTGTCGACGAGGAACAGCGTCGCCGCCCGGTCCGGCCCGGCATCGGCCTGCACAAGCAGGAAGTCGGCGATGTCGCCGCAGGTGACGAACCACTTCTCGCCGTTCAGCACCCAGCCGCCCGCCGTGCGGGTCGCGGTGCTCGTGCCCGATCCGGGGTCGGATCCGGCCCCGGGCTCGGTGACGGCGAAGGCGTCGAAGCGCTCGCCGCGGATCACCGGCAGCAGGTACTTCTCGCGCTGTGCCTCGGTGCCGTACGCCAGGACGTTGGCGGGCCGCCAGGGAATGTCCCACAGGCAGTTGGTGACCTTGCCGAACTCCTCCTCGACGATCACCTGGTCGAGCAGGGAGAGTCCGGCGCCGCCCCACTCGGCGGGCATGTTGATGGCGTAGACGCCGGCGTCGATCGCGGCCCGGGTCAGCTCCCGCACCGTGTCGGCCGGCAGCGGGCCGCCCGCTTCCTCGGACTGCTCCTCGTACCGCATCAGGAGCCGGGTGTAGGCCGCGGCGCGCGCCTTGAGCTCGGTCTGCTCGGGGGTGTAGCGGAAGTCCATGGTGCGGGTCTCCTCCGGGGCGGGAAGGGTGTGCGGGGGTGGGGGGCGGACGTCAGCCGAGGACGGCGCGCGCGTCCAGCGCGACGGCGCCGTCCGGGCGTACGAGGAGCGGGTTGACCTCCAGCTCGGCGATCTCCGGGTGGGCCGCGGCGACCTCGGTGACGCGGGCGATGACGGCGGCGGCCGCCGTCACGTCCACGGCGGGACGGCCGCGCACGCCGTCGAGCAGGGCGGCGGTCCGCAGCCCCCGCAGCAGCTGCTCGGCGGATCCGGCGGTCACGGGAGCGAGGGCGAAGGCCACGTCGCGCAGGGTCTCGGTGAGCACCCCGCCGAGGCCGATCATCGCCACCGGACCGAACCGGGGGTCGCGTTGGACGCCGACGATCAGTTCGACGCCGTCCGAGAGGTCGGCCATGGCCTCGACCGAGTACGAGGGGGCACCGAGCCGGGCGTGCATCCGCCGGTACGCGGCAAGCAGCGCGTCCCGGTCGGGGAGCCGCAGCGCCACCCCGCCGGCGTCGGACTTGTGCAGGACGTGGAGGGCCTTCAGGACGTACGGCCCCTCGAACGCGGCGGCGGCGGAGAGCAGCCCGGCCTCGTCGGTGACCTCCCGGGCCGGCGGGAAGGGCACTCCGGCCTCGGCGAGCAGCGCCCGTACACCGTGGTACGAGGGGTCCCCCAGGGGTGTCGCGGCGGGCGGCGGCGCGGCCACCCCGGCCGGAGCGCCCGCCGCGCGGCCGGTCAGCGCGGCGAGGGCGCGGGCCGCGTCCTCGGTGGCGGCGAACACCGGGACCCCGGCCTCCGCGAGCGCCCGGCAGCTGGGCGACTCCGGGTACAGGGACTGCACGACCAGCGGCTTCGGTGTGGCGGCGAGGTGTCCGGCGATCTCCTTCGCGGCCCGCTGCTCGCCCTCGGCGAGGACCGAGCCGCCGGCCGGCCCGCCGCCCAGGCCGCCTTCGGCGGCGGCGTACCCGCCGAAGTAGCCCGTCATCAGGACGGCGTCGACCTCGTCGGCGGCCAGCAGTTCGCGGACGGTGTCGGCGTACGAGAGGGGGCGCTGCTCCCCCATGCCGGCGAGGTCGACCGGGTTGCGGACGGCGGACTGCTCCCACAGCACGCTCCGCAGCCGGTCCTGGGCCGGGGCGCCGAGCTCGGGCACGTCGAGCCCGGCGTCCTCGGCGGCGTCGGCGGCGACCGCGCCGTGGCCGCCGCCGTCCGTGAGGACCGCGGTCCGCCGGCCGGCCGTGCGCCGTCCGCCGGCCAGGGCGGCGAGCACCACGGTCATCTCCCGTGGAGTGCGGACGAGTTCGACACCCGCGTCGCGGCAGGCCGCGGCCACCACGTCGGCCGAGGTGGTCAGTGCCCCCGTGTGCGACCGGGCGCTGCGGGCGGAGGCGGCGCCGCGGCCGGCGGTGAGGAGGACCACGGGCTTGCCGGCCTCGGCGGCGGCGCGGGCGAAGGCCCGGCCGTCGCCGAAGTCCTCGGCGTACACGGCGATCACGGAGGTGGGCTCGTGGCGGGCGCAGTCCTCGACGAGGTCGACGAGGGTGACGTCGGCCTGGTTGCCGAGCGAGACGAAACGGGAGAAGCCGAGGCCGTGCGGGGCGCCGCGCAGCTGGAGTTCGAGGGCCAGGTTGCCGCTCTGGCTGAGCAGGGCGACCCGGCCGGGCGCGAACCGGTCCGAGGCCAGGTACAGCTCGGTGGTGTTGTCCGCGATGCCCAGGCAGTTGGGGCCGACGAGCACGGCTCCGGCGGCCCGGACCCGCTCGGCGACGGCTCGCTGGCGGGCGAGACCGGCGGGGCCGGCCTCCGCGAAACCGGCCGTGATGGCGACGATCGCCTTCGCCCCGCAGGCGAGGGCGTCGTCGACGGCCGCCTCGAAGCCGGTGCCGGGTACGGAGATCACCACCAGGTCGACCGGCTCGCCGATGTCGCCGAGGGAGGTGGCGGCCGTCCGGCCGAGTACGGTGCCGCCGCGCCGGTTCACCAGGTGGACGGGTCGGCGGTCGGGCGCGCGGAGGGCCTGGGCGGCCACCGCGTGGCCGTACTTCGCCGGGTCGTCGCTGGCGCCGACCACGGCGACGGACACGGGGTCGAAGAGCGAGGTCAGATCACGCGTCATCTCATCCCTCCACGCGCAGGGCGGAGTTGGGGCAGCTCTCCACGCAGGCGCGGGCCCGGTCCTCGGCGGCGGGCGGCACGTCGACGACGACGACCTTCGCGTAGCCCCACTCGTCGAGCTCGACGAGTTCGGGGGTGTTCTCCTGGCAGAGGCCGTAGCCGTTGCACAGCGTGGCGTCCAGCAGCAGTTTCATGGCGTTCCTTCCAGTACGGCGGCCATGGGCTCGGCGGGTGGGGTCGGGGAGGGTGTGCCGACAGCCGGCACCGGCACGACCAGCCGGTGCGGGCCCCGCCCGGGGGCATGGGCGCGGCATACCGGGCAGGGCCCGTCGAGATGGGCCCGGACCTGTGCCGGGAAGGCGCGCAGCAGGCTTCCGGCGAGGCCGGCGGCGGCGTCGAGGAGTCCGCACGCACCGCGCCCGGGCAGTCCTCGCGCCCATCGGTGCAGCCGTTCGGCGGTGTCGGGTTCGGCGGATCCTGAGGTGAGGCGGTCCAGAGCGTCGCTGATCGCGGCCGTGCCCGACACGCAGACGCCGCACTGCCGTGCGCTCTCGGCCGCGAGGTGACCGACCGCCTCGGCGGCGGCGCCCACCGGGCAGACGTCGGCGGTGAGGAAGCGGATCGCTCCGCAGCCGAGCGCCGTGCCCGCGGCGGCGAGTGCGCCGGGTTCGAGGGGCAGGTCCAGGGCGCGTGCGTCGACGAGCCCGCCGAAGAGACCGCCCATCAGGGCGCCGGCCGGGGCCGGGGTGCCGTGGGCGGCGGCAAGGGCGCGCAGGGGGACCCCGTACGGCACCTCGGTGAGTTCCGGTACGACGCCGCCGCCCGAGAGGGTGATCAGGGTGGAGCGCGCGATCGGCTCGCGCAGGTCGGGCCGGGCGGCGACGAGCGCGATCCGGGCGAGGGTCTCGACGTTGGCGACCAGGGTCGGCGCGCCCCCGACTCCCCGCTCGAAGGGGCGGGGAGGCTTGGCGGTCGGCAGGGCCGGCCCGCCGTCGATCCGGCGGACGACCGCGGTCTCCTCGCCGGCGACATAGCCGGCGGCGGTCTCGACGACCTGGATCGGCAGCGGCGGTACGCGTTCGGTGAGGGCCTCGCGGACGCGGCGGGCCGCCTCCGGGTCGGAGAGGTAGACGTAGCCGTGTGCGGCGCCGGTGACCGCGGCGGCGTGGACGAGGCCGTCGAGGACCAGGTGCGGGCGGGCCCGCAGCAGCCAGCGGTCCTTGACCGAACCGGGCTCGCCCTCTTCCCCGTTGGCCACCACGACCGGGGTGCCGGCACCTGCGGCGCGCTCGCCGCGGGTCCCGCTCCCCCGGCCGCGTCGCCCGTGCTCGCGGACGGCGCGCAGCTTGACGGCGGCCGGGAATCCGGCGCCGCCGCGGCCGCGCAGGCCGCAGGCGTCGAGGTGGTGCAGCAGCTCGTCGGGGGTGACGGCGGCGGCGTAGCCACCGGTGGCCTCGTACGCCTCGGCGTTCTCCGTCGCGTACGGCGTCGCGCCCAGCACGGAGCCCGGCGCGGGGGTGGTCGGGTGACGGATGGCGGTCAGGGGGTGAGTCGGAGTCGGAGGGAGGCTGCGGGTCATGTGCCGTCTCCTGTACGGGCGGTGGGGGCGGGTCCGGCGGTGCGGGACCGGGTGCGCAGGAGTCGCAGCGCGCTTTCGAGCGCGGCGCGGTCCCCTGCGGTGCGGCCGTATCCCGCTCCTGGCAGGCCGATGAGCATGCGGTGGTGGTCGAGGATCACCTCGGCGACCAGGAGCGCGGCCGCGGTCGAGGCGTCCGTGTCCACGTCGGCTCTCGTGTCCGCGTCGGCATCCGCGTGGCCGTCCTCGCCGCCCTGCTCGTCGAGCCGGAGGGCCGCGGCGGTCACCAGCGCGCTGGCTTCGGCGAGGTAGCGCAGCCAGCTGTGCCGGCTGCCCCTCAGCACCAGGCGTTCCACCCGGCGCCGCTCGGCGGCCGCGAGTGCGGCCCGGCTCGGCGGCGGGTGGCGCGCCGTGCCGAGGGAGGCGCGCAGCGCGGCGACGGCTGCGGGCAGCTCCCGCTCCGGCTCGGGGGTGAGCCCGAGCCAGTCCAGATGCCGACGACCACTCATGCGTGCCTCCGGAGGGGAAGGGGGGTGCGGGCGGGGGTGCGGGCGTGCGCGGGGCCGCCGCGGAGGAGAGCGAGGGAAGTGCGTGTCGGGGCGGGTGCCAGGGCACGCCGGGCTGCTTCCGGCGTAGGAACCGGGTGTCGCTATCACCGGCATGTCGAGCGAATGCGCAGGTCAGAAGCGGCGCGACGGCAAAGCAGCGACAGAAACACGTTTACTGACCGATCGGTCAGGCAATAACCAAACTAGCTGACCGATCGGTCAGCGTACAAGTCTTGACCCGGCGGAATTCAGCCACCACGCTGGCTGTCCCATCGGTCAGCCAGGTCCCGGCGCCCGCCCCGACCCGCTGCCCGCATCCGGTTCGCACGACATCGACGCCCGACACCGATCGCCGCCCCGCGGCACGAGGAGTCACCGATGCACCCCAGAGCCCCCGCACCCGGCGCACGCACCGCACCCGATGCACCCCACGCACCCGACACGGCCCCCCGGGACCTCCCCGCTCCCGCGCTGCCGGCCCGCCACTACACCGATCCCGCCCTCGCCGCCGCCGAGACCCGCCAGGTCTTCGCCAGGTCCTGGCAGCTCGTGTGCCACGAGTCCGACCTGCCCGGCCCCGGAGCCCGGCTCGCCGCCACCGTCGCCGACCGGGAGGTCCTGGTCGTCCGCACCGAGGACGGCGGTCTCGCCGCCCACCTCAACGTCTGCCGCCATCGCGGAACCCGCCTGGTCACCGCCCCCGAACCGGCCGGCAAGGCGATCCGCTGCCCGTACCACGGCTGGACCTACCGCCTCGACGGCAGCCTGGTCGGGGCCCCCGAGGCCCGGCAGATCCCCTGCCTCGACAAGCCCCGCCTCGGCCTGTTCCCGGCCCGGGTCGAATCCTTCCTCGGCTTCGTCTTCGTCAACCTCGACCCCGACGCCGTCCCGCTCGCCGAGAGCTGCGCGGGACTCGCCGAGGCCGTCGGCCACTACGCCGGGGCGGACCTGGTGCCGGTCGGCCGGGAACGCATCCACGACCTGGCCCGCGCCGAGGTCCAGCACGCCAACTGGAAAGTGGCGGTGGACAACTACCTGGAGGGGTACCACGTCCCCGTCGCCCACCCCGGCCTGATGCGCCTGCTCGACTACCAGGGCTACGGCTGCGAGATCCACGACTCCTACGTCCTGTTCACCTCGCCGCTGCGCGACAAGCCGTCCTCCAACTGGGCCGAGCGGCTCTACCAGCGCGTCGCCGCGCCCATGCCCGGTCTCACCGAGGCCGACCGCAGGGTCTGGCGGTACGCCGTGATCTACCCCAACACCCTCATCGACTTCTACCCCGACCACGTGCTCGCGTGGACCGCCGTACCGACCGCCGTCGACCGGGTGGCCGTCCCCGGCGCCTTCTACACCCGCCGCGGCACCGGGCTGCGCACCCGCCTCGCCCGGCGCCTGAACATGCACATCGGGTGGATCACCAACGACGAGGACGCCGAGCTGGTCGCCCGTGTCCAACACGGTCTGTCCACCCCGGGGTTCGAACCCGGCCCGCTGTCCCGGCGCGAGCTCGCGGTCGGCTGGTTCGCCGACCGCATCCGCGCCGACCTGGCCGGCCCCGCGGAGCCTACGGACCCCGCCGCTCCCAAGGGCGCGGCACCGCACTGCGACCCGCCGGGCCGGTGAACGACACGACCGCCCCCGTACCTCCGCACCGCCGTACCGCCCGCCCGCCGTCCCCCAGCGGCCCTACGGAGAGGACCCCATGTCCCCCGAGGCACCTTCCCTGTCCCGCCGCTCGCTGCTCCGCGCCGGCGCCGCCACCACCCTCGGTCTGACGGCGGCAGGCTGCGGATTCTCCTCCGCCCCCGACGCCGCCGGCCAGGCGGCCGCCGACGCCCCCGTCGACGTCAAGGTCGACGGCGACCTCGTCTACTTCAACTGGGCCGACTTCGTCGACCCGGCCGTCTTCGCGGGCTTCTCCAAGGAGTACGGAGTCAAAGTCGTCCAGTCGAACTACGACTCCATGGAAGGCATGGCCGCCAAACTCAACGCCGGCAACCGCTACGACATCGTCTTCCCCACGGCGAAGTGGGCCGAGCGCCTCTCCCGAGGGGGCCGGCTGCGCCGCATCGACCACGGGCGCCTGCGGAACGCCGAGGCCGTGTTCGGCGCGTACGACTACTTCGCCGACCCCTGGTACGACCCCCGCTCCGCACACACCGTCCCCTTCACCATGTACAAGACCGGCATCGGCTGGCGCCGGGACCGGCTCGGCGACCTCACCGGCTCCTGGGACGACCTGTGGAACGACCACGCCAAGGGCAAGGTCTTCGTCCTCGACGACCGCGACGAGGTGCTGGCCATCGGCGCGCTCGAGCACGGCCTGCCGCTCACCACCGACCGGCCGGACGACCTCGACCGCGTCACCGACACCCTGCGCTCCCTGCGCCCCCGGCTGCGCGGCTTCTCCAGTGACAGCTACAACAACCTGCTCAACGGCAACGCCGACATGACCCAGGCGTGGAGCGGGGACATGGCCGCGATGCTCGCCCAGGCGAAGGACCCGTCCGTGTTCGGCTTCGAGACCGCCCGCGAGGGGGCCCCGGTCAACTCCGACTGCTACGCCATCCCCGCCGACGCACCGCACCCCGGCACCGCCATGCTCTTCATCGACTACATGCTCCGGCCCGAGAACGTGAAGCGGAACATCGAGTACATCGGCTACCCGATGCCGGTGCGCGGCTCGGAGGACACCTACGCCGCGCTCGTGGAGCCCTTCCCGCAGTGCCACGTGACCGCGGCCGACCTCAGGGACGACATGTTCTTCCGCAACGGCACCGCGGCGGGCGAGAAGGCCCGCGACGCCGCCTGGACCGATGTGAAGGCGGGCTGACATGGCCACTACCGCCCGTCCCCCACGTGCCGCCGGAAAAGCGGCCCGGGAACGCCTGTGGACCTGGCTGATGCTGCCCGGCACGCTCTGGATGACCGTCTTCCTGCTCGCGTCCCTGATCCTCGTCGCCACCCTCGCGTTCGGCACCACGGACCCGCTCGGCAACCCGCGCTTCGGGTTCGTCCTCGACAACATCACCGCTCTGGCCGACCCCGCGTACCGTACGGTCCTGCTGCGTTCGCTGGGCTACGCCCTGGTCACCTGCGCCGTCTGTCTCCTGATCGCCTATCCCGTCGCGTACGCCATCGCGACCAGCGGCGGCCGGTACAAGAACGTGCTGATCGCGGCGATCGTCGTCCCGTTCTTCGCCAACTACCTGGTGCGGATGTACGGCTGGTCCGTCGTCCTGTCCGACGACGGACCGCTGCTCAGGGCGCTGCGCGCGATCGGACTCGCGGACGGGGGGACCCGGATCCTGCAGACCGGCACGGGCGTCGTCGCCGGTCTCGTCTACGGCTTCGTCGTCTTCATGATCATCCCGCTCTACGCGGCGATGGAGCGCATGGACACCTCGCTCATCGAGGCGGGCCGCGACCTGTACGCCGGTCCGCTGCGGACCTTCCTGTTCGTCACCGTCCCGGCCACCCGGCAGGGCGCGGCCGCCGGCTGTGTCCTCGTCCTGCTGCCCGCCATGGGCGACTTCGTCAGTGTGCAGCTCATGGGAGGCCCCGACCAGATCATGATCGGCAACCTGATCCAGGACAAGTTCTTCCAGGGCCAGAACTGGCCGCTCGGCTCCGCCCTCACCATGCTGCTGATGGCCGTCCTCCTCCTCGGCATGCTCGGCTACCTGCGGCGCACCCGCAAGGACGAGGCGGAGGCGGTCCGATGAGGGCCGCCCGCGGGCGCCGCCGCGGCGCCGAGCGCCGTCCCCGGTTCGCCCTCGCCGTCACCGCCGTCTTCTTCGCGCTGCTCTACGTCCCCATCGGCGTCGTCGTCCTCTACTCCTTCAACTCGCAGAAGTCCCTGACCGTCTTCGACGGTGTCAGCCTGCGCTGGTACGGGGCGTTCCTCCGCGACGACGTGCTGCTGAACTCGCTCGGCATGAGCCTGCGGGTCTCCCTCGTCGCCATGGCCGGCTCGGTGGTCCTCGGCGTCGCCCTCGCGCTCGGCCTGGTCCGCGGCCGCAACCGGCTCGGCTCCTTCGCCGGCCTGGTGATGCTCGTCCCGCTCATCACCCCGGAGATCGTCACCGGCGTCGCCGCGATGCTGCTGTTCAAGGGCCTCGGCATCACCCTGTCCACGACGACGGTGATGCTCGCCGAGATCACCTTCTCCATCTCCTACGTGACGGTGATCCTGCGCTCCCGCGTCGCCGCCCTCAACCCGGAGATCGAGGAGGCGGCCATGGACCTCGGGGCCACCCGCCGGCAGGCCGTACGCCTGGTGACGCTGCCCGCGCTGCTGCCCAGCATCCTGGCCTCCGCCGTCCTCGTCTTCGCCCTGGTCTTCGACGACTTCGTCCTCGCCTACTTCACCACCGGCGTCGATCCGCAGCCCCTGTCGGTCCGGATCTACTCGGCGATCCGCTTCGGCGTCCAGCCCACCATCAACGCCGTCGGCACGCTGATGCTGGCCGGCTCCGTCGGACTCATCGCCCTCGCCCTCGCCATCCCGCGCCTGTTCGGCCGGCGCGGCGGCCTCGACCTGCTCTCCGGAGAGTGAACGCCATGACCTCGCAACCCGCGCCCGCGCGATCCCCGCGGTCGGCAGCCGTGCTCCCGCACCCCGCCGTCCGGCTCGACCGGGTCGGCAAGCGCTACCCCGGCGGCTCCGCCTCGTACGCCGTCCGCGACATCAACCTCGACATCGCCCCCGGCGAGTTCTTCTCCCTGCTCGGTCCCTCCGGCTGCGGCAAGACCACCTTGCTGCGCATGATCGGCGGCTTCGCCGACCCCACCGAGGGCAGCGTCCTGCTCGACGGGGAGGAGGTGACGGGCCTCCCGCCCCACCGGCGCAACGTCAACACCGTCTTCCAGAGCTATGCCCTCTTCGACCACCTGTCCCTCGCCGACAACGTGGCCTTCGGCCTCAAGCGCAAGGGCGTCGCCCGCCCCGAGATCCGCCGCCGGGTCGCCGACATGCTCGACCTCGTGCAGCTCGGCGACCTGGCGGGCCGCAGACCGCCCACCCTCTCCGGCGGCCAGCGCCAGCGCGTCGCCCTCGCCCGCGCCCTGGTCAACCGTCCGCAGGTGCTGTTGCTCGACGAGCCCCTGGCGGCCCTCGACCTGAAGCTCCGGCGCCGTATGCAGGTCGAGCTCAAGCAGATCCAGCGCGAGGTGGGCATCACCTTCCTGTTCGTCACCCACGACCAGGACGAGGCCCTGACCATGTCGGACCGCCTCGCCGTCATGAACGAGGGGCGCATCGAACAGTGCGGGACTCCGGAGGACGTGTACGAGCGCCCCACCAGCAGCTTCACCGCCTCGTTCCTCGGGACCTCCAACCTGGTCCCCGGTACCTACCGCGCCGGCCGGGTGCTGCTCGACCAGGGCCCCGCGCTCCCCGTCGGCGACCGCCCCGGCATGGCCGACGGCAGCCGGGTCAGCCTCTCGCTGCGCCCGGAGAAGATCTGGCTGTCCGACTTCGAGCCCGGCATGGCCCGGGTCACGGGCGTCGTCCGGGAGACCGTCTACTCCGGCCCCACCACCACGTACCTCATCGAACTGGCCCCCGGCGTCACCGTGCACGTCCTGGAGCAGAACACCGCCCGCTCCCGCAGGGAGGACCGCTGGAGCGGCGGCGAGGAGGTCGAGCTCGGCTGGCGGCCCGAGCACTGCCTGGTCCTGGACTGACGACGGCCCCATCGGAGGAACACCCATGAACCACGATGTCATCGTGCTCGGCGCCGGACTCGCCGGGCTCGCCGCCGCCCGCGATCTGGCCGCGGGCGGGGCCGACGTCCTCGTCGTCGAGGCGCGCGACCGGGTCGGCGGCCGCGTCGAGCAGACCGCGCTGCCCGACGGCCGCCTCGTCCAGCTCGGCGGGGAGGTCGTCGGCTCGGCGCACACCGCGTACACGGCCCTCGTCGCCGAACTCGGTCTCTCCCTCGTCCCCAGCTACGTCGCCGAGCCCGGCGAGCTCGCCCGCGCCACGCCCGAAGGGGTCGGCGCCGGCGACCCGCCGCACTGGTTCGGTCCCGGTGACGACGCCTGCCACCGCAAGGTCACCGCGGCCTTCGCCGCGCTGGCCGCGACCGTCGACCCGGACGCCCCCTGGTCCCACCCGCAGGCCACCGCCCTCGACCGGTCGTCCGTGGCCGGCTGGCTGCGCGACGAGGGGGCGAGCCCGGCCGTCGTACGGCTCTGGGAGATCGGCCGGCTCGCGCTCGCCGACGGCTCGTCCGAGCGCACCTCGCTGCTCGCCGCCCTCCGCAAGCACGCCGCCGTCCCCGGCGTCGGCCACTACGAGTACGAGGCCTGGGAGGGCCTGCGGGTGGCCGAGGGCTCGGCGACCGTGGCCCTGCGGATGGCCGCGGGGCTCGACGGCAGGATCCGTGCCGGCGCGCCCGTCGAGGCGCTCGCGGTCCGCCGCTCCGGCGGCTGCTCGGTGCGCCTCGCGGGCGGCGAGACCCTCACCGCGACCGCCGTCGTCAGCGCCCTGCCCGCGGGCCCGCTGCGCTCGCTCGCCGTCACCGGCGTCACTGAGGAGCGGCTGGCCTCGCTGCACCACCAGCGGCACGCCCTTGCCGCGAAGTTCGTCGCCGCCTACGACCGCCCGTTCTGGCGCGACCGGGGGCTCAGCGGTCTGTCCGAGTGCGAGGGAGTGCTCGGCAGCACCTGGCCGCAGAGCGAGGGCGTCCTGTCCGCCCTCGTCCCGCCCGAGAGGTACGGCGTCCTGCTCGGCACCCCCGCCCACCTGCGGACGCGTGAACTCCTCGCCGAGGTCGCCCGGTTGTACGGCGACGAGGCCCACCGGCCACGCGCCACGTACCTGCGCCTGTGGGGCACCGACCCCTGGACCCAGGGGTACGTCACGCAATGGGCTCCGGGCGACGTCATGGCCGTCGGCCCCCGTCACGGCACCCATGAACCGCCCTTCTACGTCTGCGGATCCGACCAGTGGGTGGCCGGCTACATGGAGGGCGCCGTCCGTACCGGGCGCGCCGCCGCGAAGGAGGCCCTGCGCCGTGGCTGACGGTCTGCTGAACCACATCGGCGGCGAGGACCGGGCCGCCGCCACGGGCGCGACCACCGAGCTGGTCGACCCCGCCACCGGGCGCGTGCACGGCCGCGCCCCACGCTCCGGCCGCGCCGACACCGACGCCGCCTGCGCGGCCGCGGCGGCCGCCTACGGTCCCTGGTCGGCCACCACCCCGGCCCACCGGCAGCGGGCGCTGCTCGCCGTCGCCGACGCCGTCGAGGCGCACGCGGACGAGCTGACGGCCGCGGAGACCGCCGACACGGGGAAGCCCTCGGCGCAGTTCCGCACGGAGGAGCTCCCCGCGATCGCCGACGTCTTCCGCTACTTCGCCGGGGCCGCCCGCACCCTCCCGGGGGCCGCCGCGGCGGAGTACACCGAGGGCCGCACCTCCCTGCTGCGCCGCGAACCGGTCGGCGTCTGCGCCCAGATCACACCCTGGAACTACCCCCTCATGATGGCCGCGTGGAAGATCGCACCGGCCCTCGCCGCCGGCAACACCACGGTCCTCAAACCCGCCGACACCACCCCCTCCTCATCGGTGCTGCTCGCCCGGATCGCGGCCCCCCACCTGCCTCCGGGCGTACTGAACGTCGTCTGCGGCGACCGCGACACCGGCCGCGCCCTCACCGCCCACCCCGCCGTCGCCCTGATCGCGCTCACCGGCAGTGTCCGTGCCGGGCAGGAGATCGCCGCCGCGGCCGCGACCGGGCTGAAGCGGCTCCACCTCGAACTGGGCGGCAACGCGCCCGTGATCGTCCACGACGACGTCGACGTCGCCGCCACCGCCGCCGCCCTGGCCCAGGTCGCCTTCTCCAACGCCGGTCAGGACTGCACCGCCCCCACCCGCTTCCTGGTCCACGCCCGCGTCCACGACGCCTTCCTGGACGCCCTCGCCGGCGCCGCCCGCGCCCTGCACCCCGGCACCGACCTCGGCCCGCTCAACAACGCCGCCCAGCTGGCCTCGGTCCGCGCCCTGCTCGACCGGCTGCCCGGCCACGCTCGGATCGTGGCGGGCGGCACGCGGCCCGCGCGGCCCGGCTTCTTCCACGACCCCACCGTCGTCGCCGGGGTACGCCAGGACGACGAGATCGTCCAGGAGGAGATCTTCGGCCCCGTCGTGACCGTGCAGCCCTTCACCGACGAGACCGAGGCCCTGCGCCTCGCCGACGACGTCCGCTTCGGACTCGCCGCGAGCGTATGGACCAGGGACCACGACCGGGCGATGCGCGCGACCAGGGCCCTGCACACCGGGATCGTGTGGGTGAACACCCACGGCACCACGGTCTCCGAAATGCCGCACGGCGGGGTCAAACACTCCGGCTACGGCAGCGACCTGTCCCTCGCCGGCCTCCTCGACTACACCCGGCCCAAGCACGTGATGATCTGAGCGCCCAGCGGGAGACGGGGACCGGGCCGGCGGTTCCGGGCCGGCCTCAGGGCGTCCAGCCCGTGACCGCCCGGGCGTAGGCGTGAATCGCCGCGATCACCTGGGCGCGGGAGCGCCGGCCCGCGAGGACCTCCATCTGGAAGCCGTCCTCCAGGGCGATGAAGGTGGCCGCGAGCTGGAGCGGCGGGTCCTGGAGGGTGAAGTGCCCCTGGGCCTGGCCGAGCAGCAGGATGCCGTAGTAGATCGCGACCTGGCGCTCGGTCAGGGAGCTGTCGAGCGTGGCGGCCTTGACGTCGCGCAGACAGCGCGGCCAGTACTCGAACAGCAGCCGCGTGAGCGTGTCGTCCGGTCCGGTCGCCACCCCCTTGTCGATGCAGGCGCGGAGCCGGTCCCGGGCGTCGGGGTGGGCCTCGACGACTTCTTCG
Source organism: Streptomyces sp. R44 (assembly GCF_041053105.1). Taxonomy (NCBI): domain Bacteria; kingdom Bacillati; phylum Actinomycetota; class Actinomycetes; order Kitasatosporales; family Streptomycetaceae; genus Streptomyces; species Streptomyces sp. R44. Next base: position 8,177,758 of record NZ_CP163444.1, on the reverse strand, counting down.
CGCTCGCGCGCGAAGCGCTCGATGGCCCGCTGGTAGGTCTCGTGGACCAGGGCGTCCAGATCGCCGTAGTACAGCAGCGCGGCCGGGGTGACGCCCGCTTCCTCCGCGACGTCCCGCAGCCGGAGCGATTCGAGCCCCCGCGTGAGCAGGGCTCGCTCGACCGCCTCGGCCAGTTCCGCCATGCGGGCTTCCTTGCCCTTGCCCCTGCCGCTCGCCACGAGCACCGCCTCCTCGGTCACCTTGCGAAGTCTCACCGCCATTAAAACAGGGAGATCCATCTGTTGACAGCCTTGACGAACACTTCTTAAATTCCGATTCAAATCACCCCTTCTCCGTCCTCCCGCAGAGAGCCAGGCACCATGACCCCCAGCGACACCGCCCATCACACTCCCTCCGGTCGGCCCCGGGCGCGTGCCCTCGGCATCCCGCTCGACGGCGCCCCCGGCCCGTGGAACGCGATCACGGACGTCCCGGGCGTCGAGGTCGGGCACGTCACCCTGATCGAGGGCGAAGGCGTCCGCACCGGCGTCACGTCGCTGCTGCCGAGGGGCCGGGAAGGGGTCGGTTCGGCCTGTGCGGCCGGCTGGTACTCGCTCAACGGCAACGGCGAGATGACCGGCACCACCTGGATCGAGGAGTCAGGCGGCTTCAACCTGCCGATCGCGCTCACCAACACCCACGCGGTCGGCGCGGTCCACACCGGAGTGGACCGGTGGGTCGCCGAACACCACCCGCGCCTCGCCGCGCAGTGGATGCTCCCCGTGGTCGCCGAGACGTGGGACGGCTACCTCAACGACATCAACGGCGGCCACGTCCACCCCGAACACGCCGTCGCCGCCCTCGACGCGGCCGCCTCCGGCCCCCTGGAGGAGGGCTCGGTCGGCGGCGGCACCGGCATGAACTGCTACGGCTTCAAGGGCGGTTCGGGAACCTCCTCCCGTACCGTCGGCTACGGACCGCACACCTGGACCGTCGGCGCCCTCGTCCAGGCCAACTTCGGCGAGCGGCGGGAACTCGTCATCGCCGGCGTGCCGGCGGGCCGCTCCCTGCTCGACGACAACCCGCTGGACGACGACGACTGGCTCCAGCGGGACCTGGCAGGTGCGCCCGGCCGCGCACCGGGCGGGGCGGGCTCCGTCATCGTCGTCCTGGCGACCGACGCACCCCTGCTCCCGGGCCAGTGCAAGGCCCTGGCCCGCCGGGCCGCGCTCGGCCTGGGCCGCACCGGCACCAACGGCGGCCATTTCTCCGGCGACATCTTCCTCGCCTTCTCCACCGCCAACGACGGGGCCCTGAACAGCACCTTCCCCGAAGGCGAACCCACCGAGGACGAGTACGACACCCTCCGCTTCGTCCCCTGGGGCCGCATCGACCGCTTCTACGAGGCGGCCGTACAGTGCGTCGAGGAAGCCGTCCTCAACGCCCTCGTCGCCAACGAATCCATGACCGGCCGACAGGGGCACCGCACCCCCGCGCTCCCCCACGACCGCGTCCGCGCTCTTCTCGGCCTCGCCTGACGCAGGAACCCGGACACCCCCATGAGGCGAACCTCATGGGGGTGCCGTCCCGGCGCCGCCCGCCCCAGGGCAGAGGCGGGGCGGGCGGCGCCGGCGGGAGACCCACCCGGGACCGCACCCGGCGGGTTCCCGGCTCAGTGCCCTTCCGCCTCCTTGAGCCAGTCGGGCGTGCGGAACGTGCCGCCGTACATGGGGAGTTCGATGGTCGATCCGTAGCGGGCGAGCTGGCTCCAGGGGCGGTTGACGCCCGCGGAGCCGTACTGGCGGACGCGTGTGACGGCGTCGAGGTCGAGGACGTCGACCAGGACCTCCTCGCCGGCTCCGGCCTGCTGGCGGACGGTGCCCTCGGGGTCGACGATCAGGCTGGCGCCCACGCCTGCCGGGTCGGAGGCGTTGACGTTGACGACGTAGAGCTGGTTGGTCCAGGCGTTGGCACGGGCGCAGACCCCTTCCATGTCGCGGTCACGGGTGGTCGTCAGGGTGGGCTGGATGACGATCTCCGCGCCGAGCCAGGCGAGCTGGCGCATGGTCTCGGGGAAGGAGCCGTCGTAACAGATGGCCAGGCCCACGCGCCCCACCCGAGGGATGTCGAACACCGTGAAGCGGTTCCCGGGCGTGGCCTGTTCGTACGGCTGCCAGGGGAAGACCTTGCGGTAGGCGGCGGCGATGTCCCCCTCGGGCGAGATCGCGAGTGCGGTGTTGTAGATCGTTCCGTCCGTGGCGCGCTCGAAGACGGTGCCGGGCACGAGCCACAGGCCGGTCTCCCTCGCCAGTCCCGCGAGACGGTCGGTGAGCGGTCCGGGGATGGTGACCGCGGCCTGCTCCATCCACTCCTCCGGGTGCTCGGCGAGCAGCGGCCCTTCGGCCGCGAGGAACAGTTCGGGGACGACTACCAGCTGGACGTGGGGGAAGAGTGCGTGGACCGTCCTCACCTGGTGGGCGAAGCGGGCCCAGGTGGCTTCGAGGTCGTACGGCACGGGGGCGGTCTGGACGGCGGCGATGGCCAGGGTACGCATCGGGGGATCAGCTTTCGTTCCGGGCGGATTCGGTGGCAGTGTTAAAATCAAATTTAAGAGGTGGCCATCTCCCGCAGTCAAGACTTGCTGGTCGGTAGTTAAATACAAAGACAGACGAAGAGCCGCCGGACCGCCGAAAGCCGGTCAGGCGCCTCTCTCCTCGGCCCGGCCGGCGACACGGCGTCGACCGGGCTTGTGTCTCTCGTGGATCAGCGCGCGGCGAAGGAGTGCACCGTCGTCGAGCGGTAGGTCTGTCCCGGGCGCAGCACCGTCGACGGGAAGGACGGCTGGTTGGGCGAGTCGGGGAAGTGCTGGGTCTCCAGGCAGAAGCCGTCCCCCTGGCGGTAGACCTTCCCGGAGGAGCCCGCCAGCGTGGCGTCGAGGAAGTTGCCGCTGTAGAACTGCACGCCCGGTTCGGTGGTCGCGATCTTCATCACGCGGCCGGAGACGGGCTCCGTCACGGTCGCGACGTGCTGCGGGGTGTCGGTGAGTCCCTTGTCGAGCACGAAGTTGTGGTCGTATCCGCGACCGAAGACGACCTGCGGGTGCGCCTCGCGGATGTCCCGGCCGATGGGCTTGCCGTTGCGGAAGTCGAAGGGCGTGTGCGCGACCCTGGCGAGTTCGCCGGTCGGGATGAGGGTGGAGTCGACGGGGGTGTAGCGGGACGCGGCGATCCTCAGGCTGTGGTCGAGGATGCTGCCGCTGCCCTCACCCGCGAGGTTGAAGTAGGTGTGGTTGGTGAGGTTGACGACGGTGGCCCTGTCCGTCGTGGCCTCGTAGTCGATGCGGAAGTCGCCGCGCGGGGTGAGGACGTAGTCGACCCGGACGCGCAGGGTGCCGGGGTAGCCCATCTCGCCGTCCGCGCTGGTGTAGCGCAGGGTGAGGCCGGTGTCCGGCCCTTTCGCGTACGGCTCGACGTCCCACACCCGTTTGTCGAAGCCCTTGTCCCCGCCGTGCAGGCTGTTCGGGTCGTCGTTGACGGGGAGTCGGTACGTACGGCCGTCGAGGGTGAAGGCGCCGCCCGCGATGCGGTTGCCGTAGCGGCCGATGAGCGCGCCGAAGTAGGGGCTGCCCGTCACGTAGTCCTCGAGAGTGTCGAAGCCCAGCGACACATTCGCGTATCGCCCGTGCCGGTCCGGGATGTCGAGGGCCTGGACGATGCCGCCGTACGACAGCACGCGCAGCCGGGTTCCTCCCGCGGCCACCGTCCACCGGTGGACGCGTGTGCCGTCGGGCAGGGTCCCGAACAGCTCCTTCGCCGGTCTTCCGCCCGGCCGTTCCGCGCCTCCCGAGGCGAACGCCGGGGCCGCCCCCACGGCCGCTGCCGCCACTCCGGCGGCGCCCGCCGCCATCACCGTGCGCCTGTTGATGGTCATGTCGATGGGACTCCTTCACGCAGTACGTTCGAAATTTCGTCATACGTTCGAAATCGTGGCGCGACCGTAGTGACACCGCGAGGAGGGTGTCAACGGTCCGCGCGTCGCTCTCGGGCGACCGTGGCGGGCCCGGCCTGCCGCCGGGCCCGCCACGCCGGCTCCACGACGGAGCCCGTGCCGAGTGGTGCCGTCAGCGCTGCAGTGTCAGCAGAGCCGGTCGATAGGGCAGGAGGCCGTAGTCGCCGCCCGAGTCGGGGCTGCGCCCCTGGTAGAGCAACTGCAGACGGCAGGGATCGACGGTCATCGTCTGATCGGGGCCGGTGCGGATCAGTTCGCCGTGGCTGATGTCGTTGGTCCAGGTGGCGCCGCTGTTGGCCTTGCCGGCGAAGGGATTGGCCTCGGTCGCCGCCTGGGGTGTCCATGAGCCGTTCAGGCTGCCGGCCGTGAACGAACGGAAGTAGCGGCCCTGCGAGCCGATCGCCTCGACGATCATGAGGTAGCGGTCCTGGCCCTGGAGCTTGTAGACCTGCGGGGCTTCGAACAGGTTGTTGGTCGAATCGCTCATGACCACGGTCGAGTTCGTGCCGAAGGTTCCCGGGAAGTTCCCGATCGGCATACTGGCCCGGTAGATCTTGCCGTTGTCGCCGGCGAAGAACAGGTACATGTTCGTGCCGTCACCGATGAGCGTCTGGTCGATGGGTCCGGTACCGGAGCCGGCAATGCTCCCGGAGAAGAGCTCCTGCTCCGCCGACCAGCCGTTCGGGTTGGTGGGGTCGCTCGACGTCCGGTAGGAGAAGGCCGTCCTGCCCCACTGGTAGGTGAGCACCCAGACATTCTTCGGCGCGAAGTAGAAGAGCGTGGGCGCGACGGCGGAACCGGACATCGTGTTCTGGCCGGCCGAGGCCATCTCCGACCAGTTGGTGAACGGGCTGAAGCTCATCGAACCCCACCTCGTGCCGGTGTCGTGCGTCGTCGCGTAGACGAGTTGCCGGCCGTTGTAGGGCACGACGGTGAAGTCCTTGAGCGAGACCCACCCGGGCTTGGGCTGCGCCAGCGCGCCCGTCGACGACCAGCGGTACGTCGAGGGAAGAGCGCAGGCGCCGGGGGTGCCGCTACCGACCTTGACGAGCTGCCACTGCTGGTTGGCGCCGCCCCAGTCGTCGTACTGGACGATGTTCGCGTTGTCGGCGGTGGAACCGCCCTGTACTTCGAGGGCCTTGTTGCTGTGGCGCGCGATGAGCCTCACGTAGCCGTCCGGGCTGTCGGCCAGCCGCCACTGCTGGTTGGTGCCGTTCAGGTCGGTCCACTGCACGATCGAGCCGCCGTTGGCGGTGGACCCGTTGAGGACGTCCAGCACCTTGCCGGAGTGGCGGGACTTGATGCGGTAGTACCCGCCGCCGGAGTCGACGAACTGCCACTGCTGCTGGTTCTGGTCGTTCCTGGTCCACTGGGTGATGCGGGCCCCGTCGTCGGTCGCCAGGTTGTAGACGTCCAGGGCCTTGCCGCTGTTGCGGTTGACCAGCACGTACGAGGCGGTGGGGTCGACGGTCGCCGCGGCGGCGGGCTGGGCACTGAAGAACGTGGCCAGGAGCAGCAAGGACGAGAGGACGACGAGCAGGCGTTTCATGTGGACCGGTGGATGAGGGCGAAACCGCATCAGAGGAGCTCCTTCGGGAGGTGGGGGTGAGGTGACCCCGAGGGACCGCCGAGCGGCCGCGTCGGGGGGTCGGGAACGGAATAGGTCTGCAAGCGGCCGCACATGCCGAAGAGCAGGTGCTCCGGGCGTGCCCGTCGTGACACTTCGCCGTCGTCCAGGTGCGAGAGGTCTCCGGCCTTCAGCCGTTCCAGTTGACGGCCGGTCGTGACGGCCGCGGCCAGGGGCCCGTCGCGCCAGCGGATCCACCAGGCGTCCAGGAGTTCGCTTTTCAGGCGGTGGGCCGCGGTGTGGAACTCCCGCAGCCCGCCTTCGCGACGCAGGGCCAGGAAACCCTCGAGTGCCAGGTCGCGGCGGCGGCGCGCTGCCGTGGAAGGGTCGCCGGTCAGGGCGGCCGCCGCTTGGTAGGCGTGCGGATCGGCCAGCACGGGAGCGGGGAAGGTGAAGACGGCGTCGCCGGCCTCGGGGAGTCCGCCGTTCTGCATGAGCACCACGAGGCGCAGGCCGCCCGCGTTGACGAGACGGTGGATCGTGCCGGGGGTGAACCAGACGACGTCGCCGGGGTGCAACGGGGTGTCGGCGAAGCCGGACGTGGTGAGGGTCTGGACGCTGCCGGCGCCGCCGATGACGATGTACGCCTCGGAGCAGACGAGGTGCATGTGGGGCGTCCCGCCGCACAGCCCGTCCGCGGCCTCCCAGTCGTACACGGTCAGTCCGGAGATCCCCACGCCGCCGGGGAGCTGGGTCACCACGGGTGTTCCGCGACATGACGGGACAGGCGCCCGAAGCTCCATGCGCCGTCGGCGACGACGATCCGGTAGCGGCGCGACAGGGTGTCGCCCGGGGCCAGCGGCAGTTCCTCGTCGAACGCCAGGGACGGGTTGACGGCGGGGATCGGCTCACTGCGGACGAACCAGTGACAGGGGGCGTCCGGATCGTCCAGGAACAGGAGCGTGGACGAGCGGTCGACCTCGTCGTGCGCGCCGATGAAAGCCAGCCAGTCGCCCTTCTCGCCCATCGCGGGGCCGATCACGGTGCCGCCGGTGAAGTCGCGCGGGCCGCGCCAGAACAGGCCGGAGTACCCGGCGAGTTCTCTGCCCTGGGTGCCGGGGCTGCCGAACAGCAGCTCGGTGTCGAGGACGTTGGTCAGCGCGGTGGTGACCTCCAGGGTCCAGGAGTCGGCCTCGACGTCGCGTGCGGTCAGCGTGCGGCGCTCGTCGATCCAGTGCTCCCCCGCCCTCGTGTGCCAGGCCAGGTGCTCGGTGATCACGGCGCGGCCGTGGCCCGTCTCGGCGGACAACGCGAGGCTGCGCATCGTGCCGAGGTTCGGCAGGTCGACGTAGCCCCGGCCGCGCAGGTAGGTGCCGCCGCCCCAGAAGTTCTGCCCCGACACCCACGACGCCGTGATCTGGACGCCCTTGTGCCAGCGGTGGTCGTGCGGCCGGTACCCGGTGACCACGTCGCCGGCGAGCGTGCGCACCGGATGCAGGTAGGGCTTCGGCGCCTCGAAGGGGTCCATGACGGGCCGGTGCACATACCGGAAGAGGTCGACGCCGCGGGCTCGGACGCTCAGCGAGTCCTCGTTCTCGAGAAGTTCGAACGTCATCGGAACACCTCCGGGCGCCCTCCGTTGAGCGAGCCGTAGAACGGGTCGGCCGGCTCGATCTCCCCGCGCCGGACCGGCAGGCCCGTGATCGCTGCCTTGTACAGGGCGGTGACCAGCTCCATCGTGGATCTGCCGAGGTCGGGCCGGATCCCCGCCTCGTAGCCGTCCAGGAACTCCGCGAGCTGGGCGGTGTGCGAGCTGGGCAGGTCGTGCGGCGGCTCCCACTTCACATCGGCCGACCGGGTGGTGAACGTCCAGTCCGCGTTGGAGTAGCCGTACAGATGCCGCAGCTCGACCGTGGCGTCGGTGAGGTCGAATCGCAGGTAGCTCTCCTCGCGTGGCGAAAGGACGCTGTTGACGATCGTCGCGATGGCTCCGTTCTCGAACCGGACCAGTGCCGTGGACACGTCCTCCGTCTGGACATCACGCTCGAGCCGGCCGGCCATCGCGCGGACCTCGGCCCATGCGCCGAGCACCGCGAGCATCAGGTCCATCTGGTGGATGCCGTGGCCCAGCGTCGGGCCACCGCCCTCGCTCTCCCACGTACCGCGCCAGGGCACCTCGTAGTACGCGTCGTCGCGGTACCAGGCCGTGACGCACTGCGCGACCAGCGGACGGCCCAGCGCTCCGGCCGCGATCCGGTCGCGCAGGTAGCGGGCCCCCGAGCCGTACCTGTGCTGGAACACCGCGCCCGCGGCGGCGGGCCCCTCGGCGGCGTGGATCCGGTCGAGTTCGGCCATCGACAGTGCCACCGGCTTCTCGCACCACACCCAGGCCCCCGACTCCAGGCAGGCCACGGCCTGTTCGGCGTGCAGGAACGGCGGCGTGCACAGGTGCACGAGGTCAGGCCTCTGCTCCCGGAGCATCGTGCGCAGGTCGGTGTAGACCGCGGGAATGCCGTGTTCGGCCGCGAACGCCTCGGCGCGCGCGGCGTCCACGTCGACGGCTGCCACGATCACGGCCCGGTGCGCCTGCGCCCGGAGGGCGGGGACGTGGCACACGCCCGCGATCCCGCCCGTTCCGACGATCGCCGTCCTGATCATCCGCCCAGCACCTCCTTGATCGCGTGATAGGCGGGCTTGGGGAGCAGGTTCTCGTCGTAGGGCAGCGCCGCGCCCTCGCCGGGAAAGACGGAGGGGATCCACGAGTACTTGTCCGTGTAGTCCCAGATGGTGACGCCGACGCACTTCTTCACCGCCAGGCAGGCCTTGACGTAGTCGGCGTACCAGGTGGCCTGGGTGGCGAGCTTCTCCGGGGTCGCGGGGAGGGTCATCCGGATGTCGAGCTCGGTGATCGCGACCTCGACCCCGAGGTCGGCGAAGCGCTGGAGGTTCTGCCGGACGTCGGCGGGGAAGCCGTACTGGAGCGCCAGATGGCCCTGGATGCCGAAGCCCTCCACCGGGACGCCGTCGGCCTTCAGCTGCTTGATCAGGGTGTGGTAGGCGTCGCTCTTGGGGCCGATCCCGTCGACGTTGTAGTCGTTGAGGTACAGCTTGGCGTGCCGGTCGGCCTCGTGGGCCCAGCGCAGGGCGTCGGCGATGTAGCCCGGGCCGAGCGTCTTGTAGAAGAGCGTCTCGCGGTAGGTGCCGTCCTCGTTGAAGGCCTCGTTGACGACGTCCCAGTGGATCACCTGGCCCTTGTAGTGCCGGACCTCCGTCTGTATGTGCTTCTTGAGGACGGCGCGCAGCTCGTCGGCGGTCCAGGTGCCCTCGGTGAGCCAGGCGGGGAGCTGGTTGTGCCAGACGAGGGTGTGGCCGCGGACCTTCTGGTGGTGGGCCTTGGCGAAGGCCACCACCTCGTCGCCGGCGGTGAAGTCGAAGACGCCGCGCTGGGGCTCGGTGGCGTACCACTTCATGGCGTTGCCGGGGGTGGTCTGCCCGAATTCGCTGCCGAGGAGCTTCAGATAGGCGGCGTCGGTGAACTCGGGGTTGTCGGTGGCGGAGCCGAAGTACTTGTGGTGCTGCTCGGCCAGATCGCCGAGCGTCCTGGGGTGGGGCTCGGCGGCTGCGGGCGCGGCGGCCAGTCCGGCCGCGAGGCAGACGGCGGCGGCCAGGGCCGCGAGATTCCGGGACATGGGCATGGCGGACACACTCCTCGGGTGCTGGGCGGATCAGTCGAGGACGACGGTGGTGAGCGCGCGCGGGGCGAGCTTCGCTGTGAGGGTCGTGCCGTGCGTGGAGACGATGTCGGACGGGGTGATCGAGCGGGTCTCGTCGGTGACGAAGCCGTCGGGGTGCCGGTCGTGACCGCCGCGAAGGGAGAACTCGGCGGTGCTTTGGGTGGTCGAGGTGTTGAGGATCTCGATCACGCGGCTGCCGTCGGCGTTGCGGAAGGCCGTGATCTTCAGGGCCGGGTCGGTGTTCGTGACGGGGACGCGGACGGCGCCGGGGCGGATGAACCGGCTGAACGCGGCCAGTGCCCAGTACCGTTTGGACACCCGGTAGCCGTCACCGGGGTTGGCGAGCTGGATGAGACCGCGGGTCGCGCCGAGGGACGCGCCGGTCCAGTAGACGTAGGCGTTGGCGTTGCCGACGGTCAGGGTGTTCTGGATGTCGGCGGCGACGGTGAGGCCGTCGTAGCCACTGCCGTCGTCCCAGTTCTCGTTCCAGGTGGAGCCGTCCGGCGACCATTCCGACATCCAGACGTGCTGGTCCGTCGGCTGCGGGACGTCGGTCGGACCGCTGTAGCGATGGCCGGTGACGGTCCGTACGAGCCTGTCGGCCTCCGGGTCCGCCTCGATGGCCTCGGTGTAGGCGGCCTGCCGGTCCCAGCCGGCGGCGTCGCAGCAGACCGGCTCGGTCTTCAGTCCGGACACGCGAAGGGTCGGCCCGAGCACCTTGAGGAACTCGACGGCCTGCTGCGGGGTGAACCGCATCGAGGCGTAGGTCGCCGTCCAGTCGGGTTCGTTGGTGAATCCCAGGTCGGTGATCCCGATGCCCTCCCGCTGGTAGAACTTCGCGTACTGGACGAGGTAGTTCGCGTAGGCCTGGCGCCATTCGGGCAGCAGCTCGCCGCCGTCGTTCTCGCTGCCGTTGGTCTTCATGAAGGCCGGGGCACTCCAGGCATCGGCGAAGAATCGTTTCACCCCGTAGGCCTTGGCCTCCTTGGCGAGCCATACCTGGCCGCCGTCCCAGCCGTCCCAGACGTATGTCGGCGCGGCGTCCGGCCCGCCGGGATCGGCCGGCAGGATCGTCGGCATGTGGTCGTAGACCCTGTCGGTCGACGATCCGATGCCCAGGCGCAGGATCGACAGGCCCGCGCCTTTGTCCTTGCTGAGCAGCAGGTCGAGCACCTCGCGCTGCTTGGCCGGGCTGAGTCCGCGCGCGCCGTGCAGCAGGTCGGCCCGCTGGAAGGCCATCGAGAAGCCGAATCCGTCGATGGGCTGGAGTTCGGCGCGGAAGTCGATGCCGGAGCGCGCGGGGGCGGCCGCGGCCTGGGATGACAACGCGAACATCAGTGCTGCTGCCAGTGCGGTCAGGCGTTTCACAACGTCTCCTCGGGGGTGGAGGTCACACGGAACGGGTCAGCCCTTGGTGGCGCCGGCGGTCAGGCCGCCGATCAACTGCCGTTCGGCGACGGCGTAGAAGGCGAGGGCAGGGACCATGGCGAGGACGATGTAGGCGAGGACGCGCGCGTAGTCGGTCGAATACTGGCCCTGGAACTGCTGGACGCCGACCGGGATCGTCTGCCATGTCGGGTCGTTGAACACCAGCAGCGGCAGGAAGAAGTTGTTCCAGCTCGCGACGATCGCGAGCACCGAGACCGTGCCGAGCGCCGGACGCGCCATGGGGAGCAGGATCTTCCAGAAGAAGCGGAGCTTGCCGCAGCCGTCCACGACGGCCGCTTCCTCGACCTCCGCCGGGATGGTCCGGAAGAAACCGCGCAGGATGATGATCGTCATGGGGAGCCCGAAGGCTGCCTGCGGGAGGATCACTCCGAGCGGGTTGTCGAGCAGGTCGAAGGTGCGCAGCAGCAGGAACAGCGGCAGGACGGCCACCGCGAACGGGAACATCAGCCCGATCGTGAACAGCGTGTAGAACAGCTCCCTGCCCCGGAACGCGTAGCGGGCCAGCACGAACGCCGCCATCGCGGAGGCCGCCACGGTGCAGCATGTCGTACCGATGGCCATGCCCGCGCTGTTGGCGATCTGCCGCCAGAACATCCCGTCGCCGAGAATGCCGGTGTAGTTGCCGGTCCTCCAGTGCTCCGGCAGCCCGAACGGGTTGGACGTCAGCTCGCCGGTGCTCTTGAACCCGGAGATCACCGCGTAGACCAGCGGTACGACGACGAACGCGCCGATCAGCCAGACCACCGCGTGCAGCGACAGACCGCGTGCCGTCCTGCGGGCGTTCATCGGTCGCCTCCCGAGGTGACGGCCCCGCTCAGGTCACGGCGGAGCACATGACGCTGGTAGAAGAGGGAGAAGACCAGACTGATCATGAACATCACCACACTGATCGCACTGGCGTAGCCGACCTGGTACCGCTTGAACCCGAACTGGAACATCGAGATCGCCATGGTCTCGGAGGAGTGGTTGGGCCCGCCCGCGGTCATGACCCAGACGAGGTCGAAGAGCTGGATGGACCCGATGATCGACAGGAAGACGCTGATCCGGATCGTCGGGCCGAGCAGCGGCAGCGTCACGTACCGGAAGCGCTGCCAGGCGCCGGCGCCGTCGATGGTGGCCGCCTCGATGATCTCGGCCGGGATGCTCTGCAGTCCGGCGAGGTAGAGCATCATGTGGAAACCGAAGTACTTCCAGACCATGACCACGAACAGGGTCGGCATGACGGTCGAGGGGTCGGCGAGCCACGTCCCCTTCAGCCCGTCCAGGCCGAGGGCGCCGACGAGGTGGTCGGCCATGCCGTCCCCGGGCAGGAAGATCATCGTGAAGAGGACCGCCGTGACGACCTCGGACAGGATGTACGGCGCGAAGAACAGCATCCGGTACACGGCCCGGCCGCGCAGCCTCTGGTTCAGCAGGACCGCCGTGAACAGCGCGAACGGCAACTGCACCGTGATCGACAGGACGATCAGGTACAGACCGCGCCCCAGATCGCCGAGGAAGACCGGATCGCCGAACAGCCGGGCGTAGTTCTCGAAGCCTACGAAGTCGTCCATGGGGCCGACTCCGCCCCACTTGAAGAAGCCGGTCCAGACGGCGACGACGATCGGAGCGAGGACGAAGACGAGGAAGAGGACCAGAGCCGGGACGAGGAACCAGGCGACCGACGCCCAGCTTCCCCACCCGCGCAGGAGCGACCGGGCCGGGGCGGGCGGGCGCACCGGCACGACGTCCTCCGTCCGTTCCTCGGTCAGGGTGGACACGGAGCTAGGCACCCTTCGCAGCCTCGGTGATCGACCGGGTGACCTGCTCGGGCGTCTTCTTGCCCGCGATGAGGTCGGCGACGCTGTCGTTGACCTCCTGGCCGACCGCCGGCGGGTAGGCCTGGTCGAGGAAGAGCTGGAAGCCCGTCGCCTTGACCAGGCTGTCGGCCACCACCTTCTTGTTGGCGTCGGTGAGCCGGCTCTCGGCGCCCTTGACCACCGGCAGGTAGCCGTTGGAGGCCAGCAGCTTGGACTCGTTGTCCAGGACGAGGAACTTCAGGAAGTCCATCGCCTCCTTCGGGGCGCCCTTGCGCAGCGCGAAGCCGCCACCACCGCCGAACACCTCGGTGATCCGGCCGGCACCGCCGTCGACCGTCGGGAAGGGGAAGAAGCCCAGGTCCGCTCCGAGGTCGGCGCCCGCGTCCTTCTGCACCGACGGTCCCCACTGCCCCATCAGCTCCATGGCGGCCTTGCCGTTGCCCATGGTCGCGGCCTGGCCGCCGGGGGTGGCGTAGCCGGCGCCGAGGAAGGCCGTCTGGAACGGCTGGAGGTCCACCAGCTCCTTGAGGTGGGTGCCGGCCTGGACGAAGCCGGCCCCGGTGAAGTCCTTGGTGGTCGCTGCCCGCTGCAGCGCGGGGAGGCCTGCGACGCGCATCGCGAGGTAGGCCCAGTAGTAGTGGCCCGGCCACTTCTCCTTGCCGGCGAGGGCGATCGGGGTGATGCCCGCCGCCTTGAGCTTCCTGACGTCTTCGAGGAACTCGGCCCAGGTGGCCGGCGGAGCGGTGATCCCGGCCTTGGCGAAGAGCTTCTTGTTGTACCAGAAGCCGACCATGCCGACGTCGTAGGGCACCCCGTAGGTCCGGCCCCCGAACTGATAGGCCTGCAGCGAGACCGGGATGAGGTCGGACGACCAGGCGAACGCGTCGGTGAGGTCCTCGACGAGCCCCGCGTCGACCTGCTGCTGCAGCACACCGCCGCCCCAGGTCTGGAAGACATCGGGGAGCTTGCCCGAGGAAGTGGAGGCGGTCAGCTTGGACTTGAACGCCTCGTTCTCCAACGAGGTCGTCTTGATCGTGATCTTCGGGTGGGCGGACGTGAACGCCGAGGAGATCTGCGGGAAGAGGGACTTGCCCGGTTCTGTCGTGGCGATGTTCCACCACTCGAACGACACCGTGCCGTCGGCCGACGGCTTGCCGCCGGAGTCGTCGACGCCGCAGGCCGCGGCCATGGAGACGGACAGTGCGGTCAAGCCCGAGAGCGCCAGGAAGCTACGTCGGCTCGGGAGGGTGCTGGCCATGGGACCTCCGGGGTGGAGAATGCCGTTTCGTGTCCGAAAAACTTTCGAAATACTCTCGAATTCTGCGCTGCCATAAACTAGGAACGCGAAGCTGCCCGGTCAAGACCTGCGCCCAATTAATCTGAGAGCAGCGCCTGTTGGCAGGCTTGACAAGCCGTCCCGCCGCGTCGAAACTCTTCGAAAGTTTGCGATACCCGTCGCCATCCGAAGGCGTCCGCGCAGAGGAGAGAAGTTGAGCGAGCAGCGTCCGACCCTGGCCGTCATCGCGGCGGAGGCGGGGGTCTCGCAGGCCACCGTGTCCAAGGTGATCAACGGCCGCTCCGATGTCGCACCCTCGACACGCGAAAGGATCGAGGGTCTGCTGCGGTCCCACAACTACCTCCCCCCGGGCCGCCAGGGCAGGGCCCGCAGGTCGGGCCTCGTCGACCTGGTCATCGGCGGTCTGGACAGCGCGTGGGCGGTGGAGATACTGCGCGGCGTCGAGGCCGAGTGCGCCCAGCGGAGCGTCGGCACCGTCGTGTCGCTCGTCCCGCCGGGCGAGGCCACGCCGTCGAGCTGGGCCGCACTGCCGGTCCTGCACCACAGCGACGGCGTCATCCTCGTCACCACCTCGGTCACCGACGCCCAGCGCGCCCAGGCCGAACGGGCCGGGGTGGCGCTCGTCGTGATCGACCCGATCGACCTGCCGGGCAACGGCGTGCCGAGCATCGGTGCGACCAACTGGGCGGGCGGCCTCGCGGCCACCGAGCACCTTCTGGAGCTGGGGCACCGCCGCATCGCCACGATCGGCGGGCGCAAGGAGATGCTCTGCAGTCAGGCCCGCATCGACGGGTACCGGGCCGCGCTGGAGCGGGCCGGGATCGAGGTCGACCGCGACCTGATCCGGTTCGGCGACTTCCAGCACGAGGGCGGGTTCCAGTGCGCCCGGGAACTGCTGGCCCTCCCGGAGCCGCCGACCGCCGTCTTCGCCGGCAGCGACCAGCAGGCGATGGGCGTCTACGAGGCCGCCCGGCAGGGCGGACTGAGCATCCCGGAGGACCTCAGCGTGGTCGGTTTCGACGACCTGCCGATGTGCGAATGGCTGTCGCCGCCCCTCACGACGGTGCGTCAGCCGCTGGAGGAGATGGGCCGGCTCGCCGCCCGTACGCTCTTCCAGCTCCTGGAGAACCAGCCCCTGGTCAGCCCCAGGATGGAGCTCTCGACCCAACTCAAGGTCCGGCTCTCCACGGCCCCGCCCCGCCCCCAGGAGAACCCTTGACCGATCCGGGGGCGGGATCTCTCCTCAGCGTCCACCATTCACCACCAGCGCCCATTTTCCGGCTCTGACAACCACGCCTGACCCGGATTCCCCCCTGTTCGTCCACATGCGAATGCAGGGGGCATCCAGGGTCGGCTTTCCATGACAGCACCCGGATCTGGGGTGATCGCCATCGAAAGACTTTCGATGGCTGTCGGTGCTGCCGAAAGCCTCTACCGGGCCGGACAGAGCACAGGAATCTCGAAACCCTTTCGAAACTCTTGACATGTTTCTGTCGGGTTTCCACACTGAGTCCCGAGGCAGTGACGCCCCTCTGCCCGAATTCCGGGCACCAGCCTTGAGTTGTTACGCCCTGATGGTGCGCGTCCTTTATCAAAAGGACGCGGGCGTCGTTCTCGCGGATTCATTCCGCCGCGCTCACATCCTTCCGTGATTTCCGTCCTGGAGGCTCAGTCATGCGCTCACATTCCCTTCCACCGTCCACGGTCCGCCGGAAGCTCGGCGGCCTGTGTGCGGCGCTGATCGTCGGCGTCCTCGGTTCGACCGCCGTACTGGCGGCGCCGCTGACCTCGCACGCCGCCGAGAGCACACTCGGCAGCGCGGCGGCGCAGAGCGGCCGCTACTTCGGCACCGCCATCGCCTCGGGCAGGCTCAACGACTCGGCGTACACGACGATCGCGAGCCGCGAGTTCAACTCGGTGACGGCCGAGAACGAGATGAAGATCGACGCCACCGAGCCCCAGCAGGGCCAGTTCAACTTCACCGCCGGCGACCGCGTCTACAACTGGGCGGTGCAGAACGGCAAGCAGATGCGGGGGCACACCCTGGCCTGGCACTCCCAGCAGCCCGGCTGGATGCAGAGCCTCGGCGGCAGTGCGCTGCGCCAGGCGATGATCAACCACATCAACGGCGTGATGGCCCACTACAAGGGCAAGCTCCCCCAGTGGGACGTCGTGAACGAGGCCTTCGTCGACGGCACGTCGGGAGCCCGGCGCGACTCCAACCTGCAGCGCACCGGCAACGACTGGATCGAGGTCGCCTTCCGCACCGCACGCGCCGCCGACCCGGCCGCCAAGCTCTGCTACAACGACTACAACATCGAGAACTGGACCTGGGCCAAGACCCAGGCCGTGTACTCCATGGTCCGGGACTTCAAGCAGCGCGGCGTGCCGATCGACTGCGTCGGCTTCCAGTCGCACTTCAACAGCGACAGCCCGTACAACAGCAACTTCCGCACCACCCTGCAGAGTTTCGCCGCTCTCGGCGTCGATGTGGCCGTCACCGAACTCGACATCCAGGGTGCCTCGGGCACGACCTACGCCAACGTGACCAACGACTGCCTGGCCGTCCCGCGCTGCCTCGGCATCACCGTCTGGGGCGTGCGCGACACCGACTCCTGGCGAGCCGAGCACACGCCGTTGCTGTTCAACGGCGACGGCAGCAAGAAGCCCGCCTACAGCTCCGTCCTCAACGCGCTCAACGCCGTCTCCCCCAACCCCGATCCGACCCCCTCGCCCGGTTCCGGGCAGATCAAGGGCGTCGCTTCGGGCCGCTGCCTGGACGTGCCCGGCGCCGCCACCACCGACGGCACCCAGCTCAACCTGTGGGACTGCAACAACCGCACCAACCAGCAGTGGACCTACACCGCCGCGGGTGAGCTCAGGGTCTACGGCGACAAGTGCCTGGACGCCGCCGGCACCGGCAACGGCAGCAAAGTCCAGATCTACAGCTGCTGGGGTGGCGACAACCAGAAGTGGCGCCTCAACTCCGACGGATCCATCGTCGGCGTCCAGTCCGGCCTCTGCCTCGACGCCGCGGCCAACGGCACCGCCAACGGCACCCTGATCCAGCTCTACTCCTGCTGGAACGGCAGCAACCAACGCTGGACCCGCACCTGACCCGCACCGGCGAGAGGGTGAACCGATGAAGACCCACGGTCCGGATTCCGCCGCCCTTCCCCACGGACATCGCCGGTGGTCCCGGTTGGCCGCCGTGGTGGCGGCGACCCTCGTGATCGGCCTGCTCGTCGTGGCGAGGCCGACGACCGCCGAGGCGGCGACGGTGGACACCCATGCCTGGTACGTCCTGGTCAACCGCAACAGCGGCAAGGCGCTGGACGTCTACGGCGGGTCCACCGCCGACGGTGCGCGGGTCAGCCAGTGGACGCGCAGCGACGGAGCCCATCAGCAGTGGCAGTTCGTGGACTCCGGCGGCGGCTACTACCGGCTCAGGGCCCGGCATTCGGGCAAGGTTCTCGACGTGGCCGGCGCCTCGACCGCCGACGGTGCCGCGATCGCGCAGTGGACCGACGCCGACGGGGCCAACCAGCAGTTCCGCCTGGCCGACTCCGACGCGGGCCACGTCCGGCTGATCAACCGCAACAGCGGCAAGGCCGTCGAGGTGCAGGGCGGCTCCACCACCGACGGTGGCAGCGTCGTCCAGTACGCCGACTGGGGCGGCGCCAACCAGCAATGGCAGCTGGTCAAGCTGTCGGCCGGTGGCGGATGCGGCAGCGCCCCGACCCTGGCCGGCGGTACGCACACGATGCAGAGCAGCGGCAAGAGCCGCAGCTTCATCCTCAGGGTTCCCGACAACTACAACCCCAGCCGACCCTACCGGCTGATCTTCGCGTTCCACTGGCGCGGCGGAACCGCCGGCGACGTCGCCTCGGGCGGAACGAGCGGGAGCGCCTGGTCCTACTACGGCCAGCAGGAACAGTCCGACAACAGCGCGATCCTCGTCGCACCCCAGGGTCTCGGCAACGGCTGGGCCAATGCGGGCGGTGAGGACGTCACCTTCGTCGACGACATGATCCGTCGCATCGAGGGCGGACTCTGCGTCAACCCGGCACAGCGTTTCGCCACAGGTTTCAGCTGGGGTGGCGGGATGAGCTACGCCCTCGCATGCGCCCGGGCCAATACGTTCAGGGCTGTCGCGGTCATCTCCGGCGGCCAGATCAGCGGGTGCAGCGGCGGCAGCCTGCCCATCGCCTACTTCGGAATCCACGGCATCGGCGACTCCGTCCTCGACATCGCGCAAGGACGGTCCCTGCGCGACAGATTCGTCAGCGACAACGGCTGCACTCCCCAGAGCCCGCGCGAGCCGGCCCCGGGCAGCCGGACGCACGTCACCACCACCTACGCGGGCTGCCGTGCCGGGTACCCGGTCCAATGGGCCGCGTTCGACGGAGGCCACCTGCCCGGTCCGGTCGACGGCTCGCCCGACGAGAACGGGGTCACGACCTGGACCAAGGGAGAGATCTGGAGGTTCTTCGCGCAGTTCTCGTGACCCGCCAGTTCTCATGACCCGCCCGACCATGAAGTGGAGCCAGGAAGGTCCTGGCTCCACTTCGTCGTCGTCTCCCCAGGGAAGGAGCGCCGTGTGCGGCCGCGCCCGCCCCCTAGGCCGGCGGCGGGGCGGTGCTCTTCCTGACGACGAGGCTGGTCGCGAGCTCCATGCGCGTCACCGAGGGTTCCCCGGCGCGCATGCGGAGCAGCATCTGCACCGCTTCCTCGCCCATCTCGCGCAGTGGCTGGTGGATCGTGGTGAGCGGGGGGCTCGACCATCGCGCGATCATCACGTCGTCGTAGCCGACGACGGACAGATCCTCGGGTACGCGCAGCCCGCACTCCCGGGCCGCCTCCATGACGCCGAGCGCCTGCAGGTCGCTTCCGGCGAAGACGGCCGTGGGCCGGTCCGGCCGCTGCAGCAGCTCCATCGCCCGCGCGTATCCCCCTTCGACGTGGAAGTCGCCGAAGCGGACGAGGGAGGCGTCGTGTTCCAGGCCGGCCATGTTCAGGGCGGACCGGTAGCCGTCGAGCCGGGCCAGGGAGCACAGCATGTCCTCGGGGCCGGTGACGACGCCGATGCGTCGGTGCCCGAGGTCGATCAGGTGACGGGTCGCGGCGACTCCGCCGGACCAGTTCGCCGAGCCGACGGACGGCACGTCCGGCTCGGGGTCGCCCGCGGGGTCGACGATCACGAAGGGGATCGACCGCGCGCCGAGCTGCCGCTTCACGGCGTCGGGGAGGGAGGAGAACACCAGGACCACGCCGATCGGCCGGCGCTGGAGCACTCCTTCGATCCAGTCCGGCGCAGGGGCGTGCCGGGTGCCGCTCTCGGTCAGCACGACACTCGCCTGGTGGGCCTTGGCGAGGTTCTCCACCCCGCGGATCAGCTCCATCGACCACACGCTGTCGAGCTCGTGGAAGACGAGTTCGATGAGGGGCGCCTCGCGGGCGGCACGGGTGGTCCGGCGGTACGCGTGCGCTTCGAGAAGTCGCTCCACCTTCCCCCGCGTGGCCGGTGACACGTCCTGCCGGCCGTTGAGAACTTTCGAAACTGTCGAAAGCGACACTCCGGCCTGCTGCGCCACCTCCGCCAGCCTGATTCGCCTGTTCTCCTCGCCGTCTCGCATCTGAGCAGCATAAAGCACTGCTCTCCGCATCGAGATAGTCACGCTTTGATAACTCCCGGCCGGAGGGTTGACCCCTTCGCCGCGGCCACCTTAGCGTCCGGCAGCGTGAAGTTTCGAACTTCGTAACGAAACTCTTTCGAAAGTGAGGCGCGATGAAGCGGCACATACGGCTCCTGAGAACCGCTGTCGTCGGTGGGGCGTCGCTGGCCATGACCCTCTCCCTGGCGGCCTGTGGCGGCTCGGGGGACTCCGCCGGAGGCGGCTCGGACGAGATCCACGTCCTGGTGTACGGCGATGCCACCAACAAGGTGGAGAAGCAGCTCGTCGACACCTTCAACAAGACCTCGAAGGTCAAGGCGGTCCTCGACACCATCCCCGGCGCCGACTACCAGTCCAAGCTGCAGACGATCATCAGCGGCAAGCAGGCGCCGGACGTGTTCTTCAACTGGGGCGGCGGCAGCATCAAGCCCTTCGTCGACGCGGGCCTCCTCATGCCGCTCGACGACTTCATCGCCAAGGACCCCGGCCTCAAGTCCCACTTCCTGCCGTCCGTCTTCGACACCGCGGTCGTCGGCGGCAAGCCGTACGGCATCCCCATGCGCGGCACCCAGCCCGTCCTGCTGTTCAGCAACAAGAAGGTCCTGGCGGACGCCGGCGTCACCGCGCCGCGCACCTGGGACGAGCTCCTGACCACCGTCAAGGCCCTCAAGGCCAAGGGCATCACCCCCATCGCCCTCGGCGGCGGCGACAAGTGGACCACCCAGATGTGGTTCCAGTACATGTACGACCGGGTGGCCGGCCCCGAGCTCTTCCAGAAGGCGGTGAGCGGGGACAAGAGCGTCTGGGCGAGCGCCGACAGCAGGAAGGCCCTCGACAAGCTCAAGGAGCTGATCGACGCGGGTGCCTTCGGCACCAACTACGACTCGGTCAAGTTCACCGACGGCGGCTCCCCCGCCCTCCTCGCCTCCGGCAAGGCCGCCTTCGAGCTCATGGGCTCCTGGGAGTACTCCACGCTCCAGGACGCCTACCCGGACTTCGTGAAGAGCGATCTCGGCTACGGCCCCTTCCCGGCCGTCGAGGGCGGCAAGGGCGGCCCGGACAACCTCGCCGGCAACACCAACAACTTCTACTCGGTCCTGAAGAACACCGAACACCCCGAGGCCGTGGCCGAGTTCCTGAAGCTCATGTACTCGGACGAGTTCGTCAAGGGCCAGCTGAGCATCGGCAACCTGCCCACCACCACCAACACCGCCAAGTTCCTGGACGGCTCCGCCAACCCCGCCTACTCGACGTACCAGTACGACCTGGTGAAGAAGGCGCCCCACTTCCAGCTCTCCTGGGACCAGGCCTATCCCCCGGCGGCCACCACCACCATCCACCAGGCCGTCCAGCAGTTCTTCAACGGCCAGACCGGCCCCGACGCCTTCATCGCCGCGATGCAGAGCCTCCCCGCGGCCTGACCGCGGCCCGACCTCCGGAACGCCTGACATGACCACTGCCGCAGTACCCACCGCGGACAGCACCGAGAAGAGCGTCCGGCGCGGGCGGTCCAGCCGCCCCGCGACCGGTGTGGGCCGCCCGGGCTTCGCCTGGGCGGCGCCCGCCGCCGTCTTCTTCGGTCTGTTCGCCCTCGTCCCGCTCGTCCTGGTCGTCGTGCTGTCCTTCACCCGCTGGAACGGCCTCGGCTCCCCCGAGTTCGCCGGCCTGGACAACTGGAGCCGGCTGCTCGACGACCCCGTGATGGTGAAGAGCCTCTGGCTGAGCCTGCTCCTCACCGTGCTCGGCGTCGTCGTCCAGACGCCGATCAGCATCCTGCTCGGTGTCTGGGCCGCCGGCCGGCAGCGCAACCGGGCCGTCCTGTCCGCGATCTACTTCGTCCCGCTCCTGCTGTCCATCACCGCCGTCTCCGTCCTGTGGCGCGCCGTGCTCGACCCCAACTTCGGGGTCCCCTCACAGGCGAAGTGGCTCTTCGGCGACGGCAATCTCTTCGGCACGCAGACCGGCGCCCTCGGTGTCCTGGTCTTCGTCAGCACGTGGCAGTTCACACCCCTGCACACCCTGATCTACCAGGGCGCCGCGCGGGCCGTCCCCGGTGTCCTCTACGAGGCCGCCCGGATCGACGGCGCCGGCACGGTCCGCCAGTTCTTCCACATCACGCTGCCGCAGCTGCGCAACACCGTCGTGACCTCGATGATCCTGATGGTGGTCGGCGGGCTCACGACCTTCGACACCGTACTGATCCTCACGCAGGGCGGACCGGGCACCGACACCACGAACAGCGCCTACTACATGTACCAGAAGGCCTTCAAGAGCTTCGATTTCGGATCCGCCTCCGCGATCGCGCTGCTCCTCGTCCTCGTCGCCACCCTCGTCTCCCTGGTCATGGTGCGCCTGACCGGCTACGACAGGATGCGCAGCACCATGGAGGGCGTGTGATGAAGCCCCGTCCCAACCTCCTCGCCGGTTTCGGCTCGTCGGTCTGGCTGTTCGTGGTCGGCCTGCCGCTCTACGTCATGCTGATCGCCACCTTCCAGTCCCGTGCGGACTACGCGGCGAACGGCCCGCTCGCCTTCCCCGAGCACTTCACCCTCGACAACTACGTCGACGACCTCGACGGCGGCTTCGCGCAGTACTTCCTCAACACGGTCGTCGTCACGGTCGCGGTCGTCGGCATCGTCGTGCTCCTCGTGCCACCGCTCGCGTACGCCATCGTGCGCAGCGACGGCAAGGCCACCGGCCGGGTCTTCCGGCTCTTCCTGCTCGGTCTCGCCATCCCGTCCCAGGCCGTGATCGTGCCGATGTTCTACCTGATCAACGAGGCCGGCCTGTACGACAACCTGCTCGGCGTCATCCTGCCGACCGCCGCGTTCGCCATGCCCGTGTGCGCCCTGATCCTCACCGGCGTCATGCGGGACATCACGCCCGAGCTGTACGAGGCCATGACCGTCGACGGGGCCTCCCCCTGGACGATCTTCCGCCGGCTGGTGCTGCCGCTGTCGAAGAGCGGTCTCTCCACCATCGTCGTGTTCTCCTCGCTGCAGGCCTGGAACGGCTTCCTGTTCCCGCTCGTCCTCACCCAGTCCTCGGAGAACAAGGTCATCACCATGGGCCTGTACGACTTCCAGACGGAACACGGCGTCGACATTCCCGGCCTCCTCGCGGCCGTCGTCCTGTCCATGCTCCCCATCCTGCTCGTCTATCTGTTCGCCCGTCGCGCCCTGGTCCAGGGCCTGATGGGGGTCGGAGGAAAGTGACCGACACCGTGGCCGCCAAGACCCAAGCCCCGTACCGCGCCTGGCGCGACCCCGCCCTGAGCGCGGAAGCCCGCGTCGACGCGCTGATCCGCGAGATGACCCTGCAGGAGAAGACCGCCCAGCTCTACGGCGTGTGGGTCGGCGCCTCCGACGAGGGCGCCGAGGTCGCGCCGCACCAGCACGACATGGAGGAGCCGGTCGACCTCGACGCTCTGCTGCCCGACGGTCTCGGCCAGCTCACCCGGCCCTTCGGAACCGTCCCCGTCGACCCCGCGCTCGGCGCCCTCTCCCTGATGCGGACGCAGGCGCGGATCACCGCCGCGAACCGCTTCGGCATCCCGGCCGTCGCGCACGAGGAGTGCCTCGCGGGCTTCGCGGCCTGGGGCGCCACCGCCTATCCCGTCCCGCTCTCCTGGGGAGCCACCTTCGACCCCGCGCTCGTACGGGAGATGGCCGCCGCCATCGGTCGCGACCTGCGCGCGGTCGGCGTGCACCAGGGGCTCGCGCCCGTCCTCGACGTCGTCCGCGACGCCCGCTGGGGGCGCGTCGAGGAGACCATCGGCGAGGACCCGTACCTCGTCGGAACGATCGCCACCGCCTACGTCCAGGGCCTCGAGTCCGCCGGCATCGTCGCCACTCTCAAGCACTTCGCCGGTTACTCCGCCTCCCGGGCCGGCCGCAACCTCGCCCCGGTCGGCATGGGCGCCAGGGAGCTGGCAGACGTCATCCTGCCTCCGTTCGAGATGGCGGTCCGGGAGAGCGGCGTCCGCTCGGTGATGCACGCCTACACCGACACCGACGGCATTCCCTCGGCCGCCGACGACGGACTGCTCACCGGACTCCTCCGGGACACCTGGGGCTTCAGCGGAACCGTCGTGGCCGACTACTTCGGCATCGCGTTCCTGAAGACGCTGCACGGCGTCGCCGGCACGTTCGGCGAGGCGGCCGGCACGGCCCTCGCCGCCGGCGTCGACGTGGAGCTCCCCACCGTGAAGACCTACGGCGACCCGCTCCTGGACGCGGTCCGCCAGGGGCACGTCTCCGAGGAGCTGGTGGACCGCGCGGTCCGGCGGGTCCTCCTGCAGAAGACCCGCCTGGGACTGCTCGACCCCGACTGGAGCCCGGTCCCCCCGGCGCTGCGCGACGCCGACACCACGGCCGATCCGGACCGTCTGCGCGGCACGCTCGACCTGGACCCCGCCGCCAACCGCGAGCTGGCCGGCCGCATCGCCGAACAGGCCGTCGTCCTGCTCCGCAACGACGGCACCCTGCCACTCGACCCGCGCACCCCGCGCCGGATCGCCCTGATCGGCCCCAACGCCGAGGTCCCCACGGCGGTTCTGGGCTGCTACTCCTTCCCCGTCCACGTCGGCGGACAGCACCCCGACACGCCCCTCGGCATCGACCTGCCCACCCTGTACGAGGCCCTCGTGGCGGAGTTCCCGGGCTCCGAGATCCTCGTGGCGCGAGGAACGGGCATCGACGACGCCGGGACCGGGGGCTTCGCCGAGGCCCTGGCGCTCGCCCACCGCTCCGACGTCGTCGTGGCGGCCCTCGGGGACCGCGCCGGGCTCTTCGGGCGCGGCACCAGCGGCGAGGGCTGCGACGCCGAGTCCCTCGTCCTCCCCGGGGCGCAGCAGCAACTGCTGGACGCCCTCCTCGACACGGGGACACCGGTCGTGACGACCCTGCTGGCCGGGCGGCCCTACGCGCTCGGCCGCGCGGCCGACGAGTCCGCCGCGATCCTGCAGGCCTTCTTCCCCGGCGAGGCCGGAACCGCGGCCGTCGCCTCGGTCCTCAGCGGGCGGACCTCCCCGAGCGGCAGGCTGCCCGTCAGCGTGCCCCGCCACCCCGGCGCCCAGCCGTCCACCTACCTCGCCGCTCGCCTGGGCCAGACCAGCGAGGTCTCCAGCATCGACCCGACGCCGGCCTTCGGCTTCGGACACGGACTCACCTACACCACGTTCGCGTGGAGCGACCTGGCCGTGGCGGACACCGAGGTCCCCACGGACGGCGCGGTGCGGCTCGCCCTCACCGTGACGAACACCGGCGACCGCGCCGGCACCGAACTCGTACAGCTGTATCTGCACGACCCGGTGGCCTCCGTGGTCCAGCCCGTGCAGCGGCTCATCGGGTACGTACGTCTCGACCTGGCCCCCGGAGAGAGGAAGCGGATCCACGCGGTCGTCCCCGCGGACCTCGCGTCCTTCACCGGCAGGGCGGGGACGCGCGTCGTGGAACCGGGCGAGCTGGAGCTGAGGTTCGGCGCGTCCAGCACGGAGCCGCGGCTGACCGCCCGGGTGCATCTCACCGGACCGGTGCGGCAGGTGGACCACGGCCGGCGGCTGCACGCCGACTTCGAGATCCTCCCCCAGGCCCGCGGCTGAACGGCCGGCCCCGTTGCCGCCCGCACGGGCGGCGGGGCCGGCTTCACGCGCATGCGCCGAGGGTCAGCCGTTTCGGCAGCATGACCGAAACTTTCGATGCGATTCAGAGGCCCGGCACCGGGTGGTGACCGGAACCCTACGGTGCCCGTCAGGCGCTGCCGCGGGTGACCAGGCGTGTGGGCAGGATCAGCGGGGTGGGGTCCTGTCCGTTGATGAGCGCGACGAGCATGCGCGCCATCTCCCGTCCGAGACCCTCTATGGGCTGGTGCACCGTGGTCAGCGGCGGATCGGCGAACCGGGCCACGGCGAGGTCGTCGAATCCGACCAGGGCGACGTCACCGGGGACCGATCGGCCGGCCTCGCGCAGCGTGCGCAGGGCGCCGGCCCCCATGTTGTCGCTGGCGGCGAACACCCCGTCCACGTCGGGGTGGTTCGCCAGCAGGGCGGCCATGGCGTCGGCTCCGCCGGCCTCGGTGAAGTCCCCGGCTTCCGGCGGGTGCGGTTCGATGCCCGCCGCCAGCATGGCGTCCCGGTAGCCGCGGTACCGGGCGCGCCCGACCTCGGTGTCCAGGCGTCCGCAGATCGTGGCCACACGGGACCGGCCGGCCGAGATCAGGTGCTCGGTCGCCGCGCGCGCTCCGCCGACGTTGTCGACGTCCACGTACCACCGGGGGTCCACACCGACCGGGCGCCCGCCGAACACGACGGGCATCTCCGCCTCCTGGGCCACACGGGCCAGCGGATCGTCCTCGCGCAGCGCCATCAGCATCACGCCGTCGGCGCCTTTGGACCGCAGAAGCTGCTCCACTCGTCTGCGCCCCCGGTCGGAGGCGGCCAGGCACAGCATCAGGTGCAGATCGGCGTCTTCGAGTGCGGCCGAAGCCCCCACGATCACCTGGGCGAAGAAGGGGTCCGCGAAGATCGACGGATCCTCTCCCGAGACGACCAGGGCGGCCGCGCCGGTCTGACGGGTCGCCAGTGCGCGTGCGGTCGGGTTGGGGACGTAGCCGAGCCGGTGGACGGCCCGCTCGACGGCCTCGCGTTTGGCGCGGCTGACGTGCGGGGCGTTGTTGAGCACCCGCGAGGCCACCGACCGTGAGACACCGGCCAGTTCGGCCACCTCGTCGAGTGTCGACTGCCGACGTGGCACATCTTCGGCCATGAGCTGCCTTCCTGTCGTGGCCCGAACTCACAGGCAAGGCTGGGAGCGCTTCCAGTTCCAGGACTGTAGAGCCTTCTCACCGCTGTGTGAAGTGCACGTCAAACGCGCCCACTTGACAGGTCGAACAGGGCGTCACACGATACCGGCCACAACCCCAAGCGTACGGAGTGTGCACTGGGACCGCTTCCAGTGGGAGCGCTTCCACTCACTCCTCAGGTCCGAGGTCCCCGTGCGGCGCCCGCTCCGGACGAGAGCGGGCGGCGCGCCCGCCGTCAGGAAGCCGAGGTACAGACATGCGCCGCCGAATCCGCACCCTCGTGGCAGCCCTTTCCGCACTGCCGTTGGCGCTCGCCGTCGCGCCGTCCGCCCACGCGGCGGACCCGACCGGCATGACCAGCGGGTTCTACGTGGACCCGAACTCCAGCGCGAAGCAGTGGGTCGCCGCCAACCCCGGTGACGGCCGGGCGTCCGCGATCAACGCGTCCCTCGCCAACACCCCCACGGCCCACTGGTTCGGCTCCTGGAGCGGCACCATCGGCACCGCCACCGGTGCGTACGTGGGGGCGGCGGACCACGCGGACAAGCTGCCCGTCCTCGTCGCCTACAACATCTACAACCGCGACACCTGCGGCGGGCACTCCGGAGGCGGCGCCGCCTCCCCGTCCGCCTACGCGACCTGGATCGCGCAGTTCGCCGGCGGGATCGCCGGCCGCCCGGCGGTCGTCATCCTCGAACCGGACTCCCTCGCGGACTACGGCTGCCTGAACCCGACGCAGATCCGCGAACGCCAGGGCATGATCAGCGGAGCCGTCGCCGAGTTCAGCCGCCAGGCGCCCAACACCTGGGTGTATCTCGACGCCGGGAACCCCGGCTGGGTGAGTCCGGCGACGATGGCGCAGCGCCTGCACGAAGCCGGACTCCGGCAGACCCACGGCTTCTCCCTCAACATCTCCAACTACTTCACCACCGCGCAGAACACCGCGTACGGCAACTCCGTCAACAGCGA
Organism: Streptomyces sp. R44; assembly: GCF_041053105.1. Classification (NCBI taxonomy): domain Bacteria; kingdom Bacillati; phylum Actinomycetota; class Actinomycetes; order Kitasatosporales; family Streptomycetaceae; genus Streptomyces; species Streptomyces sp. R44. The sequence goes on along the minus strand of NZ_CP163444.1, from coordinate 8,150,480 downwards.
ACTGGCCGCCCGCTACGGCTACACCAAGCCGTTCGTCGTCGACACCAGCCGGAACGGCAACGGCTCCAACAACGAGTGGTGCAACGCGGCGGGCCGCCGCATCGGCACCCCCACCCAGCTGGGAGGCGGCGCCGAGATGCTGCTGTGGATCAAGGCCCCGGGTGAGTCCGACGGCAACTGCGGCGTCGGAACGGGGTCCACGGCCGGACAGTTCCTCCCCGAGGTCGCCTACAAGATGATCTACGGCTACTGACCTCGCACTCCTGTGGCCCGTTCACCTGCGACCGGGCCACAGGCACCACCCACCCGCCTGTCCCCGTCCTTCGACCAGGAGCAACCATGAAGCCACTCAGCCTGAGACGCCGCGCGACCGCCGCCCTCGCGGCGCTCGCGGCCTGCGCCGCCCTCACCGCGACGCAGGGACAGGCACAGGCCGCAACCGCCGGCGACGGGATCGCCCCGACCACGAAGTTCTACGTGGACCCGCACAGCAAGGCCGCCGAGCAGGCGCTCGTCGACCTCGGGAACCGCGACGTCACGAACGCCGTGAACATGGCGAAGCTCGCGAGCTGGCCACAGGCCGAGTGGTTCACCGAGGGCACTCCCGACGAGGTACGGGCCAAGGTGAGGCGTCTCGTCCGCGAGGCCCGGGCGGTGAACCGGACCCCCGTCCTGGTCGCCTACAACGTGCCGGGCCGGGACTGCTCCCAGTACTCCAGCGGCGGAGCCGCGTCCTCGGCCGCCTACCGGCAGTGGATCGACGCCTTCGCCGCCGGGATCGGCGACAGCAGGGCGGTCGTGGTCGTCGAGCCCGACGGCCTGGCCCTCCTCCCCAGGGACTGCGGGCCGGCCGTGGACCCGACCGGCGCACTCACGGCGACCCGCGTCGCCGACCTCGAGTACGCGGTCAGGACCCTCAAGTCCAGGGCCCGCACCGCGGTCTACCTCGACGCGGGCAACGTCCTGTGGCGGCCCGTCGGCGACATGGCGCGGCGGCTCCTCGACGCCGGCGTCCGGTACGGCGACGGCTTCTCCCTCAACGTGTCCAACACCCACCCGACCGACCACAACGCCCGGTACGGCACCTGGATCGCGAAGTGCATGTGGTTCGCCACCGAGGGACCCGCGTACGCACGCGACCACACCGACTGGTGCGCCACGCAGTACTACTCGTCCGCCGCGCCCAACGACGGGGCCCCCGGGAACGCCGTGGACTCCGCCGACCCCTCCACCTGGCGCTGGACCGACGCCTGGTTCGACCGGAACGTGGGCACCCCGTCGAGCGACGCGCTGCACCACTTCGTCATCGACACCAGCCGCAACGGTCTGGGCGCCTGGACCCCGGAACCCGGTAAGTACAGCGGGGACCCGGAGATCTGGTGCAACGCGCCCGGCCGGGGCCTCGGCCCGCGTCCCACCGCCGACACCGGCGTCCCGCTCGTCGACGCCTACCTGTGGATCAAGGTCCCCGGCGAGTCCGACGGCAGCTGTACGCGCAACACGGGCGGCACGATCGATCCCGAGTACGGCATCGTCGACCCGCCCGCCGGCACCTGGTGGTCCGACCAGGCCCACTCGCTGGCCCGCAACGCGGCGCCGCGGCTGACGTTCGACCGCTGAGCGGTCGGGCGCCTCGGTGACCGGCATCGCCTCCTGGCCGAAGCCCTCCTCGCTCCGGCTGCCGGAGCCAGGCAGCCGGGGCCTTCCCCCGTCAGGGGCCGGGAGGCTGCGGCAGGGTGGGGAGCCCCGGCGGCGGCTCGGGCCAGACGAGCAGGACCGGGCAGGGGGCGTGGTCGACGACGAAGCGTGCGGCGGGCCCGAGACTGTGCGGACCGAGGTGGGTGCGGTCGCCGTCACGGGCCAGGATCAGCAGGTCGCCTCCCTCGGCCGCGGCGACGACCTCGCGCTCGACGCGCCCGGTGCGCTCGGTACGGGAGCAGGGGCGGCCAAGCCTGTCGGCGGCGTCCTGGAGCAGTCGCTGCCCGGAGGCGGTGGCGAGGTGTTCCAGACGTGTGCCGGGGTCCCTCTCGGGATGGCCACGGCCGAGGAGGCCGGCGAAGGCCCCGTGTGCCGCGCCGGGAACGTCGGCGGGGGTGACGTGCAGCAGGACGACGTCGGCGTCCGCCGGCGCGTGCGTGCGGGCGGCGTCCACGCAGGCACGCCAGGTGCCCTCGACGATCCAGACGACCACGGCCATGGGGTCAGCCTCCTCCGATGACGGTCAGCGAGAGCCACAGTGCCAGGACGGCGGCGACCAGGCTCGTGGGTACGGCGTACACGCCGAGCTTGGTGAACTCCTTCAGCTCCACCTCGCCGTCGTGGGCGTGGACGATACGCCGCCACAGCAGGGTCGCCAGCGATCCGGCGTAGGTGAGGTTGGGGCCGATGTTGACGCCCAGCAGGACGGCGAGAACGGCACCGGGTCCCGACGGGGCGGTCAACGGCAGCAGCACCAGGACGGCCGGCAGGTTGTTGATGACGTTCGCGAGGACGGCGGCCAGCGCGGCGAGGGCCAGCAGTTCGGGCAGGCCCGTGCCCTCGGGGATCAGATGGCCCAGCGCCTCGTCGAGACCGTTGTCGACCACCGCGAGGACCACGATCCCGAGGGCCAGGACGAAGGCGAGGAAGGGCACGGAGGCGGCCCGGACCAGCGCCCGCGGAGTGGTGCGGCGCCGGATCAGAGCGCGGACGGCCAGGGCCAGCGCGCCCGCCAGGGCCGCCCACGCGGGGTCGATGCCGATCACGGAGGTCAGGACGAAGCCGGCGAGCGTGCAGCCCACGGTCACGAGGGCGAACAGCGGCAGCTCCGGCGGCTCGGTCTCCAGCGGGGCCTGCGCTCCGGCGTCGAGGTCGGTGGCGAAGAAGCGCCGGAAGACGAGGTACTCGACGCCGATCGCCGCCACCCAGGGCAGGGCCATCAGCGCGGCGAACCGCGTGAAGCTCAGCCCGCTGGCCGCGAACGCCAGCAGGTTGGTGAGGTTCGAGACGGGCAGCAGCAGGGACGCCGTGTTCGACAGGTGGGTGCAGGCGTAGACGTGCGGTTTGGGGCGTGCGCCGATACGGGCGGCGGTGGCGAACACGACCGGGGTGAGCAGCACCACCGTGGCGTCCAGGCTGAGCACGGCCGTGATCGCCGACGCGGCCAGGAACACCTGGACCAGCAGACGGCGTGGCCTGCCCGCCGCCGTACGCGCCATCCACGCCCCGCACGCCTGGAACAGGCCTTCGTCGTCACAGAGCTGAGCCAGCACCAGTACGGCCGCCAGGAAGCCGATCACCGGCCCGAGCCGTTCCGCCTCGGCCAGGGCGTCGTCGAAGGAGATGGCCCCGGTGGCGATCACCAGTGCCGCGGCCGGGACGGCCACGACGGCCTCCGGCCACCCGAAGGGGCGGATGACCGCACAGGCCAGCACGAGGACGAGCAGGGCTGCGGACAACGTCTCCGCGAGCTGGGGGTTCAGGATCGGATCCTTCCGTAGCGACGGTCGGGCCGTCCGCACCATCGCGCAGAACGTTACGCCCTGCGACATCACGCTCCGCACATTGACCGGGTGGCCGGCTTCTCGCCGCTCCGGTCGAGCCCGTTGACGGTGGCGACAGGCGTCATTACGGTGCGCTCGAGATCTCCGGCCCTTCGACCCCTGTTCGACATACCGTCGAGTGGGAGCGCTCCCAACCCCTTCTTGCCGACCCGCCACGACACACAGGAGCCGCTCATGCCCCGCACCACCAAGCCCTTACGCCGTCCCCTGCGCCTCTCCACCGCACTGCTGGCGGGGACTCTCCTCCTCGGCGGTCTCACGACCGCGCCGGCCGCCGCGGGCGCCACCGCCTCCCCGGCGGCCACCACGGCCGTACGGGTCAACCAGGTCGGCTATCTTCCGGACGGCCCCAAGCGGGCCACCGTCGTCACCACGGCGCCGGGCGCGCTCGCCTGGCAGCTGCGGAACGCGTCCGGGACGGTGGTCGCCTCGGGCTCGACCGTCCCGTACGGCGCCGACGCCCCTTCCGGGCAGTCCGTCCAGGTGGCCGACTTCTCCTCGTACCGGAGCGCGGGCGCGGGATACGTCCTCGCGGTGGACGGCAGCGGCAGCGTCCCCTTCGACATCCGCGCGGACCTCTACGACACGCTGCGCTCCGACGCGATGGCCTTCTTCCACCACCAGCGCAGTGGCATCTCCGTCGACGCCTCCCTGGTGGGCGCCGCGTACGCGCGCCCGGCCGGACACCTCGGCGTCGCGCCCAACAAGGGCGACACCTCCGTCCCCTGCCAGGCCACCGTGTGCGACTACACCCAGGACGTCAGGGGCGGCTGGTACGACGCGGGCGACCACGGCAAGTACGTGGTGAACGGCGGCCTCTCCGCCTGGCTGCTCGTCAACTCCTTCGAGCGGGCCGAGCGGGCGGGCAAGGGCGCGGCGCTCGGCGACTCGACCCTCCGCGTCCCCGAGCGTGGCAACGGGACGCCGGACGTCCTGGACGAGGCGCGCTGGGAGCTGGACTTCCTGATGCGGATGCAGGTGCCCGAGGGCAAGCCGTACGCGGGCATGGCGTTCCACAAGGTCCACGACGCGGCCTGGACCGGCATGCCGATGCGCCCCGAACAGGACGCCCAGCCGCGCGAGCTGCACCGTCCGTCCACGGCGGCGACCCTGAACCTCGCGGCGGCCGCCGCGCAGTGCGCCCGGGTCTTCCGTCCGTACGACTCCGCCTACGCCGACCGCTGCCTGTCGGCCGCCCGGCGGGCCTGGGCCGCGGCCCAGACCCATCCGGCCCTGTACGCACCGGCCTCGGACAGCACGGGCGGCGGCGCGTACGAGGACAACCGGGTCACCGACGAGTTCTACTGGGCGGCCGCCGAGCTGTACGCGACGACCGGCGAGAGCGCCTACCGGGACGCGGTCACCGCGTCGCCCTGGCACACCTCCGCCGAGGCCTTCAGCCCGTACGGCTTCGGCTGGGCGGACACGGCCGCGCTCGGCCGGCTCGTCCTGGCCACGGTTCCCAACGGACTGCCCGCGACGGACCTGGCCCGGGTCCGGGCCTCCGTGACCGCGGCAGCCGACGCGCACCTGTCCAGGATGGGTGCCCAGGGCTACGCGGTGCCCGTCCCCGCGGACGGGTACTTCTGGGGCTCGAACGGCGAGGTCGCCGACGACGCGGTCGTCATGGCCGTCGCCGGGGAGCTGACCGGCGACGGGCGCTACCGCGCCGGCGCGCTGGAGGCCCTGGACTACCTGCTCGGCCGCAACGCCCTCGGCCTGTCGTACGTGACCGGCTACGGCGAGACCTCCTCGCAGAACCAGCACCACCGCTTCTGGGCGCATCAGCTGGACCCCTCGCTGCCCCACCCGCCGGCCGGGTCGCTCGCCGGCGGCCCCGACAGCGCGCTCCAGGACCCCGTGGCGCAGGAGAAGCTGACCGGCTGCGCCCCCGCCGCCTGCTACGTCGACGACATCGGCTCGTACTCCACCAACGAGGTGGCGGTCAACTGGAACGCCCCGCTGGCCTGGCTCGCCGGCTACGCCGCCGAGCGGACGTCCGGCGGTGGCGAGCCGCCCACCTCCGCCTGCGCGGTGACGTACACGGTGAACAGCCTCTGGAGCACCGGCTTCACCGCGACCGTCACCGTCAGGAACACCGGCTCGACGCCCGTGGACGGATGGCAGCTGACCTGGCCCTACCCCGGCGGCCAGCGCGTCACGAGTGCCTGGAACGCGACCGTCACCCAGAACGGCACCGCCGTCAGCGCCCGCGACGCCGACTGGAACCGGACGATCGCCCCCGGCGCGACCGCGAGCTTCGGCGTCCAGGGAACGCACAGCGGCAGCAACCCCTCACCCGCCGCCTTCGCGCTCAACGGGAACGCCTGCGTCTGATCCGCCGAACGGCCGGGCCCGGGCGCGCGGTTCCGCCCGGGCCCGGCCGACACCGCACCACCGCCCCGCACGCCCGTCGGCACGAGGTCGTGAACCGCCCCACGCCCGCATCACGATTCGACCGAAGGACTTCTCAGGTGCCCCCTCTGCGCCGGCCGGACGAACGCGTCACCAACCCCGTGATCCCCGGCTTCCACCCCGACCCCAGCGTCTGCCGCGTCGGCGACGACTACTACCTGGTGTGCTCCACCTTCGAGTACTTCCCCGGCGTCCCCGTCTTCCACAGCCGTGATCTGGTGCACTGGACGCAGATCGGCAACGCCCTGGACCGGCCCGAGCAGTTGCGCCTGCCGGTGGACATGCCGTCGTCCGGCGGGATCTACGCCCCGACCCTGCGCCACCACGACGGCCGCTTCTGGCTGATCGTCACCCACTGCAGCGAGGGCGGCGGCAACTTCATCGTCACGGCCACCGACCCCGCCGGACCGTGGTCGGACCCCGTCCGGGCCCCGGGTGTCCCCGGCATCGATCCCGACCTGGCCTGGGACGAGGACGGCACCTGCTGGTGCACGGTCGCCGGGGTCGCGCAGGTCCGCATCGACCCGTCCACCGGACGGACGTACGGAACACCGCACAAGCTCTGGTCCGGCGGGCCCGGCGCCAAGGCCCCGGAGGCGCCGCACCTGTACCGGATCGGCGGCTACTGGTACCTGCTCATCGCCGAGGGCGGCACCGAGCGCGGCCACGGCGTCTCGATCGCCCGCGGCCTCACGCCCGCCGGCCCGTTCGAGCCGTGCCCGGCCAACCCGATCCTCACCCACCGCGGCACCGACCACCCCGTCCAGAACACCGGCCACGCCGACCTGGTCCAGGGCCCCGACGGCTCCTGGTGGATGGTGCTGCTCGGCGTCCGGCCGGGCGGCGGCACGCCGGGCTGGCACGTGCTCGGCCGGGAGACCTTCCTGGCCCCCGTGACCTGGGTGGACGGCTGGCCGGTCGTCGGCGAGGTCGCCCTCGACCTGCCCGAGCTCCCGTGGCCGCTCTCCCCCGGCCCTGCCGAGGAGCGGCGGGACGACTTCGACTCGGCCGAACTGCGGCCGTCCTGGATCTCCCTGCGCGACCGGTCCCCCGAACACTGCACCACCGAGGAGCGCCCCGGCTGGCTGACGCTGCGGGCGCGGGGCAGCTCCCTGGACACTGCCGACGTGGTGTTCACCGGCCGGCGGCAGCAGCACCTCGCCTGCCGGGCGCGCACGCTGGTCGACCCCTCCGAGGGGCGCGGCGGTCTGGCCGTCCGGCTCGACGAGCAGCACCACTACGCGATCGAGGCGTCCGGTACGAAGGTGCGGGTCATCGCGCACGTCGGCACCCTGCGCACGGTCGTGGCCGCGAGTTCCGCGCCGGCCGGGCCGGTGGTCCTCAGCGTCACGATCACGGAGCCACCGGCTGCGCACGGGCCGTGCACCGGACCCGATGTCGTCTCCCTGGGCTTCGAGCAGGCCGACGGCACGTACACCGGTCTCGCGACCCTCGACGGCCGCTACCTGTCGACCGAGGTCGCCGGCGGCTTCACGGGCCGGGTCATCGGCATGTACGCCGCGACAGGAACCGTCCGCTTCGACTGGTTCGACTACGAGCCCCTCGACGACTGAACAAGGCCCCCGAACCCGTACGCCCCCGAAAGGCATGACGCATGAGGGACATACGGCCGGCCCTGGGGCGCGTTCGCCGACGGATCCGAGCGCACCGTCCTCGGTCCCGGACCCGTCGCCCGGTCCTGCTTCCCGGACCGGGCGGCAGAGTCCCTCAAAGGCTCAGGCCGGCCAGCCTGCGGCGGTCGAGCGGGGACGCGCGGCGGTCGAGGCGCTGTTCGAGGAGGTGGCGGGCGGTGTCGCTGTGACCCGCCTCCACCAGCGCGTACAGCAGGGTCTCCTCGACGACCTCGCGCTGTGCCGCGCTGCCTCCCACGCGGCGCAGCGAGGGCAGCAGTCCGCGCAGTTCCCGGACCGCGGTGGCCCACTCCTCCTCCAGCACCGCTTCCAGCGCGTCGCACAGCGGGACGACGACCTCCCGCTGCACCGGGTCGGCGCCGGCCGCGTGGGCGCGCAGGCGGCGGAGTGCGGGGAGGTCGCCTGCGGCGGCGAGGGCGACGGCACTGTGCAGGGCCGTGAACGCGGTCGAGGGACGTTCGACCAGATCGCGGGCGACCGCGTCGAGCACGCCGTCGACGGGGACGCGGCCGGTCCAGTTCCGGGACATGCGGGCCCGCCACAGCAGGGAGCCGGAGTCGACGAGGGCCCGCACCCCGTTCACCTGGCCCGGGGCGAGCTGGGCGAACCAGCGGCGGCGTACCGCGGCGGAGTCGTCGAGGGCCAGTTCGTGGAGCGCCACGTGCCAGGAGAAGTGCGCCCGGTGCACGGCGCCCCGGCCCTGGCCGCCGATCCAGCCGTCGAGCCAGTCCCGGCCGGCGCGGTGCTCACCCGACTCGTAGTGGACGTGGGCGAGGGCGTGCACGGCGTGGCCGGAGGCGGGTTGCGCGGCGAGTGCCGCCCGGGCGAGCTCGCCGGCCTCCTCGATCCTTCCCTGCTCCTGCCGGACGAAGGAGAGGAGCGAGGTGTGGAACCAGTGCCCCTCGTAGGCGGACGCGGTCCGCTCCACCAGGCCGAGGGCCAGGGTGCCGTCGAGGTCCGCGACGCCGGAGAAGGCGATGGTGGGGACGGCGATGCCGAGTGCGAACGCGTCGGCGGGGAAGCGGCCGAGGTGGTCGACGAGCGCCGTGTCGCCGTCGCCCGCCGCACCTGCGTGGGCTTCGTGCTCCTTGATGCGGCGCGTGACGACCTCGACGAACGACCGCTCGCGCTCGTCGCCGCGTTCGCGCACGCTGCGCTGGGCGTCCGCCAGCTCCCGGGCGACGTCGACGTCCGCTCCGCACTCGTGGCCGAGCAGGGCGAGTGCGGCGTGCCCGAGCGCGAACCCGGGGTCCAGTTCGACGGCGCGCGCGAACGACTCGGCCGCCTTCGCCCGTACGGTGATCACCCGGGCGAGTCCGCAGCGGAAGGACGCCGCGGCGGCGGCATGGGTGGACAGCGGCAGTCCGAACTGGTCGGTGGGGCGGCGGCGTGCCGCCCGGGGGGCGCTGGTGAGCGGGGCGAGCACGGCCTCGGCGATCTCCTTGGCCTGCTGACGGATCTCGGGCATCGCGGTCGTCTCCCACAGCTCGCCCCGGCGGGGCGCGCCCAGGGTGAACAGCGGACGCTCCCGCTGCCCCCGGGCGTCGAGCAGCCGGCCGCCGTCGGTCGACACACCGATGCCCAGCGGTCCGGGTACGGCGAGGCCGTCGGACAGCAGCCCGCTCCACAGCGGGTCGCCGCCGGCGTCGGCCCGCAGCCCCGGCCCCGTACAGTCCACCACCCATGCCACGCGCAACTCCCGGCCGTCGGCGAGGGAGACGCGCAGGCCGCCGTCCTCCTGGGGTGCCGCGGAGGCGACCCGGCCGGCGTGGACGCGGAGCCGGCGGGCCGCGCGCGCCCGGGAGACGGTCTCCGCGGTGGAGGGTGCCATGCGATGCCGGTGCACGTTCCACGGGGTGGCGTCACGGCCGAGGAACTCCGCCCGCTCGTCGTCGGTGAGGCCCTGCCAGAGCCGTACGATCTCGGGCCGCAGCCCGTCGAAGGCGGGCCGCCAGTCGCCGTGGGCGCGGCGCGTGGCGGCGAAGTGCCGCATCAGCTCCCTGCGGAGGCGGGGGAACGGGAGGGCGGCGAGGCCCGCCGGCGGCGGTACGGGGGGCAGCGGGGCGACCGCGTGCGGCTGGGGAAGCAGCCCGCTGCGGGACACGGCGTGCACCGTGCGGCCGGGACGGTCGAGGACGAGCGCGAGATCGACGGCGGTGAGACCCGTGCCGACGAGGAGGACGTCGTCCGACGCGCCGACGGCGTCGAGCGCGCCCGGCGCCCAGGGGCGGGGGACGAACCGGTCGGAGGCGACGAGCTCGGCCGGGGCCCAGCCGGACCGGCCCGCCGCGGGCCCGGTGGCGAGGACGACGCCGTCCGCCGTGACCGTGCCGCCGTCGGCGAGCCGGAGCTCCAGACGCCCCCCGGCCGTGTCGGCGCACCCCACGGCCCTGGTGCGCAGCCGCCGTACGGAGACCGTGCCGTGCGCCGTGATGATGGCCCGGCCGAGCGTGTCGGCGAGATACGAGCCGTAGCGGTACCGGGAGGCGAAGTCCGCCGCGGTGACGGTGGGTTCGCCGTGGCGGCAGAGCCAGCGCCGGAAGTGACCCGGGTCGTCCGGGTAGCAGCTCATGCCGCCGACGGGGACGTTGAGCCGGTGCTCGGGAACCTCGGTGGCGTACGCGGTGCCCCGGCCCGCCTCCGGCGCGGGGTCGACGAGGATCAGATCGAGCGGGACACGGCGTCGGGCCGCCCCTTCGCACAGCTGGACGGCGACGAGCGCACCGGCCGCGCCCGCGCCGACGACGGCCACGGTCGGTCGAGGACGGGCGGACTCGGCGGACGGCGAGGACACGACGGGTACCACGGACTCCACGGAGACCTCCGACCAGAAACGGGAGCTGCACGGCCGATGTTCACTATGTCGATGAACAAAGTGGAGTGGCAACGCCGCTTCCGGACAACAACGACACGCCGGGGTGCTGTCGACGGCTTGCGGATGCCGCCGCAGGTCGGGTTCCCGTCACTCGTGAGACATTGAGTCCGTGAGGATCTCAGCACGAACGGACTACGCCATCCGGGCCATGGCCGAGTTGGCCTGCTCCCCCGACCGGCCCCTCAAGGCCGAGGACATCGCCGGACGCCAGGACATCCCCGTCCGCTTCCTCTTCGTCGTGCTGAGCGACCTGCGGCAGGCGCGTCTGGTGGGCAGCGTGCGCGGCCCCGACGGTGGCTACTCCCTGACCCGGGCGCCCTCGGAGATCTCCCTCGCCGACGTCATCCGCGCGATGGACGGACCACTCGTCAGTGTGCGCGACCTGAAGCTGACGGGTCTCGAGTACCAGGGTGCGGCGGCTCCCCTGCCGGATGTGTGGCGTGCTGTCCGGACGAGTCTGCGCCAGGTCCTGGAGAGCACGACCCTCGCGGATCTGGCGACGGGCACCCTGCCCGAGGTCGTACGGGACCGGGCCCGCGACTACACCGACGACGTGCGGACGTACCCCTAGGGCCTGTCCGTTCCGCGACCCACGCCTTACGCTCACGGTGTGCCGCCCTCCACCGAGACTCCTGAGCGCGCCGGATCCGCCGCCGACGGCCGACCGCGCCGGCTGTTCGTCCTGCGGCACGCCAAGAGCGCCTGGCCGGACGGCGTCGCCGACCGGGACCGTCCCCTCGGCCCGCGCGGGCTGCGTGACGCCCCGGCCGCCGGGAGCTTCCTGGCGGAGAGCGGCGTACGGCCCGACCTCGCCCTGTGCTCCCCGGCGCGGCGCGCCCGCGAGACCTGGGAGCTGGCCGCCGCGGAGCTGGACGGCCCGGTGCCGACCCGCCACGACCCGCGGCTGTACGGGGCGGACGCATCAGAGTTGCTCGACGTCCTGCACGGCGTACCGGACGAGGTCGCGACCTTGCTCCTGGTCGGGCACAACCCGGGCCTGGAGGACCTGATCCCGCTGCTCGCGGCCCGGGCGGTCGGGGACGCCCTGGACCGTGTACGGAGCAAGTTCCCGACCTCCGCGATCGCCGTCCTGACCTGGTCCGGCACCTGGACGGACCTGCGCCCCGGCGCGGCGCTCCTGACGGACCTGGCGATTCCCCGCGGAGCCCGGACGGACTCCGGCTGATCCCCGGGACGGTGTGAGGCGGCGTCAGGGGGTGACGCGGTCCGCGAGGGCCGTCTGCCAGGCGGGCGCCGGCGTACTCGGGGTGGTCTCGGGACGGCGGCCGCCCCGGGCGAAGAAGTCGTCCAGGGGGAGGAGGGCCGCGCCGACCGTGACGGCCTCGGGTCCCAGGGTGCCGAGGCCCACGCTGGTGCGGCTCGCCGGATAGCGCAGGGCGTACTCGGTCGCGTACCGGGTGACGGTGTCGAGGAAGCGGGCGCCGAGCTGGAGGCCGGCCCAGCCGCCGACGAGGATGCGTTCGGGCTGGAAGAGGTTGATGAGGTCCGCGAACCCCGCGCCGAGGTATTCGGCGGTCTCTTCGAGGACGCTGAGGGCCGTGGCGTCGGGGACGGTGCCGGACTCGGCGGGGTAGGCGGCGGTGAGCATGGCGGTGAGGGCGGTCTCCTCGTCGGCGGCGGCCGGCGGGGCGCCGCCCGCCTCGCGCCAGCGGGCGAGGAGGGCCTCGGCACCGGCGTACGCCTCCAGGCAGCCGCGGGCACCGCAGCGGCACCGGCGCCCTCGGACGTTGACGGTGAGGTGACCCCATTCGAGGGCGCGTCCGGGCCGGAGGGGGTCGGTGACGACGCAGGCGCCGACGCCGGAGCCGAAGAGGACGGTGACGGCGCTGCGGGCGCCGCGGCCGGCGCCGAACCACATCTCGGCCTGGCCGAGGGTCTTGGCGCCGTTGTCGATCCAGTAGGGGACGGTGTCGGGGAGATCGACGGTGCGGCGCAGGACGGTTTCGAAGGGGACGGCGTCCCAGCCGATGGTCTGTCCGTGGACGACGGCGCCGTCGTCCGGTGTGTGGGCGACGATGCCGGGGACGCCGACTCCCACGCCGAGGAGCCGGTCGGGGGTGACACCCGCGGTGCGCAGCACCTGCGCGATGCCGTCGCGGACGTGGGCGACGACCAGATCCACGTCGTAGCGGGAGGTGCGCGGCCCGGTGCTGGGCAACGCCCTGTCGGTGCGGGCGAGTTCGGTGAGGGTGAGGTCGAAGAGCTCGACGCGGACACGGGTCTCGCCGACGTCGACGCCGATCATGCGGCCACTGTCGGGGCTGACCCGCAGCAGGGTCTGGGGGCGTCCGCCCGCCGAGTCGACGCTGCCGGCCTCCTCGACGAGGCCCTCGGCGACGAGTTCGGCCACGACGTTGCTGACGGAGCCCGAACTCAGCCCGGTCGCGGGCCCGAGCATGAGGCGGCTCATCGGTCCGTCGAAGTACAGCCTTCGCAGTACGGCGGTGCGGTTCTCGCGCCGCAGGTCACGCACCGTACGGCCACTTGTCGCGTGCACGTGGGTTCCCGTCTCTGAAGTCCTTCGGTGCAACATACCCGCATTCCAAGCCTTGACGCGACCTTCTCGCGAGGATTAACTCACGTCCTAAATTAAGCCGTTGCCCTCCCGTCGTCCTCGAAAGGGCCCTGGAGCCATGCGCACTGTCAGAGCCGCCGTCACCACTTCCGTCGCCCTCTCCCTCGTCTTCGCCGCCACCGCCTGCGGTTCCGGCGACGGGGCCGACTCCCAGCCGAAGAAGCTCACCTACTGGGCCACGAACCAGGGCACCAGCCTGGAGGCCGACAAGAAGGTCCTCCAGCCCGAACTCGACAAGTTCGAGAAGCAGACCGGCATCAAGGTCGAGCTGGAGGTCATCCCCTGGTCCGACCTGCTCAACCGCATCCTCACCGCCACCACCTCGGGCCAGGGACCCGACGTCCTCAACATCGGCAACACCTGGAGCGCCTCGCTCCAGGCGACCGGCGCCCTCCTGCCCTGGGACGAGAAGAACTTCGGCACGATCGGCGGCAAGGACCGCTTCGTCGACTCCGCGCTCGGCTCCACCGGCGCCCCCGGCAAGGACCCGGCCGCCGTGCCGCTCTACTCCATGGCCTACGCGCTCTACTACAACAAGAAGATGTTCGCCGACGCGGGCATAACGAAGCCGCCGACCACCTGGGCCGAGGTCGACGCCGCCGGCAGGAAGCTCAGCAAGGACGGCAGGTGGGGCATCGGGGTCGAGGGCTCCAACCTGTCGAACAACATCCACCAGGTCTTCGTGCTCGGCAAGCAGCACGGCACCGACTTCTTCACCGCCGACGGCAAGGCCGACTTCACCTCCGAAGGCGCCGTCGCCGCCGTCAAGCAGTACGTCGACCTGATGGCCCACTCCAAGATCGTCGCGCCCGGCAACGCCGAGTACGCCCAGAACCAGTCGCTCTCCGACTTCGCCAAGAACCGCACCGGCATGGTCCTGTGGCAGACCCCCCAGCAGACCTTCGCCGCCCAGGGCATGTCCGAGGACCAGTGGGGCGTCGTCCCGGCCCCCGTCGCCTCCGGCACCCCCGGCCAGGGCGTCCAGACCAACTCCATGGTCGCCGGCATCAACATCTCCGTCTTCAAGAACACCAGGAACCTCGACGGCGCCCTCGAGTTCGTGAAGTTCATGACCGGTGACGAGGAGCAGATCCTCCTCAACAAGACGTACGGCTCCGTCCCGCCGGTCAAGTCCGCGCAGGCCGACCCCGCCTTCGGCTCGGCCTCGCTCGCGGTCATCCGCGACACCCTCGCCAAGAGCGCCTCCGCCCTCCCGCAGGTCCCCGAGGAGTCCCAGTTCGAGACCGTCGTCGGCACCGCGGTGAAGGAGCTCTTCGCCGACGCCGCCGCGGGCCGCCCGGTCACCACCGAATCCGTGCGGGCCAAGCTCGACAAGGCCCAGCAGCAGATGCCGAAGAAGTAGGCAGCGGCCGAGATGACCCAGACCGCCGTCACTCAGCGGAGTGAGCGCGCGGTGCGCACGGCCGGACCCGAGGCGGCGCCCGCACGGCGCCGCTCCGGGCGCCGCCGCATCGCCCTCCCGTACCTGCTGCTGCTTCCCGCACTCCTCCTCGAACTCCTCGTCCACCTCGTCCCGATGCTCATGGGCATCGGCATGAGCTTCAAGGAGCTCACCCAGTTCTTCATCCGGGACTGGTCGTCCGCGCCCTGGGCCGGCCTCGACAACTACTCCGTCTCGATCGACTTCGACGCGCCCGTCGGCCAGGCCCTCCTCACGTCCTTCCTCACCACCTGTCTGTTCACCCTGGCGTCCGTCGCCCTGTGCTGGTTCCTCGGCACGGCCGCCGCCGTCCTCCTCCAGGAGAACTTCCGCGGCCGCGGCCTCCTGCGGACCCTCTTCCTCGTCCCGTACGCCCTGCCGGTCTACGCGGCCGTCATCACGTGGGCGTTCATGTTCCAGCGGGACAACGGCCTGATCAACCACGTGCTCCACGACCAGCTCGGCATCGGCGACAGCCCCGCCTTCTGGCTCATCGGCGACAACAGCTTCTGGGCCCTGCTCACCGTCTCCGTGTGGAAGGGCTGGCCCTTCGCCTTCCTGACCGTCATGGCCGGACTGCAGAACATCCCCCGGGACATGTACGAGGCGGCCGCCCTCGACGGCGCCGGCGTCTGGAAGCAGATCCGCCACATCACCCTGCCGTCCCTGCGCCAGGTCAACCAGGTCCTCGTCCTGGTCCTCTTCCTGTGGACCTTCAACGACTTCAACACGCCGTTCGTGCTCTTCGGCAAGGCGGCACCGGAGGCGGCGGACCTGATCTCCCTGCACATCTACCAGTCGTCCTTCCTGACGTGGAACTTCGGCACCGGGTCGGCGATGTCCGTGCTGCTCCTGCTGTTCCTCCTCCTCGTCACAGGCGTGTACCTCCTGCTCACCACCAGGGGAAGGAAGGCCTCCGATGCCTGAGCGAGCCCCCCGCTCCCCCATGGCCGCGCCCCGCTCCTTCCTGTGGACCCGGCGGATCCTCCTCACCCTGCTCACCGGCTTCGTCCTGCTGCCGCTGTACGTCATGGTCTCCAGCTCCCTGAAGCCCCTCGCGGACGTGTCGGGGAAGTTCGAGTGGGTCCCGTCCGGTCTCACGCTCCGCCCGTACCTCGACATCTGGGACACCGTCCCGCTGGCCGACTACTTCCTGAACTCCCTGACCGTGGCGGGCGCGGCCACCGTCTTCTCGGTCGCCGTGGCGATCCTCGCCGCGTACGCGGTCAGCCGCCACGACTTCCGGGGCAAGCGCGTCTTCACGGTCACCGTCCTGTCGACGCAGATGTTCCCCGGCATCCTGTTCCTGCTGCCGCTGTTCCTGATCTACGTCAACATCGGCAACGCCACCGGCATCGCCCTGTTCGGTTCGCGCGAAGGCCTGATCCTCACCTATCTGACCTTCTCGCTGCCCTTCTCCATCTGGATGCTGACCGGCTACTTCGACTCGATCCCGCGTGAACTCGACGAGGCCGCCGAGGTCGACGGCTGCGGCCCGGTCGGCGCCCTCTTCCGGGTCATCGTGCCCGCCGCCCTGCCCGGCATCGTCGCCGTCGCCGTCTACGCCTTCATGACCGCCTGGGGCGAGGTCCTCTTCGCCTCCGTCATGACCGACGACACCACCCGCACCCTCGCCGTCGGCCTCCAGGGCTACGCCTCCCAGAACGACGTCTACTGGAACCAGGTGATGGCCGCCTCCCTCGTGGTGAGCGTGCCCGTCGTCGCCGGGTTCCTCCTCCTGCAGCGCTATCTCGTCGCCGGCCTCACGGCGGGCGCGGTCAAGTGACCCGTCCTGCCGCACCCTCCCCCGGCCTCCGGCCCCACACCCTCCGGCCTTCCACGAAGGGGTTCCCCTTGTCCGACACCACCGACCACCGCACGCTCGACCTCGGCGCCTTCCCCGCGGACTTCGCCTGGGGCACCGCCACCTCCGCCTACCAGATCGAGGGCGCCGTCGCCGAGGACGGCCGCGCCCCCTCCATCTGGGACACCTTCTCCCGCGTCCCCGGCGCGATCGACCACGCCGACCACGGCGACACGGCCTGCGACCACTACCACCGCTGGCCCGAGGACATCGCCCTGATGAAGGAGCTGGGCACCGACACGTACCGGATGTCCGTCGCCTGGCCCCGCGTCGTCCCGAACGGCGACGGGCCCGTCAACCAGGCCGGGCTCGACTTCTACGACCGGCTCGTCGACGGACTCCTCGACGCCGGCATCACCCCCAACATCACCCTCTACCACTGGGACCTGCCGCAGGCCCTGCAGGACCGCGGCGGCTGGACCGTCCGCGAGACCGCCGAGCGCCTCGCCGACCACGCCTCCGTCGTCGCCGCCCGGCTCGGCGACCGGGTCACCCGGTGGGCCACCCTCAACGAGCCGCTCTGCTCCGCCTGGATCGGCCACCTGGAGGGCCGGATGGCCCCGGGCCTGAGGGACCTCACGGCCGCCGTCCGCGCCTCGTACCACCTGCTCCTCGGCCACGGCCTCGCCACCGCCGCCGTCCGCGCCGCCGCGCCCGGCGCCCACGTCGGCCTCGTCACCAACCACTCCACCATCACCCCGGCCTCCACCCGCCCCGAGGACATCGCCGCCGCCCGGCGCGCCGACGGGCACACCAACCGCTGGTGGCTCGACCCGGTGTACGGGCGCGGCTTCCCCACCGACATGCGCGAGCTGTACGGGGTCGAGCTCCCCGAGCGGCCGGGCGACCTGGAACTGATCGCGGCCCCGCTCGACTGGCACGGACTCAACTACTACTTCCCGGAGACCGTCGCCGACGACCCCGCCGGGCCCGTCCCCCACGCCCGTTCCGTACGCCTGCCCGGCGTGCCGCGCACCGCCATGGACTGGCCGGTGGACGCCGGCGGCCTGGAGGCCTTCCTGCTCCGCCTCACCGAGGACTACGGGGTACGGAAGCTGTACGTGACCGAGAACGGCTCGGCCTTCCCCGACACCGTCGACCCCGACGGCGAGGTGCACGACCCGGACCGCACCCGCTACCTGGAGCAGCACCTCGCGGCCTGCGCCCGCGCGCTGCGCAAGGGCGCCCCCCTCGCCGGGTACTACGCCTGGTCCCTGCTCGACAACTTCGAGTGGGCCTACGGCTACGACAAGCGCTTCGGCCTGGTGCACGTCGACTACGCGACCCAGCGGCGCACGGTGAAGTCGAGCGGCCGGCGGTACGCGGACATCATCCGCGCCCACCGGACACAGCACGGCTGACCCGGCAGCAGCACTCACCCTGTTCCCCCACACATCCCGAGGAGCTCCCATGCCTTCCTCTTCCGTCGGGTCCCCGCCGGCCCTCCGGCGCCCCGCCCCAGCAGTCCGACGGGCCACCGTCGGCGCCCTCGTCGCCGCGCTCGCCGGCGGCCTCCTCGCCGTCGGCCCCGCCTCGACGGCCTCCGCCGCCCCCACCCTGCTCTCCCAGGGGAAGCCGGCCACCGCCTCCTCCGCGGAAGGCCCCTTCACCGCGACCGGCGCGGTCGACGGCGACCTCACCGGCACCCGCTGGGCGAGCGACTGGACCGACGCCCAGTGGTTCCAGGTCGACCTCGGCCGGAGCGCCACGCTCAGCAGCGCCGTGCTGAGCTGGGAGGCCGCCTACGGCAAGAGCTACGAGATCCAGGCCTCCGACAACGGCACCGACTGGCGGACCGTCACCACCGTGACCGGCGGCGACGGCGGCACCGACGACGTCGCCCTCTCCGGCACCGGCCGCTACGTCCGGATGAAGGGCCTCACCCGGGGCACGGCCTGGGGCTACTCGCTCTGGGAGTTCCAGGTGTACGGCACGACCGGCGGAGACACCACCCTGCCCGGCGGCGGCGACCTCGGTCCGAACGTCCACGTCGTCGACCCGTCCACCCCGAACATCCAGGCGCAGCTGGACGACGTCTTCCGGCAGCAGGAGTCCGCCCAGTTCGGCGCCGGCCGGCACGCCTTCCTCTTCAAGCCGGGCACGTACCACGGCCTCAACGCCCAGATCGGCTTCTACACCCAGATCGCGGGCCTCGGGCTCCGTCCCGACGACACCACCATCAACGGCGACGTGACGGTCGACGCCGGCTGGTTCGACGGCAACGCCACCCAGAACTTCTGGCGCGGCGCCGAGGGCCTGGCCCTCGACCCGGTGAACGGCACCGACCGCTGGGCCGTGTCCCAGGCCTCGTCCTTCCGCCGCATGCACGTCAAGGGCGGGCTCGACCTGGCGCCCAGCGGCTACGGCTGGGCCAGTGGCGGCTACATCGCCGACTCGAAGATCGACGGCCAGGTCGGCAACTACTCGCAGCAGCAGTGGTACACCCGCGACAGCACGATCGGCGGCTGGTCCAACAGCGTCTGGAACCAGGTCTTCTCCGGCACCGAGGGCGCGCCCGCGCAGGCCTTCCCCGAGCCGAAGTACACCACCCTCGACACCACCCCGGTCTCCCGCGAGAAGCCCTACCTGATCTGGGAGGACGACCAGTTCAAGGTCTTCTCCCCCGCCAAGCGGACCGACGCCCGCGGCACCACCTGGGCGAACGGCACCCCGCAGGGCGAGAAGATCCCGCTGAGCCGGTTCTACGTGGTCAGGCCCGGCACCACCGCGGCCACCGTCAACCAGGCGCTCGCCCAGGGCCTGCACCTGCTGTTCACGCCCGGCGTCCACCACGTCGACCGGACGATCAGCGTGAACCGTGCGAACACGATCGTCCTCGGCCTCGGCCTGGCCACGATCGTCCCGGACAACGGTGTCACGGCGATGCGCGTCGCCGACGTCGACGGCGTCCGTCTCGCCGGCTTCCTGATCGACGCCGGCCCGGTCAACTCGCCCACGCTCCTGGAGGTCGGTCCGCAGAACGCCTCCGCCGACCACGCCGCCAACCCCACCACCGTCCAGGACGTCTACGTCCGGGTCGGCGGCGCGGGCGCCGGCAGGGCCACCACGAGCGTGGTCGTCAACAGCGACGACACGATCGTCGACCACACCTGGGTCTGGCGCGCCGACCACGGCGACGGCGTCGGCTGGGACACCAACCGCGCCGACTACGGCGTCCGCGTCAACGGCGACGACGTCCTCGCCACCGGCCTGTTCGTCGAGCACTTCAACAAGTACGACGTCGAGTGGTACGGCGACCGCGGCCGCACGATCTTCTTCCAGAACGAGAAGGCGTACGACGCGCCCGACCAGGCCGCCATCCAGAACGGCGGCACCAAGGGCTACGCCGCCTACCGGGTCGACGACTCCGTCACCACCCACGAGGGCTGGGGCCTGGGCAGCTACTGCTACTACGCCGTCGACCCGACGATCCGTCAGGACCACGGCTTCAAGGCCCCGGTGAAGCCGGGCGTGAGGTTCCACGGCCTGCTCACCGTGTCGCTCGGCGGCAACGGCCAGTTCGAGCACGTCATCAACGACACGGGAGCCCCGACCCAGGGCACCGGGACCGTCCCCTCGACGGTCGTCTCCTTCCCCTGACGAACCGCGGTTCACGCCCGCACTTCACGTTCACGATGCTGCTCCGGCGAGCCGGAGCAGCATCGTGTCCGATTCCCCCTCACGTCCGACCGTCACGAACCCCCGGGAGACGTAGAGCCGGGCAGCCGGGTTGCCGTCCTCGACGCCGAGACTCAGCCGGTCGACGCCCTCGCGCGAAGCGGTCCTCACCACCTCGTCGAGCAGGGCGCCGCCGACACCCCGTCCCCGGTGTCCGGGCAGGACGCCGACGGTCAGCTCCGGGACGTGCGGGTCCACGAATCCGTAGCCCGGGTCGGTCGCCGGGAACCGCCTGGCCCAGGCGGCGCCGACGGGTCTGCCCGTGGCGTCCTCGGCCACGACGCCGAAGTCCCCCGGGGAGGGCCAGCCGGTGACGTAGTGCGCGTGGCGTGGCGTCCGCAGGATCTCGTCGAGGGTGAAGCGCGGCCGGTCCCAGTTGAAAGCCTCCAGCAGGATCGCCGTCAGGAAGCCGGCGTCCTGGGCCGTCGCCGAGCGGAGCCGGACGCCAGCATCCGGCCGGTCCGTGTCGGTCGCGGGAATCTCATCCATGCGGTGTCTCGATTCGTGCTTGCGTCGGGTCGTGGTCGAACGCGTCGTCAGGGGTGCGGACACGGCAGGGGGCCGACACGCTGCCCAGGGCAGTATGTCGGCCCCCTGCCGCTCGGCAGGCGCCTGACCGGTCAGCCCGCCGCGCGGAACGCCGCGGTCAGCTCGGCGACGGCGCCCACCGGATCGCCGCCGAGCAGCAGGTGGTCGGCCTCGGCGAACGGTTTCGCGGTCTTCTCGGTGAGGTTCTGCCCGATGCGGTCCTGGACGATCAGGCGGGCGCGGCCCACCAGCTGCCGGGCCGCGACGGACCTGCCGTGGCCGGCCTTCTGGAGGGCCCGGGCGGCGAGCCCGATCGCCCGCAGCGCCGGCTCCCCGCCCTGCGGCGTGCCGCGGAGGGTGGTCAGGCCCCAGCCGTACGGGAACTGCGGGTCGTACCGTGTGTCGCCCACGTTGAGCGGGAGCTGGTTCTCCGACTTCGGCCAGCTCACCGGCAGCTGTCCGGTGAAGGGCCGCCGGCCGTAGAGGACGTCCGCCACGCCGTCGCCCTCCGTCCCCGGCAGCCAGGACGCGACCAGGGCGTCGATCGCGGGCAGTCGGTCGCCGATGAGCTGGGGACGGCCGGAGACGACGAGGACGGCGCAGGGCATGGCGGCGCAGACCCGGTCGACGGCCGCCTTGTCGGCCGCGGTCAGTTCCAGGTCGTGGCCGTTGCCGACGTCTCCCATGCCCTCGGCGTACGGCGTCTCGCCCACCACCACGACGCCGACGTCGTGTCCGGCGGTGGGCGCGGAGGCGTCCTTGGAGTACGTGAGCGTGGTGCCGGGGCCGGCGGACTTCTTCATCGCTTCGAGGATCGTGGTGCCGGTGGTCGTCCGGCCGGAGGCGCCCTGCCAGGTGACGGTCCATCCACCGGCCTGGTTGCCGAGGTCGTCCGCGTTCGAGCCGGCCACGTACACGTTCTGGGCCGGCTTGAGCGGGAGGACACCGCCCGCGTTCTTCAGGAGCACCTGTGAGGCGGCGGCCGCCTCGCGCGCCACCGCGCGGTGTTCGGCCGAGCCGACGGCGTCCAGGTGCGTGGTGTCCGCGTACGGCTTCTCGAAGAGGCCCAGGCGGAACTTCTGGGTGAGGATCCGGGCGACGGCGTCGTCGATCCGGGCGGTGCGGATGCGGCCCGCCTCCACCTCGGCGACGAGTGTCCGGGTGAAGTCCTGGTAGTTCGTCGGCACCATGATCATGTCCAGGCCGGCGTTGACCGAGGTCCGCACGTCGCTCGGGTAGTCGCCGGGGATCTGGTCGATGGCCTGCCAGTCGCTGATGACGAAGCCCTCGAAGCCCATCCGGTCCTTGAGCACGCCGTTGATCATCTCGGCGTCGGCGTGCGTCTTCACGGGGCCCTGGTCGTCGCCGAGGACGTCGAGCGAGGAGTACGAGGGCATGACGGTGCCGACGCCGTGCTTCACGGCCTCGGCGAAGGGCGCGAGGTGCACGGCCTCCAGCTCCTCGCGGGTGACCCGGGTGACGCCCTGGTCGATCGTGTACGAACCGGTCGTCGACGACCCGAAGGCCGTGCCGCCGTCGCCGACGAAGTGCTTGGCGGTGGTCAGCACCTTGTCGTTCCGGTCGAGGTCCCGGCCGTCCGGCGCGCCCTGCATCCCGTCGATGACGGTCTCCATGGCGGTGACGAGCGCCGGGTCCTCGCCGAAGGACTCGTAGGAGCGGCCCCAGCGTTCGTCCCGGGTCACGCACAGGCAGGGCGCGAAGTCCCAGGGCACGCCGGTGGCCCGGACCTCCTTCGCGGTGACGGCGCCGGTGCGGGCGGCGAGACCGGGATCGCGTCCGGCGCCGATGCCGATGTTGTGCGGCATGATCGTCGAGCCGATGACGTTGTTGTGTCCGTGCACGGCGTCGACGCCGTAGATCAGTGGGATCTGCAGCCGGGTGGCCCGGGTGCGCAGCTGGTACGCGTCGACCATGCCGGCCCAGGCCGCCGCCGTGTTCGGCGTGGGCACGGAGCCGCCGCCGGAGAGCAGGGAGCCGAGGCCCTGGCCGGCGATGTCGGCGGGCGAACGCAGGGCGTTGCGCTCGGCCTGGGTCATCTGCCCGGCCTTCTCCCGGAGCGTCATCCGGGACAGCAGGTCCGCGACCCGTTTCCGCACCGGCAGGCGCGCGTCCAGGTAGGGCAGTCCGTGGGCGTTCACCGCGACGAGGGGGTTCTCCGAAGGCGCCTTCGCGCCGTCGACCGTCAGCTTCACCGGGATCGTCTCGGCCTCTTCGCCGGCCTGGTCCTTGAGCGTGGCGACGGTGATCGAGCGGGTCGTCCCGGAGGGCGTGCCGGCGGGGAAGACGAGGGTGCCGCTGACCGGCGTGTAGTCCGTCCCTGGCTTCGCCGGCCCGCTGTCGTCCGTGGTGTACGCGACGGTGACCGGCTCGCCGGTGGGCTGGGAGCCGGTGGTGGCGACCGAGACGTCGATGCGTGCGGTGCCGCCCTCGTCGACCGGGTGCACCACCGCACCCGTCACGACCCGGGTGTTCAGGGCCGGGTCGGCCTTCCCGTACAGCTCGACGCCGTCGAGGGCGAAGCGCCCGCCCGGTGCGCCGGTGGGCAGTGTGAGCGCGTAGCCCCACATCCTGTCGAGGCCCAGGACCTGGTCGATGCCGCCGACCGGCTGGTAGTCGGCGCGGTACTGGAACGCGGAGAAGGGGATCTCGACGAGGTGCCAGCCCTCCCAGTCGTCGGTGAACGAGGTGGTCCAGAGCTCGGACGCCTCGCCGTCGGCGCCGCCGTCCTTGATCTCGAAGTTGATCCGCCTTCCGGAGCCGGGCGGCAGCGGGGCGGTGTTCTGCCCGTACCACCAGAAGCGGATGCCCTGGTGCGCGGTCCAGTCCTGCGCCGGCTCGTCGAAGGCGAAGTCGTGGGTGAACCCGCCCCAGCCGCTGATGTCGTAGCGGCCTTCGAGCACCTTGGCGCCCTCGGGGGCGTCGGCGCGCTCGGCGAGGGTGAGCTCCGGGTGGTCGTCGGTGTCGCTGCCCCAGGTGAACAGGCCCTCGGCGGGCGGTCCGGCGAAGGGGACCTCGCCCTCGAAGCGGTCGACGGCCCGTGGCGCCGGGTCGTCCTCGGCGGCGGACGCGGTGGCGCTCGGTACGGCTCCCGCGAGCAGTCCGGCGAGGACGGCGGTGGCGGCGGTGACGGCGAGCGGCAGGGCGCCGCCCGCCCTTCTCCGACGGCGGGGGCGCGGGTGCGGGTGCGGCATGCGGTGATCTCCAGGAGAGGGGTACGGGGAGAGGGTGGCGGCTGGTTGGTCAGGAGGGCTGGTGGGTCCACTTCTGGTTGGCGGCGCCCGTGCAGGACCAGATCTGGGCGCGGGTCCCGTCCGCCGAGGTGTTGCCGGTGACGTCGAGGCACTTGCCGGCCGCCGTGTTGACGACGTCGTGTGTGGCGGCGTTGTACGACCAGCGTTGCGCGCCGGTCCCGTTGCAGGTGTAGAGCTGGACCCTGGTCCCGTCGGCGGTCCCGCCCGCGGAGACGTCCAGGCACTTGCCGAGCGCCCGGACGGTGCCGTCGGCGCCGAGGGTCCAGCGCTGGGCCGTGGTGCCGTTGCAGGTGTAGAGCTGCACCGGGGTGCCGTCGGCGGTTGCCGCGCCGGCCACGTCCAGGCACTTCCCGGCGAGACCCGTCAGCGGTCCGGTCGGCGCGCTCGCCGTCGTACCGGCCCAGGTGAAGGTGGCGGTGGTGCGGGCGGGCAGGTTGTACGTGAAGGACTGGCCGCCCCAGTCGACGCGGACGGACTGGGCGGAGGCGCCGCCGTTGTGGGCGATGAGCGCCTTGGAGCCGTCGGGGTTGCGCCAGGCCACGTTCTGTACGGTCGAGTCGGCCGTGGAGGCGATGCGGTACGCGCCGGGGCGCACGAATCTGGTGAGGTGGCCGGTGGTGTAGTACTCGATCGTGTAGTCGACCTGGCCGGCGCGCGGGCCGCCCTCCTGGACCGTGATCAGCCCCGTACAGGTGCCGCAACCGCCGTTGTGCGGGCCCATGTCCTGGTTGAGCGCCAGGCTCCACTTCGTCAGGCTGCCGCTCCAGTTGCGGGCGTAGCCGACGATGTCCTTGAGGTCCTCGTTGTGCTGGTTGCCGATCCAGGTGCCGCCGGAGTGCTCGGTGCTGAACTGCTTCACCGTCGGGTACTGGTCGTGGACCTGGCTGCCGACGGCCGGGTCGCCGGCGTAGCCGTGCCAGGCGATGCCGCCGAACAGCGGGTCGTTGCGGACGCCCGCGTCGTTGAGGACGCCGGAGCCGAAGTCCGCGTAGTCGCCGTAGTTCCAGTCGTGCACGAGGACCTTGGTGGTGATCCCGGCGGCCCGGAAGGCCGGGTAGACGTGGTTCTTGGTGAACTCGGCCAGACCGGAGGGGTTCCAGCTCATGCCGGGGTAGTTCATGGCGGTGGGGTTGCCCGCCTGGCAGCAGTTCGGCTCGTTCTGGACGGAGAGGTAGTCGATCGTGACGCCGGCCGCCTGGTAGCTCTGGATGTACTTCACCAGGTACTGGGCGTAGAGCGGGTAGTACTCCCACTTCAGCCAGCCCATCTGGTCCATCCGGCCGTTGTCCTTCATCCAGCCGGGCGCACTCCACGGCACGGCCTTGAGCCGGAGTGCCGGGTTGAGCTGCTTGGCCTGGACGGTGAGCAGCCGCACATCGGTGTCGTAGCCGTTGGCCCCGAAGTCGTTCAGGTCGCAGCAGGTGTCGTCGAGGGAGACGTTCCCGGGCCGGGACAGGTCGGAGGCGCCGATCGGGTTGCGGACGAAGGAGAGGCCGATGCCGTCGGTGGGCGAGAACAGCTTGCGCATGACCTCGTCGCGGGTGGCGGCGCTGATCGCGCCGCCGCGCAGGAGGTGGGCGGTGGTGTCGGTGATCGACGCGCCGCCGCCCTCGAACTGCTGGTAGGTGGTGTTCTCGTCGACGGTGATGGTGCGGTTCGCGCTGCCGCCGGCGGGGCCGAAGGCGATCGGCGTCTGCGGGGCGAGTCCCCGCGTGACGGTACGGCCGCCGGCGTCGGAGGTGGTGGTCAGCCAGACGTCGACCCGCTCGCCCGCGGCCTCGGCGACACCGGGACCGGTCATGACCAGGCCGCTCGCGAGGAGGGCGCCGCTCAGGAGGGCGGCGAGGCGACGGGGGCGTCGCCCGCGGGGGACGCCGAACCAGGAGCTGTTCTTGTAGTGCACCTGACAGACCTTTCGATGGGGGACAGGTCTTCGGGCTTTCTTTAAGGTGTGAAGCTATGGACGCGCCCAGCGCGCGTCAAGCCCTTCTGCGTACAACTCCCGAACACAGAACACCGGTTGGGACCGAATTCGCCCCAAGGTCTTGTCGGCCTGGTCCGGACCATGGCACTCTTCGTTGCCGTCCACGACCCCTCCCCCACGTCGGCGGTGACAACGATGTCCGCACCTCCCTCTCGACGATCACGGCTTCTCCTGGCCCTCGGCCTCGGATGCGCCACCGTGGCAGCCCTGGTGAGCCCCACCGCGCAGCCGTCCGCGACCGCGGCCACCGCGACCAACTCGGCGGTCGCGGCCGAATCCGGCGTCCAGGCCCTCACGTTCAGCGACGAGTTCAACGCCCCCGCAGGCACTCCGGTCGACGGCTCCAAGTGGAACCTGGAGACCGGCGACAACGTCAACAACCACGAGCGGCAGTACTACACGAACTCCACCGACAACGCCGTGCACGACGGCCAGGGCAACCTGGTCATCACCGCCCGGCGCGAGAACCCGGGCAACTACAGCTGTTGGTACGGGCGTTGCGAGTACACCTCGGCCCGGCTCAACACCTCCGGCAAGTTCACCCAGACGTACGGCACCTTCGAGGCCCGGATGAAGATGTCGCGCGGCCAGGGCATGTGGCCCGCGTTCTGGATGCTCGGCAACGACATCGGCAGCGTCGGCTGGCCCCAGAGCGGCGAGATCGACGTCATGGAGAACGTCGGCTTCGAACCGAACACCGTGCACGGCACCATCCACGGCCCCGGCTACTCGGGCTCGGGCGGCATCGGCGCCGGCTACACGAACGGGGCGCCGTTCGCGGACGGGTTCCACACCTTCCGCGTCGAGTGGTCGCCGGACAAGCTGGTCTGGAAGGTCGACGGCGTCACCTACCAGACCCGCACGCCCGCCGATCTCGGCGGCCGCCAGTGGGTGTTCGACCACCCGTTCTTCCTCATCCTCAACCTCGCCGTCGGCGGCTACTGGCCCGGCGACCCGGACGGCAGCACCCCGATGCCGAACACCCTGACCGTCGACTACGTACGCGTCACGAACGACCGGCCGGCGCCGCCGTCCGGCGGTGGCGGCCCGATCACCGGCCTCGGCGGCAAGTGCGTCGACGTGGCCGGGGCGAACCCCGCGAACGGCACCCCGGTCCAGCTCTACGACTGCAACGGCACCGGCGCCCAGCAGTGGACCGTGAACACCGACGGCTCGATCCGCGCGCTCGGCAAGTGCCTGGACGTCACCGCCGGGTCCACGGCGGACGGCGCCAAGCTCCAGCTGTACGACTGCAACAGCACCGGCGCCCAGAAATGGCGCGTCGAAGCGGCCCGCGACATCGTGAACGTCGCCGCGGACAAGTGCCTCGACGTCCCGAACAGCAACGCGGCCAACGGCACCCGGCTGCAGATCTGGACCTGCAACGGCACCGCGGCCCAGAAGTGGACCGTGGGCTGAATTCCCGGTCCCCCCGATGCCCGGATCCGAGCCACAGAAGCCCTGCTCAGCCCCCGCTCACCCGGCGGGGAGTGAGTCCAGGAGCTTCTGTGCGCTCGTCAGCTCCGTGCTGTCGGCCGCGTCGCCGAGGGCGAGGACCTGCTGGAGGCAGGAGCGGGCTTCCTCGAGCTCCGCCAGTTCGACCAGGGCCTCCGCGAGACGCAGGAGGGTCTGGCCCTGGACGTGCGGAATGCCGATGCCGCGCAGACGGTCACAGGCGACGCGGTAGTGGTCGGCGGCCTCGCGCCACCGCCCCAGGGCGGCGTAGTCGTCGCCGAGAGCACCGCCCCCGAGGGCGCGGTAGGTGGCGGCCGCGTGCCCGCCCACCGGGCAGTCGGGCGCGTCGAGGAAGGCCATGATGCGCTGGTGCTGGGTCAGGGCTTCCTCGCTGCGGCCGAGTTCGCGCAGGGTGACACCGTGGGGGCCCATGGCTTCGATCCAGCCCTCGTACTCACCGGCGGCCTCGAACAGGTCGGCTGCGGCGCGCGCCTTCTCGAAGGCCTCCTCGATCTCTCCGAGCCGCCGGTGGGGAAGTATCGCGTTGGCCAGTGCCCAGGCCTGCTGAGAGGTGTCCTGGGCGCGGCGGGCGTGTTCCAGCGCTTCGTCCGCCCGTTCGACGGCCTCCCTGTACCGGTGCTCGGAAGGGCCCAGGACGACGGAGTAGTGGTTGAGGTGGACGGCCTGGAGATAAGGGTCGTCCAGAGCGGCGGCGGCTTCGCTGGACAGGCGGAAGACCTCGGTCCAGTGCCCCCAGAAGAGCGAGAGGGCGCAGTACCACTCCAGGGCGTCGGCGGTCTCGACGACCCTGGTGTGATCTTCCCGACGGGCCGCGTCGCGCAGCGCGGCGAACCAGGCGAAGGCCTCGCTGTCCAGCCAGGCCCGGGCCTCTTCGGCGCTCTCCAGCGGGACCAGGCCCTGCCAGGAGGCCGGCGGTGCCCCGTACGCGGGCTTGAACCAGCGGCCCGCGACCACGGTCGTCTCCAGGAGCCAGGCGCGGAGCCGGTCGTCGGCCGCCTCCCGCTCGCCCGCCTCCCCCTCCGAGGACAGTCGGGCGCGGGCGAACAGCCGGAGCAGGTCGTGCAGCTGGTAGCGGCCGGTGAAGGTGGTCCGCAGCAGTCCGGCCTCGACCAGCTCCTCCATCACGTCCTCGGCCTCGAAGACGTCCGTGGCGGTCAGAGCGGCACCGTAGGCGGACGTCATGTCCGGCCCCGGGACCAGGCTCAGCAGTCGCAGCATCCGCGCGGCCTCGCCGGTCAGCTGCCGGTAGGACAGCTCGAACGCGGCCTCCACCCGTACGTCACCCGCGGCCAGGGCACCCAGTCGGCGTTCCTCGTCGGCCAGGCGGTCGACCAGATGGGCCACGCTCCAGCCCGAACGGCCCGCCAGCCAGTTTCCCGCGACCCGCAGGGCCAACGGCAGCCGCCCGCACAGCTCCGCCACCCGCGCCACGGCCTCCGCCTCCGCGTCGGCCCGCTCAGCGCCCAGGATCCGGCGCAGCAACCCGACCGCGTCGGCCTCCGGCATCTCCGACAGCGCCAGACGGTCGACCGCCTCAAGGCCGGTCAAGGGCCGCCGGCTGGTGACCAGGACGAGACTCCGCCCGCCCGCGGGCAGCAGGGGACGGACCTGCCTCTCGTCCCGGGCGTTGTCCAGGACCACCAGGCACCGGCGCTCGCTCAGCAGGGCCCGCAGCAGCCCCGCGTGGCCCTGCGGGTCCTCCTTCGCCAGCCGGCGGTCCGACACCCCGAGGGCCTTCAGCACCTTCAGCAGCGCCTCACCGGTGTCCACGGGGCCTTCCACCCCGTGCAGGTCCACCACGAAGCACCCGTCGGGGAAGTCCTCCGCCAGATCCGCCGCCGCCTTCAGCGCCAGCGTCGTCTTCCCACAGCCCGGAGGACCCGAGACGACCCACACCGACACCTCCCCGCCGGCCCGGGCCCGTTCCGCCGCCTCCCGCAGGAGCGCCAACTCCGGTCCGCGCCCCGTGAAGTCCCCCACCGATCCCGGTGGCACCGCCGACCCCGCCACCGCCACCGGACGGACGGGACGAGCCGCGCGCACCGTGGCCAGCAGCGCCTCCCGCTCCCCGTCCGAGAGCCCGAGCCCCTCCGCCAGCGCCACCACCGTGCGCCGCTGCGGAACGCGACTGTGCCCCCGCTCCATGTCGCCGATGGCCCGGACGCTCACACCCGACGCCTCGGCCAACTCCTCCATCGTCAGACGGCGCTGCTGCCGCAGTTCCCGCAGAACGACCCCGAACGACTTCTCGCCGTGCACGACTCCTCATTCCTCCCGCCCCGGAGAAAGGATACGGTGCGCCAATTCGAACGAAACCGCAGACCAGCGGCGTGCGACCGGCGCGCCGGTCGCATCGGGCCCGGCGGTACACCCCTCCCGCAGATTGGCCAGGAGTGACCGTCCGGCCGACAATGGAAGGGGTGGCCGAGCGCGACGCGGCGCTGCCTCCGGACGCATGCGTCGCACCTTCGAACGGCACTCCACCGGACGAGGAGGACGCCATGTACGTCGTGGTCCACCACAAGATCTTGAACCCGGAGACGGCGTTTCCCCGTGGCCAGGCCCTCATCGACGGCACCGGAGCACCCGACGGCACCCGGGTGCTGCAGTTCTACCCGCACGTCGACGGCTCCGTCGTGACCTGTCTCTGGGAGACGAATTCCGTGGCGGACGTCCAGGCCTTCGCCGACGCGACTCTCGGTGACGCGAGCGTCAACGTGTGCTACGAGGTCGACACTGAGAAGGCATTCGCCGACCCGCCTGCCGGCCTGAGGCCGAAGTCGGCTCCTGACGCCTAGGCCGCGCGGTACCCCGGGCTCGCATGGCCGTCCCGTGCGCCCGGGATGAGCGTGGCAGGAGCAAGCCCCGTCCGTTCCGCGGAGGCCCCCATGACGCAATTCGCCGATCAAGCCGTCAGCGCGCTCACCGACCGCATCAGGGGAGACGTCCTCGGGACGGACCATCCCGAGTACGACGCGGCACGCTCCGTCGCGAACGGGGCCATCGACCACCGCCCCGCCCTGCTCGTCCGTTGCCTGGACCCCGAGGACGTCGCCGCCGCGCTGGCCTTCGCCCGTGACGAGCACCTGGAGGTCTCGGTGCGCTGCGGCGGTCACAACCCGGCCGGAGCCGCCGTCTGCCCCGACGGCCTGGTCGTCGACCTCACCGCGATGCGCGGGGTCGAGGTCGACCCCGGGGCCAGGACCGCACGCTGTGGCGGCGGAGCCACGCTGGCCGTGCTCGACGCCGCAACCCAGGCCCACGGCCTCGCCGTGCCGTCCGGCACCATCAGCCACACGGGGGTCGGCGGCCTCACCCTGGGCGGTGGCATGGGCTGGCTCACCCGTCACCACGGGCTGACCGTCGACAATCTGCTGGGCGCCGAGGTGGTGCTGGCCGACGGCACCCTCGTCCACGCGTCGGCGGACGAGAACGCCGATCTGTTCTGGGCGCTACGCGGAGGCGGCGGCAACTTCGGGGTGGTCACGGCCTTCGACTTCGGGCTGCACCCGGTGGGGCCCGAGGTGCACGTCGGTGTCTTCTTCTGGGACATGTCGGTGGGCCGCGAGGCCCTGGAACTGATCCGCGAGGTGGTGCCGACGCTTCCGCCGCGGCACAGCGCGTTGGTCGGCGTCGGGCTGAACGCTCCGCCGGAGCCCTTCGTGCCGGCCGAGCACCAGGGCAAGCTCGGCCACGCACTGATCATCGCGGGGTTCGCCGGCGCGGAGGAGCACGCCGCCGCGGCCGCCCTGTTGGACGGGGGGCCGCCGAGGCTCTTCGAGATGCGGACACCGCTGCCGTACACCGGCCTGCAGAGCATGCTCGACGACTCCTCGCCGTACGGGATTCTCGACTACGAGAGGGGGCTGCCCCTCACGGAGTTCACCGACGACGTGATCGCGCTGCTGAACGACTCCCTGCGGCGCAAGACCTCGCCGCTGACCTTCTGCCCGGTCTTCCGCCTCGACGGTGCCTTCGCCGAGGTCGACGAGGACGCCACGGCCTACGGGGGCCCGCGCGAACCCGGTTACATGCTGGCGCTCACCGCCCTCAGCTCCGATCCGGCGGAACTCGTGGCGGACACCGCCTGGGTCAGGGGGCTGTGGACCGAGCTGCTGCCGTACGCGGTCGGCCCCGGCGGCTACGTCAACTTCATGGCCGAGATCGAGCAGGACCGCGTCCGGGCGGCCTACGGGCCGGAGAAGTACCAGCGGCTGGCGCGGATCAAGGCCACGTACGACCCGGACAACGTCTTCCACCGCAACGCCAACATCCTGCCGAACCTCGCCTGACGCACCGACAAGGCAGTACGGCGTCCTGGGCGCGGATACCTAGGAATTGTTCGCCGTACGAAGTCCGTCCCGGCGGGCGGCGCTCCTCCGGTCGGTGGGCGCGCGGGGGTGGCCCGGGCCGCGTCCCACACGGCTCCGACTGTCCTGCGGCCTCGGCGATCAGGGCGTGGCACCAGTCGAGAGCGGCGTCGGCCACGGGGGCCCGGCGGCCGTGGAGCCCGGCGGCGAATTCGGCGGCTCGGTCAGCCGCCACCTCCGGCCGGCCCGCCGCGAGCGCGGCCTTGACGGCCCGGGGCGCCGCTTCGGCGGCACAGACCCACACGCCTTTGTCGCGCAGCCGCGTCCAGGCGCCGTCGGCCTCGGCCGCGGCGAGGTCCACATCCTGCCGGGCGAGGGCGAGGCGGATCCGGGCGCCCGAGGCACCGGCGACCAGCGGCACGGAGCCGTCTTCGGGGGCGGCCAGTCCCGCGCCGCCGAGCCACTCGTCGACCTGGCTCCATTCGCCCTTGGCGAGGGCGATCATGCCGAGGACCAGGTGGGCGTCGGCGGCGATCCACGGCATCTCACCGGCCTCGGCCCCGTCCTGAGGGCCCGCCGAGTCGGGCGTGGCGGGCCCCCCGCCCCTGTGTCAGGGATCGTCAGCGCACACGCCAGGTGAGCGAGTTGCTCGTGGCCGCGCGGACCTCGGGGTCGCGGACGGCGGCCGTGGTGTCGGTGACCGTGGCGGTGACCCGCTGGCCGCTGCGGACCGCGCCGAGTTCGGCGGGGGTCACCGAGCGGTCCCCGGTGGCCGAGGTGACCTGCTTCCCGTCGACGTACCAGGTCAGGACCGGGTTCGCCAGGCCGGACACCGGGGCCAGCTGGACGGTGAGCGCCTGGGTCGCGCGGACCCGCGTGCCGGTCGGCACGGTCGAGGTCGCGGCGTCCGCGTAGGTGTAGAAGCCCTTGATCATCGCCTCGCGTCCGACGTGGTTGAACTGCGTGGAGGCCAGGGTCCGCATGAGGGAGGTGCTGGTCGGGCGGTAGACGCCCGTCTCGTAGTAGTCGCCGCCCTCGTAGGTGCCGATCACGGACCCGGTCGGGTCCTGCTCGCCCAGCCAGCGGTACCACTTGCTCGTGCCGAGGTCGGCGGTGACGGAGATGTTGGTGCTGGCGGACGAGGGGTACGGGTAGGCGCCGTAGCCGGCGTACTGGTACTCGTCGGCCAGCAGGCCTATCGAGTGTCCGAGTTCGTGGGCGCCTATGAGGTACGACTGCGGGTTGTCGGAGGACATGGTCGCGATGCCGTGGTACGACGCCCCGGCCGGCGGGGTGGTGAAGCTGTAGCCCGCGCCCCCGTATTTGGTGGAGTTGGCTATGACGAAGACGATGTCGGAGGCGGGCGCCTGGTCGGCGTACGTGGTGACCTTCGAGGTGTCGACGCAGAGCAGCCGCTCCGTGTCCTCGCAGAAGAAGTAGGAGCTGAGGGCCGTGTTCTTCACGACTCCCGCTGTCGGGTCGCCGGAGACGCCGGACTCGGCGGAGGCGGCGTCCACCAGCCAGATGTTGAACAGGCCGCGGTAACTGGCGTACGGCTCGACGGCGAAGACCGCGTCGATCGTGGCCTGCGCGTCCGCGTGGAAGTCGGCCTGCTGTCCCGCGGTGTAGCCGTCGCCCATGACGACCAGGTCGAGCCGTCCGGAGACCGGTCCGGTCTGCTGGACGGGCGTGACCGCGGCGGCGGTCGGGGCGGCGGCGGTCGCGGACCGGTGGCCGGTGATCCTGGCCGGGGCCCGGGCCGGGACCCTCTTGTGGCGGGGCTCGGCTCCGGGGCCGTCGAAGTACTCGGCCTCGTGGGTCGCCACCGTGTCGGAGCCGGAGACGGGGACGGGCTCCGCGCCGGCGGTGTTCGCGCCGGCGAGCAGGGCGGCGGCCGTGACGGCGGCGCCGACGGAGACGATCCAGCGGGTGCGGGTAGATCCGTGTCTGGGCACGACGACCTCTCTCAAGCATGGATGTAAATCTGCTTAACCGGCCGCTTAAGCTAGGGGGTTGAGCGTCGGGGACACAAGGCCCCCGGCGGGACGAGCACGGTGGGCGAGCGACGTGGAACCGTCACGGCAGCGCTCTCACCGGCGAGGACAGGGGGAGGCACTGGCATGATGGAGCGCATGGCGAAGCGGGACGACCCCGAGATCATCGGCCGCAGGGTGCAACGGCTGCGGCACGAGCGGGGGCTGACACAGCGACAGCTGGCCGAGCCCTCCTACACGCCCGCCTATGTCTCCACCCTGGAGGCCGGCCGGGTGCGCCCTTCCGACGAGGCGCTGCGCCATCTCGCCGACCGGCTCGGCGTCGCCTTCGAGGAGCTCGCCACCGGGCGGCCCACCCATCTCGCCACCGACCTGCGGCTCCGGCTCACCGAGGCGCACCGTGTCCTCGCCGACGGCGAGGCCGAACAGGCGGCCCTCCAGTACGCCGAGCTGCTCGCGGAGGCCGTGACGCACGGGCTCGTCGACGAACGGGCCACCGCGCTGCTCGGACTCGGCGAATGCCGTCTCGACACCGGCGACCTCACGGCCGCCCGCGAACACTTCGAGCACGCCGAACAGGCCCTGGCCGAGGCCTCGCTGCCCGCCCGTGTCCCGGCCCGACGCGGCCGCGCCGTCACCCACTACCTGGCCGGCGAACTCCGCTACGCCGTCTACCTCCTGGAGTCCACGCTCGACGAGATCAACCGCGCCGGACTGCACGACCCGGACGCCCTGCTGCTGCTCCACACCGCCCTGATCAGCCCCTACATGGACATGGGTGCGCAGGCCCGCGCCGCCCAGGCCGCGGAGCTGGCCCTCGCCCTCGCCCCCCAGGCCGGGGACCCGGCGCTGATCGCCCGGATGCACCGCTCGGTCGCCCGCACCCTGCTCGCCGAGGGCAGGATCGCCGAGGCCGACGCCTCACTCGCCAAGGCCGCCGAGATGTACCACCAGCTGAAGATCCGTACGGAGCTCGCCAACTGCCGCTGGATGCGGGGGTACGTGTACGCGCAGAACGGCGAACTCTCGCGCGCCGAGGAGGAGTTGCGTGCCGCCCTGGCCATGCTCGCCTCCCACCGCGCCACCCTCTACAGCAGTCAGGTCACCGTCGAACTCGCCGACGTGCTGCACCGGCGCGGCGAGTCCGAGGAGGCGTCGAGCCTCCTCCGGGGGGTGGTCGGGGGGCTCTCCCCGGAACGCGGCGCGGTCCACGCGGCCGCCGCCCACCGGCTGCTCGGCATCATCGCCGAGGACGCCCGGGACACCGAGGCGGCCGAGGAGCACTACGTCCGCGCGCTGAGCCTCCTGGAACGGGCGGGCGCCGCGGGCGACCTCGCCGACCTGTGCCGGCTCCTCGGCGACCTGCTGCGCCGCACCGGCCGGGTGGAGGCGGCCCTCGACGCGTACCGCACGGGCCTCGGTCACCGCACGGCCGGCACCACCACGCTCGGCCCGGCACCCGCGCAGCCGCTCCTGTAGCGACGAGGAGCGACGAGGAGCAACCGGATGGTCGCGGATCGTGGCGTGCGGGCGCGGCGTCTACGCTCCCCGCCGAAGGCTCCGCCCTCACCACGTCGGTGACGACCGGCGCTTCGACATGCGCTTCACCACACACGGGTGAACCATGGAGAGAGGTCGTGCGCGCGGCAGCCGCAGACGAGGGGGGAAGTCAAGGCAACTGTTCCGGCTCCGGCTTCCAGTAGGTGGCGAGCGTGGACGTTTTCGATGCCGTCGTCGTCGGGTCGGGATTCGGCGGGTCCGTGACGGCGTATCGCCTGGCCGACGCCGGCCTCCGCGTCTGCGTCCTCGAAAGAGGCAAGCCGTTCCCGCCCGGGTCCTTTCCCCGCAGCCCCCACGAGGCGGCCAGGAACTTCTGGGACCCGGACTCCCGGTTGTACGGGATGTACGACATGTGGAGCTTCTCGACGATGGACGCGCTCGTGTCCAGTGGTCTCGGCGGGGGGTCGTTGATCTACGCGAACGTGCTGATCCGCAAGCCGGAGAGCTGGTTCGTGCACGAGGCGTTCGACGGCGGATACGAGAACTGGCCCGTCACCCGTGAGGACCTCGATCCGCACTACGGGGCCGTCGAGACCATGATGGGCGCGCGGCGGTACCCCTTCGACGTGGAGCCCTACCGGAGCACTCCCAAGACGCTCGCCATGCGCCAGGCCGCCGAGCGACTGGGACTGCCGTGGGAACTTCCGCTGCTGGCCGTCTCCTTCGGAGACCCCCCGGTGCCCGGCGCCCCCCTCGACGACGGCGCGGACAATCTGCACCACATGCCGCGGTATGCCTGCAAGCTCGTCGGCGAATGCGACCTCGGCTGCAACTTCGGCAGCAAGAACAGTCTGGACTTCACGTACCTCAGCGCCGCGCAGCGGCTCGGGGCGGACATCCGGACCCTCTGCGAGGTCCGCTCGTTCGAACGGGTCCGAGAGGGCTTCCAGGTCTCGTACCTCGAGCACCGCGCCGCCGGGGACGAGGATCCGTCGGCTCCTCCCGTACGGCGGACCGTCAGGGCCAGGCGGCTGATCCTCTCCGCGGGCACGCTCGGCACGACCTATCTGCTGTTGCGGAACCGCAGCGCCTTCCCGGCGCTCAGCCCGGCGCTCGGTACACACTTCTCCGGGAACGGGGACTTCCTCGGGATGGTGTTCAAAGCCCGGGAGGGGCGTCAGGACCGGCCCGGGGAAACGGTGCCGCGACTGCTCGAGCCGAGTTTCGGACCGGTCATCACGAGCGCGATGCACATGGACCGGAAGGGAAGCGGCGCTCGGGACCGCGGGTTCTACATCGAGGACGCCGGGTACCCCGAATTTCTCAACTGGCTCGTCGAGCACAACGTCCTCACCCTGTCCAACAGGGTCGCGAGATTCCTGCTGCGCCGAGGGTGGTCGCGGCTGACCGGGACCGCGCGCAGCCGGGTGGGGCGGCAGCTGGGTGACGCCATGGGCAAGGGCCTCTTCACCGCGACGTCCCTACCGCTGCTCGGCATGGGAAGGGACGTCCCCGACGGCCGGATGTTCCTCCGGGACGGGAATCTCGACCTGGACTGGAAACCGGCCGCCTCCGATCAGTACTTCGACCAGATGAACGAGACCATGGAGCGCGTGTCCCACAGCCTCGGCGGACACTACGCCGCGAATCCCCTGTGGTTGCTCAACCGCCTCATCACCGTGCATCCCGTGGGCGGCGCGCCGATGGGGCACACCCCGCGCGAAGGCGTCGTGGACTCCTACGGCCGTGTGTACGGCTGTCCGGGTCTGTCGATCGCCGACGGCTCGGTGCTGCCCGGACCCGTCGGTCCGAACCCCTCGCTCACCATCGCGGCGCTGGCCGACCGGTCGGCCGACCGCCTCATCGAGGACCAACGGCAGAACTCTGAGGGCCCCTCATGACGACCGGCCAGGGCGCCACGCCCCGCAGCGGATCCCCGCGCAGATCTCTCCTCCTCGCCGGCGGCGGGCTGAAGGTGGCCTACCAGGCGGGCGTCCTCCAGGTCCTGCTCGACGAGGCCGATCTGGCGTTCGACCACGCCGACGGCGCCAGTGGAGGCGTGTTCAACCTCGCGATGTACTGCCAGGGGATGTCCGGGCACCAGATCGCGGACAACTGGCGCAAGCTCTCGCCGCTGAAGGGCGTCACCCCGAACTGGCGCGAGCTCCCGAAGGGGCCCTACGCCCGCTCCCTCTTCACGCTGGACGGCTACCGGCGTCACGTCTTCCCGGACTGGGGTCTCGACTGGGAGCGGATCCGGGCCACCGACCGTGAGGCCACCTTCAACCTCTACAACTTCAGCGCCAACGAACTGGAGCCGGTGACCGCCGACCGCATGGACGAGGACCGGTTCTGTGCCGGGGTGGCGCTGCCCATGTGGTTCCCTCCGGTCGTCATCGACGGGCAGACGTACATCGACCCGGTCTATCTGACCGACGCGAACGTCGAGGAGGCGATCCGGCGGGGCTGCGACGAACTGTGGATCATCTGGACGGTCAGCCGGAGGCACCTCTGGCGCAACGGCTTCGTGGCCAACTACTTCCACATCATCGAGACGACGGCCAACGGCCGGCTGCAGCACTGGCTGCGCCGCATCGAGGCGAACAACGCCGCGATCGGCAACGGGGAGGAGGGAGAGTTCGGGCGCCCGATCGAGGTCCGGCTGCTGAGCGGCGAGGTCCCCCTGAACTACCTCATCAACTTCGGCCGCGACCGGTTCGCCCAGGCCGTGGAACTCGGAGTCCAGCACGCGCGCCGCTGGTGCACGGACCAGGGAATCCCCTGGAAGCCCGGTGAACCTCCCGGCCGCCCCGACGACCCGACCCGCCTGCGCTTCACCGAACGCATGGTCGGCCGTGTCGTCTTCGGGGCGGACGACGCCCGGAAGGCGGCCTCGTCGGCGGGCGGAGCCGCCGCCGACATCGCCCTGCACGTGACCGTCGACATCCGGGGAATGGACCGCTTCCTCGCCGGCCCGGAGCACGAGGCCGAGCTGCGCGGAGAGATCCACTGCGAGGAACTGGGCGGGCGCCTCCCGGTCGAGCGCGGAACCTTCCAGCTGTTCGTGGAGCACTCCGACCCGCAGCACCTGCGGATGCTCTACCGGCTCTTCTTCACCGACCGCGCCGGTCACCGGCTCACTCTCAGCGGCTACAAGGACGTCAGCGAGGACTCCCGTCGGGGCATCTGGAAGGACACCTCCGTCCTCCACACGCGCATCCTCCGTGGTCACGTCGATGCCGACGAGGAGTCCGGAGCCGAGTCGGTGGCCGCGGGGAGCGTGCACATCCGCCCCGCCGACTTCCTGAAACAGCTCACCACCTTCCGGGTCGAAGCACCGACACTGCCCGGCAGGGTGACCACCCTGGGGCGGTTCGGGCAGTTCTTCCTCGGCAAGCTGTGGGACGTGTACGCGCAGAACGTCCTGCCCTGGTCCCCGCTGTGACCGAGGAGGAGCCGACGTGGACTTCCAGGAACTGCGCGGACACGCGAAGGATCTCCGGTTCACTCCCCAGGGGCCGGTGCGCTGGCTCGCGCCGAAGGAGCTGGCGCGTACGGCGGTCAAGGTCTGCCTGGCCGCCGTCTTCGCCGACTACTCGGACAAACGAGAGATCCAGGGCGCGCTGGAGGCCGGTCTGCTGCGGGCGCCGTTGAGGGACCCCGACGCGGAGGAGCTCTGGATCGACTTCGTCGCGGACCTCGGCGACGGCTTCGAGGCGACGGCCTCGGTGGCCTTCGCCCTCGGGGCGGACCGACTGGCCGTCGACGGGCCCGGCCCGCTCCCCCGTGGCTCGCTGCTCGTCCTCGGCGGGGACCAGGTGTACCCGGTGGCGTCGGCGACCGCGTACGAGGACCGGATGAAGGGCCCCTACCGCGCGGCGCTCCCCTCGGCGCCGGACGAGCCGCTCATGGTCGCGCTGCCGGGCAACCACGACTGGTACGACGGACTCACCGCCTTCCTGCGGATGTTCACGCAGGAGAGCGTGATCGGCGGCTGGCAGACCCGGCAGACCCGGAGCTACTTCGCCGTGGAGCTGCCGCAGCGCTGGTGGCTCGTCGGTCTGGACAGCCAGCTCGGCACCTACTTCGACGATCCGCAGCGGCGCTACTTCGAGACGTACTTCTCGCCGCGACTGCGTCCGGGTGACGGCGTGATCGTCTGCTCGGCCGAGCCCACCTGGGTGAGGAGCGACGAGAGGCCCGACGCCTTCAACTCCCTGCACTGGTTCGACCGCAACATCGTGCGGTCCCGCTTCGACCGGACGACCCGGAAGCACGAGGAGACGGGAGCCTCGATCCGGCTGTGGCTGACCGGCGACAAGCACCACTACGCCCGCTACGCGGAGCGCCTGCCCGACGACGGGGCCGGGGCCGACGACGCCCTGCCCCCGGACCCCCGGCGGCGCCAGATGGTGACGTGCGGCCTGGGCGGGGCGTACCTCTCGTCCACCCACAGGCTCCCGAAGGTCCTGCCGCTGCCGCCGGCCACCTCGCGCATGCAGAAGAAGGACAAGCCGCCGACGGCCTTCGCCCTCGCCCAGCGCACGTACCCGGACGCGGCGGAGTCCCGCTCGCTCACCGGCGCGATCGCCAAGCCCTGGTCGCGGTACTGGCTCCCGCGGCGCAACCCCGGATTCGCCGTCCTGGCCGGGGCGGTGCAGATGGTGCT
Organism: Streptomyces sp. R44; assembly: GCF_041053105.1. Classification (NCBI taxonomy): domain Bacteria; kingdom Bacillati; phylum Actinomycetota; class Actinomycetes; order Kitasatosporales; family Streptomycetaceae; genus Streptomyces; species Streptomyces sp. R44. Next base: position 8,110,684 of record NZ_CP163444.1, on the reverse strand, counting down.
CGTCCTGATCGCGAGCGGCGCGTTCGCGCTGGCCGAGGGCCGGCACCATCCCGTCGGGGCCCTGCGGAACGCCGATGCCGACGACGTGCTCCGCCTGCTCTGCGCCAGTGCCGCCCTCTTCGTCCTGTCCTTCGTGATCGGCTGGGGCAGGGGTCTGCTGCGCGAACGGCGCCCCCGGGCCCCGTCCGGTCCGCTCGCGGCCGTACTGTTCCAGGCGGCGGTCGCCGCCGCGGCCCTGGCCGTCACCGTCGCCATCACCCGGTCGGTGCCGTCCTCCTGGAACGGCTTCGCGTTCGTGGCGATCCTGCTGGTCGTCGCCGCCGTGATGGGCGCCTGCCTGGGCTCCCAGCTCTTCGCCCTGTGGGTGCTGTGGACGAACCGTGGCCTGGTGGCCGACTGGCAGATGTCCGGGCAGTCCGTCGACGAACACAAGGGCTTCCTCCGGATGCACCTCGCACCGGACGGCACGCTCACCCTCTACCCGCTGGCACTCGACAAGACCTGCCGGAACTGGGAGTTCGCCGAGGTCGCGGACGAGGAGGGCACATGGAGGCGTCCGGTGCCCGAGCCGGCGCCGACGGTGCGGCTCATCGAGGAGCCGGTCGTGATCGCGCGGCACGGTCAGGGGTGACGGGAGGAGGAACCGGAGCTCGGTCCGTCCGCCGGAGCATCGCGAGGCGGCTTGCCGTGCGGTCCAGGTCGCGGGTGAGGGCCTGGCCGGCGGAGAGGCCGGTCAGGGGGTCGGCGCCGATGAGGACGAGCCGGACGTCACGGTCGCAGGCCACGTCGACGAGGTTCGCGAACCGCTGCCGTCCGTCCGCGGAGGCCTCGGCCAGCGGCGGCACACCGTCCAGGACCAGGGTGGGGAACCGTTCGGCGAGGGCGAGGTAGTCGGGCACTCCCGTCGCGGCCTCGCACAGGGCGTCGAAGGCGAGCCAGACGAGCTCTCCGCGCACCGCGCGGGCCGGCAGCTCCCGCAGATGGGCCTGGACGGCGGTGGCCTCCGCGGGCTCCGGGGCGGGGAGGCCCAGCTCATCCAGGCCGGGGTCGCCCGGAGGCAGACACAGGCCCGTCGCGAACCGGCGGCCGCCGTCCGCCGCGGCGGGCGCCGCGACGCGGCGGAAGTCCACCGGCCCCGTGACGTCCAGGACGTCCATCCGCTCCTCGATGAGCTGGATGGTCGGCTCGAACAGGTGGTGATAGAGCGGGTCCGGCATCAGTCCGGCGGGCGGGTAGTTCGAGGTGGTGACCAGGGTGATCCGGCGGTCGAGCAGCGTGCGGAACAGGCGCGCGATCAGCATCGCGTCGCCCGCGTCGTGTGCGTGGAACTCGTCGAAGACCAGGACCCTGCTGTCGCCGATCAGCTCGTCGAGTGCGCTGTCGACGGCGCTCTGTCCGTCGTGGCGGGCGCCCGGCCGGGTCACCCCGTCGTGCAGCCGGCGGAAGAAGTCGTGGAAGTGCAGGCGGCGCTTGCGCGGGGTGGGCAGTCCTTCGTAGAAGGTGTCCACGAGCCAGGACTTCCCCCGGCCGACCGGGCCCCAGACGTAGAGGTCGCGGGGCGGCCTGGGGAAGGTCCAGGCCGGCCGGGCGAGTTCGGCGGCCAGGTGGGCGAGCCGTTCGACGGCGGCCTCCTGCGCGGGGGCGACCGAGAAGCCGCGTCGTGCCGCGGCCTCATGGAAGTGGCGGCGCATGGCCTGGGCGTGCTGGGGCACCGGTGGGTTCATCCGTTCGTACGCTGGGGGTTCGGTCAGGCGGTCGGCCGAGGCATCACACGGGTTCGGGTGCCGTCGTCGCCTCCAGGACGTCGACGGTCCCGCGGCCGCCGTCCACCCGGATCCTGTCCCCCGTCCGGATGCGTGTCGTGGCGTTCCCGCAGCCCACCACGGCCGGGATGCCGAGCTCCCGGGCCACGATCGAGGCGTGCGAGAGGTTCGCGCCGACATCCGTCACGATCGCCGAGATCCTTGTGAACAGCGGCGTCCAGCCGATGTTGGTCACCGTGGTGACCAGGATCTCGCCCGGCCGGACGGCCTCGCCCTGCTCGATGCCGGCGACGACCCGGGCGATGCCCTCCACCACCCCGGCGGACGCGGGCGAGCCCGCGACCGTGTCCGTGGCGGGCGTCGTGTCGTGGGCGTCGAACAGGTCGGCCCGCCGGTTCGGGTCGGCGGCCCAGACATCCGGGTCGAACTCGCCCCGGATCAGGGTCGGGTAGACGGGGAGCGCGCGATAGGTCTCGTACGCGGCGCGGCGGGCCGGCACCGCGGCGAGCGGGGCCCGGTCGCCGCCGAGGACGGTGAGGATCTCCTCGCGGGACAGGAAGAACAGGTCCTCCCCCGCCCCGCTGATCTCTCCGGCGCGCAGGACGAACGTGCGCAGCAGCCAGAAGACGCGGGCTACCTCGGTGCGGGCGGCCTCCCGCAGGCGTGCCGAGGCGGCCCAGGTGTTCACCGCGGCGCGGATGCCCGCCACCCGCCGGGGGTGTGCGACGGCCAGGCGCTCCCACGCCGCCGCGCGGGCCGCCGTCTGCCGTCCGATCCGCAGTGCGGCGTCCTCCTCCACCGTGCTCAGGGCGGCGAGCTGCCGGTCGATCCACCGCGCGTCCTCGGCGGGCCGCGGGAGGGACACCTCGAACTCGTGCGGGCCGCGGTGCCCGTAGGCGCGGGTGTAGGCGTCGCGGTCGGTCTCGCCGCGGGCGAGCCGTTCCAGGCCGAGCAGCGGCCCCATACTGGCCAGTTCGCCCTCGTCGCCGAGGCCGGTGGTCATGAGGTCGGCGGCCTCTTCGCCCACCAGGGACTCCAGGGTGCCGCGTACCCTGACCAGGGAGTCGCCGCCCTGGCGGGTGGCGGCCTGGAGCATGTGGCAGCAGCGCCGGAAGTACGGAGCCACCTCCGTCGCCCACAGTGCCGACAGGTCCCCCGCGGTCTCCGCGCCGGCGACGCGGGCCCGCAGCGCCTCGCAGCGTTCGGGCGCCTCCTCCAGGAACGCGGGCAGCAGCTTCCCGTTCGCGCGGATGCGGCTCATCACCGCGAACGCCTCGCCGAGGGTGTCGCGCCAGACCCGCAGCCGGGACGCGGGCAGCAGCGGAACGGCCACGCCCTCCGGAAGACGACCGAACACCAGCTCGTTGGCCCGGGCGAACTTCCGGCCCTGCCCGAACGCCGCCGCGAGGGTGGCCGTGACGCTGAGGTTCATGTAGAAGCGGCCGCCGATGTTCCCGTACATCGGGCGTCCCTCCAGGGTGGCCCCGACCATGACGTCGCCCATGAACGCCTTGACGAACGACCAGGTCGCGGGCGTCATCACGTCCGGGACGGCCTCGCCCAGGTTGGCGCTCGTCCACAGCGAGTCGGTGCCGGTGCTGTCGTTCCACACCTCGGGCCCGGGCTCCGCGACCGTGGTGATCGGGCGTGCCTGGAGGATGCGGAAGGCACCTGCCTCGCGCGCCCACTCGACATCGCGGGGCTCCCCGTACAGTTCCTCGATCGCGAGCCCGAGCCGAGCCAGTTCACCGGCCTCCGCGGCGGTGAGGACCGGAGCCTCGCGCCGGTCGGCGGGGACCGGACGCTCGGCGGTGCCGTCGGCGGTGGGGACGGTCATCACCTCCTTGGCGGCGACACGTTCCTCCACGACGGACAGGTCCGCCCGGTCGACGACCAGGGTGTCCGGGGTGACCAGTCCGCTGACGACGGCTTCGCCCAGTCCCCAGGCGGCGTTGACCACGAGCCGGTCGGCCCGCCCGCCGAGCGGGTCGACGGTGAACATCACCCCGGCGGCGTCGGCGGCCACCAGCTCCTGCACCACCACGGCGAGCGAGACGTCCTCGTGCGCGATGCCCGCCCTGGCCCGGTACGCGAGGGCGCGGTCGGTCCACAGGGAGGCCCAGCAGCGGCGGACGGCAGCTAGCAGGGCGCTCTCGCCGGTGATGTTCAGGTACGTGTCCTGCTGGCCGGCGAAGGACAGGTCGGGCAGGTCCTCCGCCGTGGCCGAGGACCGCACGGCGACCGTGCGGGCGCCGTCACCGAGTTCCGCGTACGCCTTCGAGACGGCCCGCTCCAGAGCGGCGGGGAGCGGGCCCTCGTCGAACAGCGCCCGGATGCGGGCACCCGCGCCGGTGTCCGGGCCGTCGTCCGGTCCGGACGCGACGGCGAGTTCGGCGCGGATGCGGTCCGCCACCCCGGTCGAGGAGACGAACTCCTGGTAGGCGGCGGTCGTCACATGGAACCCGCCCGGCACCGGAAGCCCGCCGCGCGCGAGCTCGGACAGCGCCGCCCCCTTGCCCCCGGCCGTCTCCAGTGTCGCGGCGGCAGCGTCCAACGGCAGCACGAAGTCCATGCTCTGATCCCCCCACTCGACCTCTGCGAAGACATCATGATCACATCAGGGAGCGCCCCTCGGACAGACCTGTCACATGACGGGGCGGACGCGGCCCGGGTCGGGGAGGGGCGGCGGCGGAGAGGGGCGGACGAGGCGGGGTGGGCGGCGGAGGACGGACGGGGGGAGCATCGCGGTGAACTGCGGGGAGGGTTCGATGGACAGTTCCTCGCGGACCAGGGCGCGGAAGGTCTCGTAGTGGCGGACGGCCTCGGCGGTGTTGTGCTCGGCGAGGTGGACGGCGACGACCGCCCGGTGTGCGCTCTCGCGCAGGGGATCGATGCCCACGCAGATCAGCGCGGCGTCGAGGGCGAGCGCGTGGCGGCCGTCCCGGGACAGACGGGCGCTCAGCGCCTCCAGCGCGTGCAGCCGCAGTTGGCGCAGCCGTTCGCGTTCGACGACCACCCACTCCTCGTCCCATCCGGGCAGCAGGTCGCCGGCGGCCAGCAGGCCGAGGCCCGCCTCGTCGCGCGGTTCCGCGTCGTTCACCACCGACAGGGCGGCACGGACGCACACGCGCACGTCGACCGTGACGTCCTCGGACAGCGACAGCACCTCGCCACGGCTCTCGACGACCCCGGCGCCGGCGCGGCGCAGCCGCCACAGCGCGGAGCGCAGGCTGCCCTGCGCATGGGCCTCGGTGGCGTGGGGCCACATGGTGCCGGCGAGGATGCCGCGGGTGGTGCACCGGTTGAGCCCCAGGAAGGCCAGCACCCGCTGCCCGGGGGCTTCGACGCCCGCTCGCCCGCCGTCCGCGAGGTCGAGGCCGAAGGTGCCGAGCAGGCGCAGTGCGGGCACCGGAAGTGACAGGTCCTTGGCCATCCCTCTCCCCGTCGCCGCAGGTCGTCCGCCGGACGGCGCTGCGCGGCCCGGCGTCTGCGCACTACCCTCTCCGGCCCCGGCCAAGCGACTCGAAAGGGTGATCCCGCGCCCCCGTCAGCGGTCAGCGGCCGCGGACCGTCGCCTGGATCCAGTCCTGGATCGTCTTCGTCAGCTCGGCGTCCTTGGCCGCCCACTTCTCGATGACATCGGGCCCGTAGTAGTACCCGGCCTGCTTCCACGTCCGCCAGCTGCGGTCGCCCTTGGAAGCGTTCGCGAGGGCGTCCATGCGCACGAGGTTGTCCTCGCGGACGGCGAGGGCCCTGATCTCATGGGGTCTCAGCTTCTCGAAGCCCGGCATCTCGGAGATGCGCTGGAGCGAGACGACGTGATCGACGTCGAGCCCGGAGGGGGTCCGCAGCAGCGGTCCCACCTGGTCGGTCTTCGCGACCGCGACCGCGGCCTTCTCCCGTGAGGCGTTGAAGTACTGCCGCATCCGGACCGTCGGCCTGACCCGTGCGGCCTCCGCGAGCTCCTGCGCCGCGTCCAGGCCGTGCCGGGCACGGGTGAGCTCTCCTTCGCGCAGCACCCTGCCCTGGTCCGGGCCGCTGCGGACGACCTCGTCGTCGAGCTCTCTCAGCCGGGCGTCGATCTCCCCGATCCGCTCGGTGTCGACCGCGCCCGAGGGCGTCCTCGGCCGGGCCGCCCGCTCGGCGAGCAGTCCGGCCCTCTCCTGGCCCAGATCCGCGAGAAGCTCGCTCGCCTCGCCGAGCCTCGCCTCGGCCCGGACCTGCTGGGGAGTCGGCGGCCGCCACTCCTTCATGTCCTTCATGAGCGCTTCGAAGGCGCTCTGGCCCGCCTCCCGTTCGTCGGCGAGCCGGTCCACGTACCGCAGGGCCGTGGCGTCGTCCATGCCCGTGCGTTCGGCCGTCGCGACGATCTTCTGGAGCCGGCCGAACGCCGTCTCGAGTTCGGCCCGCGTCGCCGCGGACATCTGGGTGACATCGCCCATGAGCGCGTAGAGCCGCGGCTCCTTGCGGAATCTGGCGAGTGTCCTCACCCCCGTCTTGAGGCCGTAGTAGACGGCCTTGTACCAGTCCGGGTTGAAGATCGGCAGCGATCCGAGCTTTCCCATGGCCCGGCCCACCGCCGTCTCGAACGCGAGCTTCGCGGCGCCGGCCTCCTGGACCGCGGCCTTGACCTCCGGCGTCAGGTCCTCGACCGTCCGGATCCGGGCGCTGAGCGCCTGGTAGCGAGTGGTGGCCGTCTCGATGTCCGTGGCCGCGGAGAACTCGCGCAGCGGCCCTTCGAGCGCGGTGAGGCCCTTCGCCGACATCTTCAGCAGGGCGCCCGTCGTCATCCCGAGGTCGACGGCGGCCGCGGCGACGGCGACCCCCACCCAGAACAGCGACGGCTCCTCCGAGAGGAAGGCCAGTCGGTACTCGACGGCCTCCTTGCGGTACTCCTCGATCGCCTCGATCGCCTGGTACCCGCTGATCGCCGTGTTCGCGACCAGAGCGGCCGCCGCCAGCCAGCCCCCGCCCGGCACCAGCGCCATCAGTACGACGGAGATGATGCCGACGACGACGGCGGAGAAGATGTGCCGTTGGCGGACCGCCTCCAGGTGGTCGCGGACGATCCAGGCGTAGATCGTGTCCTCGTCCACCCCTTGGGTCCGCTTGGTCGCCTCGACGAGCGGCGACTGGCTGAACACCCGCTCGGGGTCGTCGATGAACTCGCGGCGGGCCCTGCCCGTGTCCGCGAGCCGCTCCGCCGTCACGTCGAGCAGGTACTGCCGGGCGGCGGGGGCGTCGAGCCGCGTCAGCTTCTCGCGGTCGGTGGCCCGGCCCAGCTGTTCGGGGTCGACGAGCGGGTCGTCGCCGGAGGCGGTCACCACCGCCGCCGCGGCCGAGCCGCGCAGCGAGGCGGCCTCCTCGCGGTGGCGGAAGGCCTCCTGGTGGGCACGGAGCCGCTCGCGCATCGACTCGGGGTCCGCCGTCGACTCGATGAGCCGGGCGAGGGATTCCTGCTCGGCCGCCGCCGTGTACTGGGCGCCCGCCTGCGTCGCCGCGATGCCGGCGACCATCTTCTCCGCGTATCCGGGGCTGTTCAGCCGCAGCCGCTCCTCGTAGAGGAGGTGGTCGTAGCGGGCCAGGACGTCGAGGCCGAGCTGGACGGCCTCGGACCTGAACCGCAGCCGGTACGTCTCCATCGCGGCGAGGAACGCCGCCTCGTCGGCGAAGCCGTGCCGTGCGAGGCCTTCCTGGAAGCGGGTTCCGGCCTCCTGCAGTTCGGCCGGCGCGCCTGCGGAGACTCCCGCGTAGGGCCCCATGGCGAAGACCGCCGCCGCCCGCAGGCGGTTGCGGCGGGCCCACAGCTCGTACAGGTCCTCGCAGCCGAAGAGGGTCGCCTCCGCCTCCCTGGTCCGGAGCGCCTCGTTCTCCCGGGCGTGTTGCTGGACCGTGAACCTCTCGATCGAGGCGTCGAGTTCGGACCAGTCGTTCGTGCCCGCGTTGACGCGGCTGAGGTACTCCGCCCGCTGCGCCTGGTCCAGCGCGCTCAGCTTCCGTGCGATCCGCAGGACGGTCTCGTACTCCGCCGGGGCCAGGGTCCGCGTGCCGCTGAACAGGACGCGCCGGATGTCCTCGGGCAGCGCCGCCATCTCCCGGCGCTGTTCGTGCTCCTGGAGGACGTCGGCCCGGGCGCCCAGCCACCGCGCGCGCAGTGGGGCGTCCTCGGGGCCGGTGCCCAGCTTCGTTCCCGGCGCGAGGCCGCTCTCGCGCCAGAACCGGACGTTCGCCTCCTCGTTGACCTGGGCCTGCTCGGCCGGGGCCAGGCGTTCCGCGGCGGCCTGCGTGACGTCGGTGACGCGCAGCTGGATTTCTCCCCTGCGGACGTCGTCGGCGGTCGCCGACCGGACGCGCCCGGCTTCCCAGTGCCACCAGGCGAGGCGCCGGTCGACCTCCTGCTCGCTCGTGGCCCGGTAGTACTGCCGGACGAACTCGCGCAGCAGCTCCGGCGGGGACATCACGCGCGTCACTTTCAGCGGGAACAGCCGGGCGGCGGGGGTCTTCGGTTTCGGCGGGGCCTGGGGTTTGAGATGGACCGTGCCGTGGCCCTCGCCACGGGCCTGCTGCGCCACGTGGGCCAGTTCGTGGGCGAGCAGGCGGCGCCCGGACGCCGAGGCGGGGTCCTCGCCGCCGCCGCAGACGATGTGCGGGCCGGTCGTGTACGCCCGGGCGCCGAGGGCGGCGGCCGACTCGGCGGCCTGCCTGCCGGTGTGCACGCGGACGTGCGTGAGGTCCCAGCCCAGCCGGGACTCCATCTCGCGCCGTGTGTGCGCGTCCAGGGGCGCGCCGGCGGAGCCGGGCGGAGGAGGGGCGGACACGGGCAGCGGCGGCATCGGACGCACCGGCCCCGCGTCGCCCGCCGTGCGACGGTCCGCGAGGGTCCCGGCGAACCGGTCCGCCTCGGCCTCCAGGCGGTGGTCCACCGCGGGCGCCGCCTTCGCCGCCCGGCGCTCCAGGCCGTGCAGCGGCGCCGGCGTCCGCTGGTGGCCGGCATCGGGGGACGGGCTCACGGGAACAGGGGCGTGAAGACGGGCACGAGGGGGACGGGGTCGCCCTGGGCGGGCACGTAGGCCAGCGGTGCGTACCGGTAGACCACACCGTGCGGCTCCACGGCGGCCGGGCCTTCCGGGTCCTGCGGCCAGAGCACGTCGCCGGAGACGGTACGGGCCGGCACGAGCCAGTGGTCTCCGCGCCGGAAACGGGGCGGCTTGTGCGCCGCCTTCTTGGGAAGGTCGTCCGGCGCCGGCGGGGCGCTGAACCGCACCTCGACGCCGTCCTCCAGCGGAATCCACGTGTCGAGGACGACCGGCAGGGCGTCCGCTCCCGGCGGCGGGCGGTGGTCCCACCTGCGCAGGTACGGGTGCAGCTCGGGATCTCCGGTCACGGCCGGGGCCGGGGGCTCGGCACCGGGGGCGGCGTCGTTCGGGTCGGCGTCCAGCGTCACGGTCCGGCCGGCCACGTCCAGGGCGGTGATCCGGTGGATGCGCGGCGCGGGGGCGGTCGGCAGGTCGTCCGCCGCCCGTACGGCCGTGGCGTCGTCGAGCAGTTCGACCCAGTCACCCACGTCGAGGCCGAGGCTGCCGTCCCGCCCCCAGGACTCCAGGGTCACGACGGGGCCGGCGACCCGGGCGACCGGGAAGGCGACGGAGGCGTTCTCCCGGGACCAGACGAAGGTGGCGGTGTCCGGTTCGGCGGCCTTTCCCCTGGCCGCCGCTCCCCGCTTGCGGGCCGCGGGCACGGGGTGGAGGTGGGTGTGGTCGTCGCCGGGCCGGGCGCCGACGCCGGAGGTGTGGATCTGCACCCGGTAGAGCTGGTTCTCCGGTCCGCGGTACCGGGCTTCGGGGGCGATGACGCACGGTTCGGCGGGACCTGTGCGGTCGTCCCCGGTGCGGGCGGCCATCCGGCCCTTCGGCCCGTGCAGGCGGGCCAGCCAGGTGCGCAGGGCGTCCGCCGCTCCGGAGCTGCCGGGGTCGTCGTTCCCGTACGGGTGCAGGGCGACCTGCCAGACCACCTTGGCGCGGGCCGCGGTGTCGGGGCCGGTGGCGCCGAGCGCGACCTCGCGGATCGACGGGTCCTGGATCGCGGTGATCTCACGCTCCCAGGCCCGCAGGTACACCCCGAAGGGGCCGTCGGGGACCGCGCCTCGGTCCGGGTCGACGTAGCCCTCGGGCTGGCCGAGGTACGTGGTCTCCTCGCCGCTCTCGACGAGCAGCCCGTCGACGTACAGGCGTCCGGGCCCGATCAGCAGGTCCGCGTCCGGGTCGTCCGGCACCCGGGAGACGTCGAACCCGGGAGCGGACTCGGGGCGGGCGGTGGGCCCGAGCACGTCGGCGACGACGGTGCGCAGGTAGTGCAGGAGGACCTGTGTCTGTTCGTTGGCGTCGGCGTCGAGCGTGACGCGGCCCTGCTGGTGGATGAGGCGGGAGTAGTGCTTGGACGGGTCGAACGAGACGCGTGAGATGTCCACGGCCATGGTGTGCGTGCCTTTCGGAAGGGACGGGTCAGGTGACGAACAGGACGTCGCTCGAAGCGCCGGCCGGCGTGAACTCCGCCAGCCTCGTGCGCAGCCCGTCGTCGCGCTGGGGCTGGAACAGGTCGTGGAAGGCGCCGAGTTCGGAGCCGTCGTCCGCGCCGCGCCGGATCTCCTCGGCGCATCCGGGCGCGAGTTGGCCGTACCCGGGGGTTCCGTAGCGGGTGCTGGTGAAGCGGGGGACCACGCGGTCCGGTGCGCCGGAGTGGGCCGGCTCGCAGTGGAAGGGAGCCGGTGTGCGCGAGCCGGGCGCCAGGTAGGAGAAGCGGATGCAGCCGCGCTGGCGCACGCAGACCTCGACCTCGCCGTCGAGCAGGGAGTTCTCCACGAGGCCGACGGACTGGACGTGCACCGAGCCGATGACCGTGGTGCGGCGCGCCGACAGCTCGGCGTACGCGCACTCGCCGTCGGGGCCCGTGAGCGCGGGCAGCGCGGCGGAGGTGGCGTCGAGGACGGAGTCGGAGAGGAAGACCTGGTTGGGGCCGCTGCGGGTCTCGTCGGCGACGACGACGAGCGTGCCGGTGATGCTGTGCTCGATCTCCAGGCAGGCGGGTGTGCGGACGAGTTCGAGGCCTGGCTGCTGCGGGTGCTCGCAGTGCCCCTCCGCGTCCAGCGACCACCCCGGGACGAGGGTGCAGTGGCTGATCGTGACCCGTCCGACGGCGCCCTGCACCCGGACGCTGCGCCCGGTCACCAGCAGGCCCGCGAGCCTGATCTCCGGCAGGGGGCCCTTGCCCCTGCCGGTGCCGGTGATCCGCAGGGCGTCGGGGCGGTTGGCGTACCAGTCGAGGAGACGCAGGACGGGGCGGCTGCCGGGCGCGGCGCGTACGGTGAGCCGGTCGCCGCGGTCGAGGCGGATGTCGATCTGCTCCTGCAGCACCGCCGGCCCCACCAGTTCGATGACCGCCTGACGGCGGGACGGGTCGGCCGCCTTGTCGCGGCGCCATGCCACGAGGGCGTCCTTGAGTCGTTCGAACCGCTGCCCGGGGCCCACGCGATAGGGCTCCGCCGGGGCCGGAGCACCGGGCGCGGGCTCCGGCACCGGTTCCGTACGGGGGTACTCGCCGCCGCCCAGGGCCGCCGCGAACGCGTAGTGGTAGCTGACCCGGACGCCGGTGTCGGGCGCGGAGCGGGCCGGGAAGGCGATGCGTCCCAGAACCGGATCGACGGCGACCTGGCCGCGCCGCGGAACGTAGCTCCACCGGGAGAGGTCCGCCGGGACGATCGCCGTGAGCGGGACGGGCTCGTCGTCGACGTAGACGCAGAGGCTCTTGCCGGGGCCGTAGTAGTGCGCCGTGCTCGTCTCGAAGGCACGGCGCCGGATCAGGCCGGGCACGTTGGTCTCGTCCGCGATGTGGTGGGGCGCCGGTTCGCGCACCGGCCGGGTCGCGAGCGGTGTGTCGTTGCCCAGGACGCTGAACGTGTAGTGGGCGCGGTCGCGGTCACGGCAGTACGCCGGAGCGCGGGTGACGGGGTAGGCGCCGAGACGCCACACGAACAGGCCGACGGCCGGGATGCCGTGGCGGCCGCCAGGGCGGTGTGCGGAGTCGAGCCGGCGCACGTCGACGGTGTGGGCGAGCCGGTCGAAGGGCCCGTCCACCAGGTCGAGTTCCGCGCCGCGCCGCAGGTCGGCCAGTTGCCCGCGGCGCAGCCGGTCCGCGGTGTCCGCCGGGTGCGTGGCGTACAGCCGCACGGGCTGGTGGAAGCCGAGCAGGTGCCGGAACTCCACGGCCCGGGCGGGCCAGTCGGCGACGTCCCGGGCGAGGTCCTCCAGGACGGCGAGGGTCCCCTTGCGGCGGCGGTCGGCCAGTGTGCGGGCGACGTCGCGGCGGGGCGCGACGACGCGGGCGAGCCGGGCCGCGCTCTCGTCCCGGCGGGCGAGCACCTCCTCGTATCCGGGCAGCGGCGCGTAGCCCACCAGGGCCCCGAGGTAGGGCAGTACCCACGCCTGGCAGGTCTCGACGAACAGGTCGGCGTAGCTCTGGTCGATCGCCTGGCCGACGACGGCGCGCTGCTCCTCGATCACGCCGAGGAGCGCCTCCAGCGGCCCGCCCTGCTCGGCGTCGCGGCGCCGGTGGAGGGCGGGCAGCAGGTCGTAGAGGCTCGGCCCGGGCTCGGCGGTCATGGGATCCTCCGCAGGATCAGCGTCTCGGGCAGGTCGGGGGCGAACACGGCGAGCTGGGCGGGGCGGATGCCGGAGAAGACGGTCAGTCGGCGGCCCTGCCGCAGACCGACCGCGCGCAGCGTGGGGTTGAGGGCGACGAGTTCGGCCACGCTCAGCCCGTGTGCGAGGGCGATCGAGGTGAGGGTGTCGTCGGACCCGGTGGCGTCCTGGCCCACGGTGTGGAACGTGCGCAGGGCCCGGGCCGGCCGCGCGTCGACGGCGTCCGCCGCCTCCCGCAGCGAGGCGGGCAGACGGACGAGGGCCAGGGGGTCGCCGGTCGCCGGGATTCCGGCGAAGACGTCGACGTCGAGGTGGTCGACGCCGGGCACGGCCTGTGCGGTGGCGAGCACCTCGCTCAGGTGGGCCGGCCGGGCGAGGTCGCGTGCGGCGAAGCCGAGGGTGCGGAGCAGCGCCGCCCGTACGGCCGTCTCGACGGTGTCGAAGGTGTGGTCGGGCAGCACTCTGAGTCCTGCCGACAGGACGAGAACGACGCGTTCGCGGACGTCGACGGTGACGGGCAGGTGGGGGTCGCCGTATGCGGCCAGGGCGGTGGTCAGGCCGCTGAGCAGCGGGTCCGAGACGTCGATCGGGGCGTCGTCGACGCCGGCGACGGTGAGGTGCACGAGCTCTCGTCGCCCGTCGAACAGGCGGGCGGCCGTGGCCCGTCCGATGCCCGGGCGGGCCCGGGCGAAATCGGCGTAGTCCTGCACGGACACCAGCCGGTCCAGGGCGCGGCAGCGCAGCGGAACGCCGGCGCGGATGTCTTCGGGTCCGTCGGCGTCCGTGCCGCCCGTGGAGGGCAGCGGGTTGGTCACGGCGTTGACGCCGGGGGGCCGGCCGGCGAGCTGGGTGATCCGGCCGGCCGGCAGGTTGCCGCCGGCTCCCGCACCGGTGCGGTACGTGGCGGTGACGTTCTCCAGACCCGTGGGGAGCCGTGATCCGTGGATCCCGTCCCCGAAGGCGACCGATGCCGTTCCCGGGCGTTCGGTCAACCGGTGGCCGTGGTCCTGGGGGCCGAGGAGCGACAGGTCCTCGGAGAGGTGCCAGCGGACCTGGTCCACCCGTACGGTCAGGGCGGGTTCGGCGCCGTCGGCGGTGGCGGCGGGCAGGTGCGTGAGCGGGGCGGAGGCGGACACCTGGCGCAGCGGGAAGGACTGCCGGGCGCGGGCGGCGTCGCCGCTGCCGAGCACCTCCGTACGTGTCTCCCCTTGTGTCGCGGGGACGACGTTGCCGTGGATCACCACCGTGTCGCGCCGGTACGTGTAGGCGAGCGGGGCCGCGAGGAGGAGGGTCGTGCGGACCGACTCCCCGGGCCCGTCGGCGCCGAGGCTCTGCCGGACCGCCGCGAGCATCACCGGTTCGGCGGCGGTGACTCCCGTCGTCCCGGGGATGTCGGTCCGCTCCCCGGAGACGATCAGGCGCCGGCCCGGCCGCAACCCGGCGTGGACCTGCGCGAGTTCGATCCGGCTGCCCGCGACGTCCTCGGTGACCGGCTGCTCCGCGAGGACGAGGGGGTCGCCGCCGGTCCGTACGGTGATGCTCTCGTAGGGCACCCTGCCGTCGTGGTCCTCGTACCATGCGCCGTCGACGGTGATCCGGGTGACCGGGACGGTGATCGGCGGGGCGTCCTCCGGTGTCGGCACGGGCAGCCGCACCTGGGCCGTCGTCACCACCTCCACCACGAACACCTGGGGCGAGGAACCGTCGTCACGGGCCTGCTCGGTGACGACGTGCATGCCCGGCAGCACGCCGTCGTGCGCGCCCTCCAGGTAGATGTTCTCGGTCTCCGAGCCGTCCCCGGTGCGGGGCCCGGCGAGCGGGCGGCCCTTGATCCTCAGGACCTGGATGCCGGACGTCTGCCGCGGTGCGGCGATCCGCTGGGTCGCCCAGGCCCGGTGGATGCTTCCCGCGAGCCGGGGGTCGGCGGCGGCGAGCAGGCCGGGGACGGCGTCGGACCGCGGGTCCCACAAGGCGCCGAGGGACGTGCCGACCTCTCGGCCGGAGGCCGGGAGGCGGGCGGGCGTACGGCGCAGGGCCGGCAGGACGGCGGCGGTGGCGACGAGCGCCGTCGCCCGGTCGCACTCCTCGTCTCCCGCGCTGCGGTCCTCGTGCGAGGCGGGGCAGACCAGACTGCGGGCGAGTTCGCGCAGGTACTCGATGTCGGGCAGGCTTCGGCGCCGGTCGGCGGCCACGGCGACGAGCGCCGCGCGCACGGCCCGTACCGCCCGGGCGACTTCCCGGTCGGCCCAGCGGGCCAGCACGCCGTCCCGTACCTCCGGGAGGAAGGCGATGCCCTCCGCGACCAGGCGGTCCGCCTGGGCCAGCGCCTCGTACAGGTCGTCGGGGTCGGTCTCGGGCGTCAGGAGGTCGCGTGCCTCCTCCAGGGCCGCGCGGAGCGGCTCGACCGCGGCGCGGCGCGGGGCGGCGCGCTCCGCGGAGCTCAGGGCGGAGTGGGCCCGGGCGGGAAGATCGGGCGGGGCTTCCCGGAGGAAGGTCACCGTGGTTCGTCCGAGCGTGAAATCGGGGGTGACGTCGGCGACGGTCCGCACCTGGGGCGTCTGCCCGGCGGCGAACAGGACGAGGATCCTGTCGCCTGCCCTGAGGTTGAGCGCGGCGCCGGTGAAGGTGACGGGTTCGGGGCCGCCGTCGCGGGAGGAGTACGGGGACAGCGGCGGGGGCGCCGTGAGGCGGACCGCCAGGGTGTTCCACTGCGCGTCGGCGTCGAGGTCCTCGGCGGTCTCGAAGGTCTGCGGCAACTGCCCCGGGGAGGGCACGCTCCTGGCCTGTGTTCCGGCCGGCACGGTGGATCGGGCCCCCGGGTCGAGGGTGTAGGCGAGGTGGCCGCCGGCGCCGAGCGCGGGCCGTGGACGGTGGCCGACGAGGCGGCCGAGCAGGACGAGCGACTCCTGCTCCCCGGCCGTGGCCACGAAACCCTCCTGGGCATGGCGCTCGGTGTAGAAGGTGAGGATGTCGGCGACGACCGCCCAGCAGTCGAGCAGCGCGATCGCGGGGTCGTCCGGCTCGCGGGTGCGCAGTGCCGCGAGCGCGGGCCGGCTCGCGATCCGCTCCCGCATCGAGGCCATGAACTGCCCGTGCGTTCCGGCCCGGTAGCGGAGGGCGGACAGGCCCGGCGGATTGTACACGTCCGCCGGGGTGGGCGGCCCGGAGTGCGGGCCGCAGCCGCCGCACCCGCAGTCGCTCGCGCCGCCGACGATGTCGCCGGGTCCGCCGTGGCTGTTCATCGGCCGCCTCCGATCTCCAGTTCCAGAACGCCGTGCTCGGGTCGGGCCGGATCGCCGTCCAGCCGGGGCACCTCGTGCGGGCCCAGGGTCAGGACCCCGTCGCGCAGCGGCTGCCCGGACGGCTCGAAGAGCCGCTCGAGGGCGGTGACCTTCGCCGACCGGACGCCGGGCACGGCGGCGACCGCGGCGACGATCCGGCTCACCCGCACGGCCGTGCCGAAGGTCAGCTCGTCGGGGTGGAAGAGCCCGCGCGTGCCGTCGGGGAGCGTCCCGGTGCCGAGCACCCGGGCCACCGCCGTCCGCACATGACCGGCCACGGCGTGCGGTTCGGCCACCACGCACAGGGCAAGACGCAGCGGCACCGTCCGCGCGGAGCCGACGACGAGGTCGTGGCCGATCCGGCGGGCGCGGTGGAGCCGCTCGCGCACCACGTCGAGGAGCGCGGCGGGGGCGGTCGGCGTGCCGAGAGCGTCGACGGAGACCTGCGCCTCGTACCAGGCGCCCGTCCAGCGCAGCCGGGCTCCGGCCCGCTGCACTCCGGGCGCCTCGGCGGCCAGGGTCGCGTAGTCCTGGGCGGCGACGGCGCGCAGGAGCCGGCGTGCCGCCTCGTGCGGCGCTCGCGCACGGACCTGGGCGA
This sequence comes from Streptomyces sp. R44, assembly GCF_041053105.1. Lineage (NCBI taxonomy): Bacteria > Bacillati > Actinomycetota > Actinomycetes > Kitasatosporales > Streptomycetaceae > Streptomyces > Streptomyces sp. R44. Next base: position 8,094,348 of record NZ_CP163444.1, on the reverse strand, counting down.
CGGGCTCGGGGTCGGTGCCGCCGGTGGCCGGCAAGGGGTTGCGCACCTCGACGGTGACACCCGTGGTGCGGCAGAGTTCGATCGCGTCGATGGCCTCCGCCGCCACGTTCCCGGCCAGGCCGTTGCCCAGGCGGTACCGCAGTTCGAGGACGGTGCCCGGAGCGGGCAGGGCGCCGGCCGTGCCGTCGCCGAAGCGCAGACGGAGCACGCCGTCCTCGTCGGCCTCGCCGACCATGTCGCGGTCGGCGGGTCCGCTGTCGAGCAGGTCGCGCCGGGGCAGCCAGGGGTCGCCGCCGGCCGCTGCGGTCACCCGCACGGCGGGGAGGGCTTCCCTCGGGTCGGGTGCCAGGGCCCGGGCGGCGGGCCCGTGGAAGACGGTCCGGGCGGGGTCGAGCGCGTCCCCCTCGTCCTCGCCCCAGCTCTGGCCGGTCTCCCAGCCCTCGTCGTCGCCCCGCAGGACGTACCCGGCCCGCGCCCGGGCGGCGAGTTCCCGCAGCCGGTCCAGTTTGCGCTCCAGGAGTTCGTCGAAGCGGGCCGAGAGGGTGCGCAGCGCGCCGGCCGGGTCCGTGCCCAGCGGCGGGCGGCCGAGCGCCCGGGCGCCGAAGACGGTCGTCAGCCAGGAGATGGCCGCCGCGTCGGGCGGGGTGCCGCTCTCGGCTGCCCGCAGCAGACCGAGCAGGCGCTCGCGGGCCCGGTCCGCGACGCCGTCGAGACGGGCGGCCTGGCCGCGCGCGACGTCGGCCGGTGCCGGGAAGGGGGCGCTGAAGGTGACGCTGCCCGCGTTCGGTTCGCCCGGTACGGCCGGTGAGCAGCCGACCGGCAGCGGCGGATACGCGGGCAGCCGGGCCGGGCCGCCGGTGTGCGCGCAGCCGAAGCCGGGCGGGCAGGGGCATCCGGGTTCGCCGGGAGGCGGGGCCGGCCAGGTGAACCGCTCGGGTTCCCGGCCGCACCAGGTGCGGCCGGCTCCGTGTTCGACGAGTACGGCGTTGCCGCGGGCCACCCCGATCTGCAGCTGCCGGCAGTCCTTGCCGCCGACCGCCGTCACGCGCAGCGGGAACCGGAGGGCGTCCTCCGCGGCCCAGGTCACCTCCAGCAGACGCTGGTCGTAGAGGCAGTCGGCCGATTCCCGGACCTCGACGAGCCGCACGGCCTGACGGTGGGTGCGGTCGGCATCGGCCTCCAGGCCGGTCTGCGCGCCGACGGCCTCTTCGAGGACCAGGACGTCACCCGGCGCCAGGGCGAGGCCGCGGAAGCCCTTCCCGTCCCGCAGGGCCGCCGAGGTCGCCCCGGCGGGCAGACAGAACTCCGGTTCGCCCCACGCCCACAGCGGGATCCGTCCGTGGGCCGGATGGACGGTGACGTCCTCGGCGGTGACGGGCTCGAAGATCTCCGGGCCGGCCCTGAACCGGAACGTGCCGGCGGCCAGGGTGATCCGGGCGGGCGCGTTCAGGCAGACGAACGCGCGGGCGGCGCAGCCGTCGTGCATCGGGTAGTCCACCAGCCGGGTGTGGCGGCGCACCGAGGTCCGCAGCCGGGCGGTGTCGAGATAGGCCTCGGCGGCGACCGCGTCCTGCCGGTAGCTCAGCTCGTCGCCGGCGTACGCGAGGAGTTCGACCAGGGCGACCATGAGGTCCGCCGCGTGCCGCTCCCCCCACTGCGGCAGGGTGAGGCTGAGCCGTTCCAGCAGGGTGCGCCGCAGGCTCTCGTAGTCCTTGGCGAGGTAGTCGATGACCGGCTCGGGGTACGCGGGCGGCGGACAGGGGTCGGCGGCGCAGTCCGTGAGGGCCGGGCAGTCCTGGCCGAAGCCGAACTCGGCGCGGGCGAAGAACGGGTCGAACCCGTCGAGGGGTTCCGTTCCGGGCCTGCCGAGCGCGTCGGTGCGCAGCACCTCCAGGAGGTACCGGGAGATGTCCCCGGCGCGGTCCACTTCGAGGACGATCCGCCCGGGGCGGTCCGGGTCGGCGTCGGGGTCCGTGACAGCGGACACCACCCGCGGGTCCCGGGCGACGACTCCGCCGCTGATCCTGAAGTTCGCCGGGACCAGGCCCTGGGGTGCGGGCCCGAACAGCGTCAGGGTGATCCGGCGCCGGCTCGGGTCGACCGTCACGGCCTCGATCCCGTTGCGCCCCTCCGCCCGCGCCTTGCGGGCCCGTGACGCGAGGGGCCGTGCCGCGCCCGGCTGTGCGCTCATCGGACGCCTCCGCCCTCGAACGTGTCGGTGCGGGCCTGGCCGGTGGCCAGGACCGTGTAGCCGATCTCGAACCGCAGCACGGAGTCCTCGGCGAAGACGTCCACCGACCGGACGGCGATGACGTCGCCGAGCCAGCGCTGCAACGCCGCCTGCACGGTCACCCGCAGCGCCGCGGCGAACTCGGGACCGGTGGGTTCGAAGACGAGGTCGAGCAGACCGCAGCCGAAGTCCGGCCGGTTGACCCGCTCCCCCGGCCTGGTGAAGAGGACCTGCTCGACCATGTCGCGCACGTGCTCGTCGTACCCGGTCGAGGCCGTACGGCCGGTGCGGGCGATGTGGAACGGGAAGTCGACGTCCATGCCGCTCACACCGCCGTCGCCCGGAGCTGGACCGCGTACACGAGCGGCAGGGTCGGCGGGGGCCCGACGCACTGCCCGTCCCCGGGCACCGGTCCGGCCGGCGGAACCGTCTGGACGAGTACGCCCTGGCCGCTCGCGAGCAGGCGTGCCGCGACCCCCGACCAGACGACCTTCGAGCACGGCGGCGAACCGCTCACCCCCGGGCAGCCGGTGACCAGCAGCTGGTCCAGGACGGTGGCGAGCGGGGCTCCGTCGACGAGGACCCTGGTCTGCGCGGGTGTGTCCTGCACCGTGCCGGCGTGCCCGCAGGTGAGGGTGGTGGCCGTGGTGACGAGGTGACCGGGCATCGCGCTCACCCCGGCAGGACGGTGAGTGCGCCGTTGCCGAGGTCGATCCCGCCCGGCGTCACCTTGATCGTCGGTCCGGCGGCCGAGGCTCCGATCTCGACGCCGCCCTCGTGGATCCGGATGTACGGGCCCGCCGGACCCTTGAGCTGGAGCAGGATGCCTCCGGTCTGCCCGGGGGCGTCGGACAGCAGCAGACACGTCTGGGCCGGTGTGCCGATGACCACCTGCGGTGTGCCGTCGGGCGCCGCCTGCGCCGCGAGCGGCAGTTCACCCGCCCCGCCGCGCCAGAAGCCGGTCCACACCGCCCGGTTGATGTCTCCGTCGACGAACTGCACCCAGACGCCGGAATTGGGGAGGGGGACGACGTACATGCCGCTGGCGAGTCCGGCCAGCGGGGTCGCCGGACTCGCCCAGATGCACGGATCGTTGCCGAGCACGTCCGAGACGCGGACGAGGAGCCGTCCCGCACGCAGCTGGTCGACGTTCGACACGACCACGCCCTTGTACAGGCCGTGGTACTTCTTCGCATCCGTCGTCACGGGATCACCACCGGGGTATGAGCGACGAGGCCGTCGCGGGTGAGGGAGAAACTCTGCTTGTACTCGCCGCGTCTGATGTCGTGCGTGACGCTGGAGACGTAATAGAGGCCGTCGTAGGCCACGCCCGCGCCGCGCACGCCCACGAGGTGGCGGGCGCGCAGCACGTGCCCGTAGCGCAGGACGTCGAGCTTTCCGCTGCCGCGGACGGCGTCGGCGGCAGCGGAGGTCCGGCTCAGTCCCAGCAGCAGCGCCTCGGGAACCGACCGGTCGCTGACGTCGGGCAGCGGCTCCTGCTTGAGGGTGACGGCGGGGCGTGCCGCGAGCGGCGGGTGCAGCAGGCTGATGTCGGGCACGGGCAGATCGATCTGGATCTTGCTGGTGGGCTCGGTGAGCCCGATCGTGTACTGGGTGCGCGAGAGCCCGTCGTACGTGAAGGACAGCGACTCCACCGTCGACGCCGCCCCGGCTCCCACGGTCAGCGCCGGCTGGACGAGCCCGGCCCGCACCTGCGGCCCCCAGTAGGCGATGCTGGCCCCCGGCAGCGGGCCCGCCTCGATGAAGAAGACGTACCCCACCTCGGAGGCCATGCTCTTGAGGTAGGCGAGGTCGGTGGAGGACTGGATCGGGATGTGCCGGACGGGGTCCGGCAGGTCGGTCATCACGGGCGGGACGGCGACCGGGACGATGCCGTACATCGCGTACTTGGCACAGATGGTCATGGCGCGCAGGTTCTGCGGGAGGCCGGGGTAGCACTCCCGTTCGTGCCGCATGTCCATGAGGACCGACAGGTCCTCGCCGGTGACGGTCAGGGTGGCGGCGCCGGGGTCGGCGCTCGGCGCCATGTCCTGCTGCGTGATGACGCCGTCCATCAGGACGGACGGGAAGCCGTCGACGACGGCGACGACCACCACGCGGATCCCGGGATCGAAGAAGCCCGCCGGTAGCAGTGCCTGCTGGATGAGCGACCGGCTGCTGACGGCGAAGGTCAGCTGGAATCCGCTGTTCTGCTGCGCCGAGGTGGTGACCTTCACCGACTGGAGGGCGTCGGTGAGGGGGGCGGGCACCGGTACGGCGATCAGCGGGCCCATCAGGAGCATCAGGCGCAGGCTGCTAGCCACCGAGACCACCGCCCGTGTCCAGGGCGCTCCCGCCCTGGGGCAGGCCGGCCGGCAGCGTGATCCGCAGTCGGCGGCCCGGCGGCCGTGTCAGGGTCCGGGGGTCGAGGACGCGGTGGGCGTCGGCGATCCGCCAGGCCTGGGCGGGGTCGCCGAGCTCCCGGGCGGCGATGTGGTCGAGTCGCTCGCCGGGCGCGACCGTGTGGACGGAGAGCGTCGTCAGGGTGTCCGGGTCGGGCGGGAGGCGCCGGCGCACATAGGTGACCTGGCGGCCGTCGGGAAGCCGGAGAACGGCGGTGGGGACGTGCGCGTAGCGGCTGGTGGCGGCGAACATGTCCGCTCCTTCACAGGCTCGGCAGGCCGAGGTCGGAGGGGGTGCGCGTGATCCGGTCGGCGAAGGCCTCCCGGCTCAGGTGGTGCTGGAGGTAGAGCAGGCCGCCCTTGTGCCGGAAGCCGAGGTCGTCGGTGGTCAGGACGCGGGCGCCGACGGACACCTTGGCCCGGATGGGGTGGAGTGAGGTGTCGAAGGCCTCTTCCGTCACGGTGAACTCCGTGATCCGGACGGGCAGGACACGGCTGCTGCCGAGGACGAGCACGGTGAGCGGTGCCTCCACCGGCGCCACCTCGATCATGCCGAAGGAGGCCATCCGCTCCTCTTCGAGGAGCTGCCCGACGCTCGGGTAGAAGGCGCTCTCCAGGGCCGACAGGACGGGCAGCAGGCCGCTCGCGGCCTCGACGGGGTGGCCGTCGGGATCCTCCAGCTGGTCGGCGGCGTCGAATTCGGCCTCGAACTTGTACGTCTCGTGCGGGGGCCCCTTCAGACGCAGCGCCTCCAGCCGGTCCCCGGGTTCGGGCCCGATGCCCTGCGGCTGGACCGTCCTGGTCAGCGAGTCGGGATTGAACTGGAAGGGAACGGTCCGCAGCGGCCGGGCGGTCGCGGCGTCGAGGAGGACGAATCCGCCGCGCACGGCGCGGGCCGCCCCGGGGAAGCCGGTCATCCGTGCCCTCCGCCCGTCCGCTGTCGCCCGTCGACGAGTGCGGCGTGCAGGGACCGGGCGACCGCCCGCCCGTAGGAGTCGGCGCCCGACGAGGCCTCGCGCGGTGCGAGCGTGACGGCCGCCCGGGCGCGTTCGTACGAGCTGAGGCCCGCGGACGGGCCGAGCAGTCCGGCCAGTTCGGCGGTGAGCGCCGCGCGGAAGGCCTGCTCGCCGCTGCCGGCCAGGGCGCGGGCGTCGCCGTCCGTGGCGTCGACGACGAGCCGATCGACATGCACCTCGACCCTCATGACAGCGCCTCCTTGAGCGGGTTCTGCGGATACGGCCAGGCGAAGTCCCGTTCCCGCACCGGGTGCTGGAGCTTGCGGAACTCCTCCCGGGCCGCCTGGAGCACGTGCGGCATGGTGATCGGGGTCCCGCCGGACGCGGCGAGGAACGCCGCGTTGACGGCGATGTTGCGGGTCATGGCGCCGCTCACGTCGAGTTGCGCGAGGCGGTCGTAGTCGAGGGCGGCCCGGCCCGGCGCGTGCTCGGGGAAGGCCCGGCGCCACAGTTCGCGGCGGTGCCCGGCGTCGGGGAAGGGAAAGTCGACGACGAACCGGAGACGGCGGACGAACGCCGCGTCGAGCGCCTGGCGCATGTTGGTGGCCATGATGGCCAGTCCCCGGTAGGACTCCATCCGCTGCAGCAGGTAGTCGGTCTGCACGTTGGCGTACCGGTCGTGCGCGTCCTTGACCTCGCTCCGCCGGGCGAGCAGTGCGTCGGCCTCGTCCAGGAACAGTACGGCTCCCCCGGCCTCGGCTGCGTCGAAGAGGCGGCGCAGGTTCTTCTCCGTCTCGCCGATGTACTTGCTCATCACGCCCGACAGGTCCGCGCGGTACAGGTCCAGGCCCAGTTCGTGGGCGAGGACCTCGGCGGCCATGGTCTTGCCGGTGCCGCTCGGCCCGGCGAACAACGCGGTCACCCCGAGGCCGCGGGTGAGCCGCCCGGCGAAGCCCCAGGTCTCGTAGACCGTCTCCTGACGGGACACCTGGGCGGCGATCTGGCGCAGCAGGGTGTGCGTCTGGTCGGGCAGGACGATGTCGTCCCAGCCGACGTCGGGGCGCAGCCGCTGGGCGAGGCCGTCGAGACGGGACCGGCCTCGGGCCACGCAGGCGTCCCAGACGCGGCCCGGCTCGCTCGACCGGGCGACTTCGTCGATCGCGGCGACGTCCATGGCGAACTGCCCCGCCAGGAGGCCGATGTGCACCGCGTCGGCGTCGGCTCCGAGGGCCTCGCGCCAGGCCTCGGCCCGCTCGTGGAAGGTGGGCGGGGTGACCTCGACGTCGACCGCCGGGCGGGCGAGGCGGGGATGGGCGTCGCGGGAGCCGAGGAACGCCGGGATCCTGCTCCGGGAGAGGAAACGGCCGACGAGTGAGGCGGCGGTCGTGTCGTCGGCGACGGGTGCGTCGTGGGTGTCGTCGTCCGCGTCGAGGTAGAGCGCCAGCGGGAGCAGGGCCGCCTCCCGGTCCCACAGCCGGACGAGTCGGTCGAGTTCGTCGGGGTGCGCGGGCAGCGCCGGTGCCGGCAGCCGGTACAGGGTCAGCCCGAACTCGGCCGCGGCACAGGCCGCGACGACCTGTTTGCTGCCCGGCCGGCCCCCGGTCAGCCGCACCACGGGCGGGGCGGCCGGGGAGCGTTCCCAGGCGGTCGTGCACCGCGCGACGGCGCGCTGCTGGGAGGCGGGCAGTGCTGACGGCGCCGCCGGCAGCCGGGTGACGAGCGCGGACAGACGCTCGTCGAGGTAGTCGAGGCCCCTGACGTAGTCGACGATCCGCTCGTCGGCCCGTACCGGGCTCGTCACCAGCGCCGCTCCGGCCGGCCGGCTGATCTCCACGAGCCGCCAGAAACGCAGGGCGCCGTGGGCCGACGCGGCCTCCCAGGACGGGTCGGGCAGCGCGGCGAGGGCGAGCCCGAGGGTGGGGTGGGCCAGGGCCTGGCTGCCGTGGGCGGCGGCGAACAGCCCGCCCATGGCCGGTGCGATCTCCTCGGCCAGGCACATCAGCAGCACGTCACGCTCGAACCGGCTCAGTCCCAGTCTCTGCGCGAGGACGACGAGGGCCGGGGCGGGCACGGCGGCTTCGGCCGCCGCGACCCTGGCCGCCGCGGCGGCGAGCTCGTCGCCGCCGGCGGGGCCCGTGGCGACGCGGGCGCCCGTGCGGGCGGGGGTGTCGGGGCCGCTGCCTGACGCTTCTCCGGACGGGGCGTGGGGAGTCTGCCGCCGCCTGCCCCAGGGCAGGGACGCCCGCGGCTCGGCGGGGGGCGTCGGTTCGCCGGCCCGGTCGCGGGGGCCGCACTCCGGCTCCGTGGGGTCCTCGGGCCCGGCCTCGTCCCGCGCTCCCGTCCGGTCTTCCGCGTAGCGGCGCAGCAGGATGCGCAGCCAGTCCAGGGAGGCGGAGAGGAACTCGGCGTTCCGCCGCTCCCATTCCTCGCCGCGAACGGCGGTCGGGGGCCCGGGTGCGGGCCGTTCGGTCTCGGGCATCAGGTCACCGTCAGCAGCTGCGTGGGGTCGTACACGGGCCGTGCCGCCGTGCGGTCGGCGACCAGGAGGCTGTCGACCCCGTCGACGCGCAGGCGTACGAGGTGGTCGCCCGGAGGGGCCTCGCGCACCGTGAACTCGGCGGCGCCGCCGACGGCGCTGCGGGCGCGGTGGCTGTTCCCGCCGAGCAGGAGCAGGACCTGCTGGCCTTCGACGAGCGGTGGGTCGACGTCGAGCCGCACGTCGGCGTCTCCGTGGCCGTCCCGTGCGACGGTGAGCGGCATGGTGTTCGTGATCTTCGGGGCGACGGCCAGGTACGCGGGTGGGACCGGGAGTTCGGCGGGTGGTGCGCCGGCCATCGGCGTCACCGCGCAGACCCCTGCCGAGACGGTGCCCGGAAGGGTCAGGGCGATCAGGTCGTGCCGTGGCGGGGCGGTGGTCAGCGGTACGTCGACGACCTTGCCCGTCATCAGGTGGGTCAGGCGCACCTGGCGCACGGCCGACAGATGGGCGCCGTGCAACTCGACCCGGTCCCCGACCCGGGCCGCGGGCTGGCCGGCCGGGTGGCGCACCGCGTCGATCCGGGGCGTGGTCGCCCGGATGTCGGCGACGGCCTGCGGGCCGCGGCCGTCCTCACCGCGGTTGAGCACCGGGACCGGGGTGCGGGCCGGGCGGGTGGAGTCGATCAGCACGGCCCGGACCTCGAAGGCGGCGCTCAGCCGGTAGGGCGTCTGGAAGACGCTCCACAACGAGTAGATGTCCTTCTCCTCGACGGAGTGCCATGTGATGCGCAGGCAGTCGATCTGGCGCGAGACGTTGCTGTAGGCGGCGGTCTGGTTCAGTTCGTCGCGGGTCAGCGCGGGTACCGAGTGGAGCTTCTGGAGGGCGAGGCCGAGCAGCCGGTGGGCGACGACGTCGTCGCCGTCCTGGGTGTAAGGGGTGAGCAGGTAGCGCAGCACGAGCGGGAGCGGGGGCTCGCCGCTCTCGCCGGGAGTGAGCCCGCCGTACGGTTCGTTGCGCAGGTTCGGGGCGATGCTCGTCTGGTAGAGGAACAGGTTGACGTGTGTCTGCTGGGCGGCCGCTGCCTTGTCCGGTGGCATGGTCACCGCGGTCGCGTGGGGCGGGACGCTCTTGACCGCGTCGTTGACGAGGGCGCGCAGCGTCTCGGTGACGGCCTCGACGGCCCGGGCGTCGCTCATCGGGCACCGCCCGAGCGACGGCTCAGGTACTCGTCGAGCGGGACGGCCGGTTCGCGGGCGGGGCGGCGGGCCGGGGCGGCCGCAGGGGCCGGGCGGGCCGGAGCGGAGCGGATCTCCAGGCGTCCGATGGTGATGTGGACGGTGGTCTCCTCCGGCGGGGAGGCGGCGCCCGGGGACGCGGGTCCGGGGGTGCGGCGCGCCGTACCGCGTCCGGCCGGGGAGGACGGGACGGACGACCGGGGGCTGCCGGCGGCCGGAGTCCGCGGCTGTGCGGCGGGGGCGGACCCGGCCGGGGGCGGCGGCGCCGCACGGCGAAGGGACCGCCGGCCCTCGGAGGCGGCCTCGCCGTGAGGGTGGTTCGCAGCCGTGCTGCCGGCTCCTCGCGCACCGGGGGGCGGGACCGGGAAAGGCCCTTCCGTGTCGGAGGGTGGACGCTCCGCCGGTCCGACGGGAGCTCCGGTCCTCCGCGGGTCCCCGCCACCTTGCCCTCGCCCGGCTCCGCCCGAAGGGCGTGCGGGCGGGGCCGGAGCCTGCTCGGGCACCGTGTGCCCGGCCGGCGCCTCCGACGGCGTCCCCGGCCGCGGCGCCGCCGAACCGGCCGCGGGTCCGTGGCCGTCGCCGTCCGGGCCCTGGCCCTCGTCCGGGTGGAGCGCGACGGCCGGGACATGGGGCGGATCGAAGAAGGAGGGCGGCCGGGGCCGGACGGCTGCCGGGTCGGGTACGCCGAGGAGGCGGTCGACGAGATCGCTCATGCGCCGATCGCCTCCAGGTAGAAGCGGCGCCGCGCCGGGCTGAGGGCCAGGATGTCCCGCTCGGACCAGCCGTACGCCTGCGCCAGGGCGTGTACGTGGGCCAGCAGGCCGCGGGCGCAGGCGTCGACCTCCGCCCAGACGTGGGCGGGCACGTCGAACGGCGCCGCCCACGCGTGATCGCACAGCGCGCACGTCAGGGCCAGCCGGACGTCTGCCCGCGGGTCCACCTCGGTCAGGGCGGCCGCGACCGCTTCGACGACCTCGTCGGCCGGTTCTCCCGCGGCCGGTGCGCCGTCCACCTCCAGGACGCACCGGCCGACCAGTCGGCGCCGGGCGTCCGGGGCCTGTGGTGCGACGGCCAGCACGTCCCGGCTCGTCAGGGCCCGGTAGCGCACGTGCGTTCCGCCGTCGGTCACCAGCGTCGCCTCGTACCGCTCGGGGGCGGGCAGGCGCAGGTCGGACACGGGCACGGACACGTCCAGTTCCTCCCCGCAGCCGGGGCAGCGGGCGAGGCATTCCAGGTCGCCGGGGAAGCAGGCGGCGCGTACGTCGACGAGCAGCGCGTCGCGCGTTCCCAGCGGCAGGTCGCTGGCCTCCGCGAAGGTGTGCCCGCCCGCCGCCGCGGCGAGCGCCACGGCGCGGACGACGGGGCCCTGGCCGGCACCCGCCTCCCATTCGTGCAGGAGCCTGTCCTGCGTGAGCGCCCGCACCTGTCACACCGCCGGGTCGTCGAACGAGACCTCGGCCGCCGGGGGCAGGTCCAGGTCCCGGACCCAGCCCTCGTTCTCCAGCCGGATGTGCTGGACGAGCACGGCGTTCGCGTTCGCGTCGAGATCGGACAGCGGCTGGTACTCCGAGACCCAGCAGTTGAAGACGTGGTACGAGAGCACCTTCTGGCCGGTCTCGTCGTACACGTCGATGATGAGGTCCCGGCGGAAGTCCTTCAGGGACGTCTCCCGGCCACGGGCGGAATTGGTGAAGCTCCACGCCTTGTTGGCCCATTTCTCGAAGTCGTGGCCGTTCACCGTGACGCCGCGTTCGAGGACGATGGGGTCGTACTCGACCCGGCCGGGCAGTTTGGTGCTCGAAGCGGGATCCCCGCCGCTGCGGTGCTTGATCACCTCGGCGGTCCGCTTCATCCCGGTGACCTTGTGCACGCCGAGGAAGGGCTCGGTGCTGTCGCTGTAGCGGACCCGGAAGCGGAAGTTCTTCAGCGGGTCGACCCGCGCGGTGGTTGCCATCGTCTCGCTCTCCTCAGACCTGCAGCTGCCCGGCGAGCTGCTCGATGTGGATGATCACGAACTCGGCCGGTTTGAGCGGCGCGAAGCCGACGACGATGTTGACGATCCCGCGGTCGACGTCGTTCTGCGGGTTGTTCTCGCGGTCGCACTTGACCAGGTACGCCTCGCGCGGGGTCGCGCCCTGGAAGGCCCCCTGCCGGAACAGGGTGTTCATGAACGCGCCGACATTGAGCCGGATCGACGCCCACAGCGGCTCGTCGTTCGGCTCGAACACCACCCACTGGGTACCGCGGAACAGGCTCTCCTCGATGAACAGGGCCAGTCGCCGCACCGGCAGGTACTTCCACTCGTCGGCCAGGCGGTCGGCGCCGCGCAGGGTCCGGGCGCCCCACACCACGGGGCCCACCACGGGGAACGACCGCAGGCAGTTCACCCCGAGCTGGTTGAGCCGCCCGTTCTCGAGGTCGGTCATCGGGATGGCCGGCGCCGTCACCCCGCCGAGCGAGGCGTCGGTGCCGGCGGGGGCCTTCCACACCCCGCGCTGGACATCGGTACGGGCCATGACGCCCGCGACCGTGCCGCACGGCGGGACCTGCTTGGGCAGTCCGTTCTGCGCCGGGTCGGGGATGACGAGGTCGGGGAAGTACACCGCGGCGTTCTTCGCCTCGTCCCCGGTCAGCGGCGGCTGCGCCATGCCGCTGACGGCGGAGTTGATGTCGCTCCACGTCGAGGGCGGGTCGACGATGAGCAGGGCCCGACGGTCCCGGCAGAGTTTCGCCGCGGGGCTCAGGGCCGTCCTCGGCGCTTCCGGAAGGCAGAGCAGGTTGAAGATGTCGGTCTTGAGCAGCTGGTACAGGCCGGTCTTGGCGTCCTGCCCGTTGTTCCCGCCCTGGTAGTCGGCCAGATCCGGGGCGTCGCCGTCCTTGCCGGGGGACGCCTGCGTGTAGCGGGCGGTCTTCGCGTCGTCGAACGGGTCCTGGCTCGCGTCGCCGGGGGCGATGGCCTCGTGGTCGTCCGGGACGGCATTGAGCACCGCGCCGGTCCTCGGGACGGTGACCAGGGCCGAGGAGGCGAGGACCTTGTCCAGGGCGGTGGCGTCCGCGGGCCGCGAACTGACGTTGAGGTAGCGCTCGGTCGCGCCCGTGCCCTGGTCGAACACGGTGAGGTTGTACAGGGTGGGCGAGGCACCGGAAGCCACCGTCTCGCTGGTGTCGTAGTCGACCCGGACCCGCAGGCGACCGCCCCAGACGCCCTCCCCGCGCGCGACGAGCGGCACGGTGGCGGTCCCCGCGGTGAGGTTGACGACGGCCGCCGTCGCGTTCTTCGAGGTGTCGGTGTCGCCGGTGTGGACGAGCCGGACGATCTCGGCCTCGCTGCCGCCGTTGGCGTAGAACTGGTGGACGGCGTAGCCGAGCGGGCTGCCCGCGACCACGCCGCCGAAGATCCGCTGGAAGTCGGCGAAGCTGGTGATGTGCACCGGACGGTCCGTGGGGCCGCGCACCGCCGATCCGACGAACGCGGCCACCGAGGTCGGCACGCCGGTGATCGTCCGTACCGCGCTCTTGGCCTCGTCGATGTACACACCTGGGAACGTGGGGCTGACGGGCACGTCCAGTCCCCCCTCTCACGGTCGGCTGATGGCCAGTGTCCCGGGCCGCCGTGATCGTAGCGTCACCACTCCATCACGATGGGTGAGCAACACACGCCCGTGATGCCTCCGTGACGGCGCCCGGCGCATCATGAAGTCGCTGCCCGCGGTACGCCCCCGGCACCCGGGCGGCCGCGGTGACACGGGACCGGCCCCGCGGTGCCGGAGAAGGGCCGAGGTGCGCCGATGACCCCCGACATGACCCACGAGCGACCGGCTCCGAGGCCCGCGACGACGCCTGCCACGACCGAGCGGGAGACGACGGCCGCGGCGCTGCGGCTGAGCGATGCGTGGCAGACCCGGCCGGCGGAGACGTCCGGCCCGACGGACGCGCTGCCGCGACCGCTCACGACGCTCCTCGACCGGTCGTTCGATGTCGATCTGAGCGCGGTCCGCGTCCACAGCGACCCCCGTGCCGAACGGGACGCCCGCGCCATCGGCGCCGTGGCGTTCACCCGGGGACACGAGATCTTCGGCGGCCCGCTCCTGACCTCGGCGACGGCGGAGGGAAGACGGGCCCTGACCCATGAGGCGGTGCACGCGGCGGGGCAGCTGCGCTCGGGCCGCTCCCACGTTCAGCGCCTCTCCCGCGCCGGCGAGACCGGAGACCTGCTGGAGTGGTGGGACACGGCCGACGACGCCGTCAAGGCCCTGGACCTGCTCGCGGGCATGCGGGACCCCGACTTCGACGACACGCTCGCCGACATCGTCCGGGGCAGCCAACTGACCCGGCTGCTGGGCCGGCTGCCCGGCCGGGCGCACGTCGTGCGGTTCCTGCGCCTGGTCGGCGACCGTGCCACGCCGGCGCATCAGGCGGCGGTGATGGCGCACTACCCCTTCGCCAACATGACCCCGGAGAGCCAGCTGGAGGTCTACGGCCGCAAGTTCATCGCCTCGCGCGGAGCCCGCCCGGCACCGCCCGATCCCGCGCTGCAGGCCCTCGTGGAGCGTCACCCCTCGGCGGCGTTCAGCGGCGGCGGGGCGACAGGAACGAGCCCCGCCGATGCGCCCATGTCCGTCTGGGAGATGCTGGGGCTGCGCAAGCAGGCCAAGGCCGCGGCCGCCACCCCGGGCGGCCTGGACGAAGCCAAGTACGTCCGCAAGCCGGGCCTGGAGATGCTGTACGACTGGTCCAACCCGCTCAAGGGGGACCTGACCGGCCCGGGCAGCTGGCTGGCCGGGGTCTCGCGCACCGACCGGGTGGGGCAGGCCCAGTTGCTGCTGCGCCTGCCCATCGCCACACGGGCACCGGGAGCGTACGACGGTCGGCCGCCCACCCGTGCCGAGGTGATCCGCTCGGCCGCGGCGGCCCACCGGCTCGGTCCGGAGGTCGTGGCCGCGATCATCCTGGCCGAGCAGCGGGACCAGTCGCCGCGCGAGGACGCCGCCGACTACCAGGGCGCGGTGATGGGCAAGAGCAGCAGCGTGTCCATCGGCCTGGGGCAGGTGACGGTCAGAACCGCGCGCGAGAAGAACCTCTTCGCCGACCTGGTCTCCCCCTCGATGCAGACGTGGCTCGCCACGAACACCGAGGCCACCACCCAGGCCATCGCCCACATGCTGGCCTCCGACGAGTTCAACATCTTCGCCGTGGCCCGCTACATCCGCATGGTCGCCGACCAGGGAGCCACGCTCTCCCTGGCCTCCCTCCCCAGCACGGCCGCCTGGACCCCGGCCATCGACCTGTCCGTGTACGCCCGTCACTCCTCGGCGTGGACCGAGGACCACGTCAAACTGCTCGGCTCGGAGTACACCTCCAAGCCCTGGGACGACAACCTGGTCCCGGCCTGGGGCGACTTCGTCCTGGAGGCCTACCGCGACGTCCGGGCCGCAGGCGTGTTCTGAGGGGCGGTGCGGGGGCGGTGCGCGGGGAGGCGCGGACGGTTCCGCGCGAGGGGGAGCACACTGGCAGAAGGGGGCGGAAGGTCTGCCCCGTCCGGGGTTCGGCCGGTCCCGCCCGCTCGTGGAAGAGGGTGCGCGGATGCCCAGAACTCGGTCCTCGTCCCGCTCGCGCTACGCCCCCGACCGGGGGCTCGCGACGCGCATGGCGACGACGATGTTCCTGATCGGCCTGCTGTACGTGGTCTTCGTCGGCGTGCTGCTTGTGCTGCTGCGCGGTTCCTGGCCGATCATCCTGCTGATCACGGGCGCGCTGTTCGTCGGGCAGTTCTGGTTCAGCGACCGGATCGCCGCGCTGGGCATGGGGGCCCGCGAGGTGACGCGTGAGCAGGCGCCCGAGCTGCACGGCACCGTGGACCGGATCTGCGCGCTGGCCGACATGCCGAAGCCGAAGGTGGCGATCGCCGAGAGCGACGTGCCGAACGCGTTCGCGACCGGCCGCGGCGAGCGGACCGCGCTGGTCTGCGTCACGACCGGCCTGCTGCGACGCCTTGAGCCCGAGGAGCTGGAGGGGGTCCTCGCGCACGAGATGTCGCACGTGGCGCACCGGGACGTCGCGGTCATGACCATCGCGTCGTTCCTCGGCGTCCTCGCGGGGATGATGACGCGGGTCGCGCTCTACAGCGGGCTCGGCCGCAGCCGGGACAGCACCCTGGGCGCCGCCGTGATCCTCGTCCCCGTGGTCAGCGCTGCCGTCTACGTCGTCAGCTTCCTGCTGACCCGGGTCCTGTCCCGCTACCGCGAACTGGCCGCCGACCGCGCCGCCGCGCTCCTCACGGGCCGCCCGTCGGCGCTCGCCTCCGCCCTCACCAAGGTGAGCGGCGAGATGGCCCGGATCCCGACGAAGGACCTGCGGAAGGCGGAGCCGTACAACGCCTTCTGGTTCGCGCCCGCGTTCTCCTCCCAGGAGAGCCTGAGCCGGCTGCTCTCCACCCACCCCACCCTGGAGCAGCGGATCGAGCAGCTCACGCGGATCTCGGCGCAGCTCGGCGGGGCGTGAGGACAGTGGGGCTGCTCGACAGCATCCTCGGGCGCAGCCGGCCGGTCCGGCCCGATCTGGACCGTCTCTTCGGACTGCCGGCCGCGGCACTCACCCTTCAGGCGGGCACGGGCTTCGTCCCGGCGGGCACCGGGTCGGTGTGCTTCGCCGCGGTGGAGGGCGGTGCCTTCGCGCGCCTGAAGGCAGACGTACGGGACCTCCTCGACGTCGAGGTGGTGGCCGGGCCCGATCGGGGCGCGGGCGGCGGCGAGGGCCGCGGCGCGGGACCGTCGGCGTACCCCGTGACGTACTCCTCGGACGCGTACGGCTACACCTGGCTCACCGTACGACGTCCCGCCGAGGACCTGATCACGCTGGTCAACGACCTGCACGCGGTCAACGCGCTCCTTGAGGAGGCCGGCTTCGGCCCCCATCTGCTCTGCTCCCTGACCTCGTTCCGCGCACCGGCGGCCGGGCCGCGGAGTCCGGGGGCGGAGGGAGTGGGGACGGGGGGCGCGGGGACGGATGCTCCGGGAGCCGACGGGCACCGGGCGCGCGACCTCGCGCTCGTGTACGTCTACAAACGCGGGACCTTCTACCCCTTCGCACCGCGCACCGATCGCGCCGAGGCCCGCGACAACGCCCTTGAGCTCCAGGTCCGGGGCCTGCTCGCCGGTGACCTCGCGATCGAGCCGGACATGGAGCGGTGGTTCCCGGTCTGGGGAGCGCCCGGGCTGGGCGGGGCGGGGCGCTGACCGTCGCGCGGCGGGACCGTGCGGTCGTCAGTCGGCGATCGGCCAGTTGAGCTCGGTCCGCAGGTCCCGCGGGTCCATGTCCGGCGTCGGCCGTGTCACGTACACCTCCCACCGGTCCTCACCGGCTCGCAGCCCCTGCGCCCGGATCCAGGCTCCGAGTCGCTCCCAGGCCTCCCCGAGCCCGTCGAACCCGCCGTGATGCGTCACCCGGGCGACCCGTCCGCCGGGGAGCTCGCCGGTGACGACCCCGCCCTCGGCGCGCACCTCGTGTCCCGTGACGAAACCGACCTCCAGGTCCAGCGTCTCCCCCGGTCCCCCGTGGGAGAGCCCGAACGCGGCGCTCTTCGGCGGGACGTGCTGCTCCTGCAGCACCCGCCCGAGCGCCCCGAAGGCCTCGTCGAAGAACGTCCGCAGTTCGCCGAGGGACACGATGCCGCGTACGACGGCGGTGGTCTCGGGTTCGAGTTCCACGAGCCGGGGCTGCTGCTCGGGGTCCGGGGTGCTGCTGTCGTGGTCGTTCCGCGTGCTCATGTGGTTCCGGCGCTCCGCTCCGCGTTGACGGCGTACTGGGAACGTACAGACCGCACGCACGTCGGAAAGTCATCGCCGCGCCCGAAGCCTCATGCGGTGAGGACCGTTCAGCGGACCCAGGCGCTGGTCAGTGTGTGGACGGCGGAGCCGTCGAGGTCGGCGAGCGTGGTGCCGACGAACGCGCGGGCCCACTCCGAGGTCTGGACGCGGAACGGGGGCCGGTCCCCGGTCAGGGCCTCGATGATCGGGGCCGCGGCCTCGAACGGGGTCTGGGCGTTGCCGAAGGACTCCTGGGTGCGGGCGACGTACGCCTGGAGGGCCGGGGCGTACGGTCCCGCCTCGGCGATCATGGCCGGGATGTCCAGGCCGATGTTGGCGACGAACTCGCTGGCCACCGCGCCCGGTTCGACGACGGTGACGTCGACACCGACGGTGGCGGCGACGGGGGCGAGCGACTGCATGAAGCCCTCGACGGCGAACTTCGCCGCGCAGTAGGCCTCGTTGAAGGGCTGCCCGACCGCGCCGCCCACGCTGGTGACGGTGATCACCCGGCCCCGGGACGCCCGCAGGTGCGGCAGGGCGGCGCGGGTGGCGGCGACCACGCCGAAGAAGTTGACCTCCATGGCGGCACGGACGTCGTCGAGGCTCATCTGCTCGACGGTGCCGACCTGCGCGGCGCCGGCGTTGTTGACCAGCGCGTCGAGGCGGCCGTGCTCGGCGATCACCTCGTCGACGCAGGTGGTGATGCTGTCGGGGTCGACGACGTCCAGGCGCTTGACCTGGATCCGGTCGGTGACCGCGTGCTCGGCCGCCGCCTTGAGCAGGGCCTCGGCCTTTCCGGTGTCACGCATGGTGGCGACGACGGTCCAGCCGGCCTGGGCGGCGGCCACGGCGGCGGCCAGGCCGATTCCGGAGGACGTACCGGTGATCAGGACGGTCTTCTCGCTGGCCATCAAGGGGTCTCCTTGTCTGTCGAACGGAGCACCGGCCGATAACCGGGGAACTCCCCATTTAGATGGGGAGGCTAACCGGGGAACTCCCCGGTTGTCCAGCTAGACTGGATTCCGACGAAGGGAACAGCCTTGACCACCCAGCCGAGCGTCTTGCGCGCGGATGCCCGCCGCAACCGGGAGCGCATCCTCGAAGCGGCCGTACGCACCTTCGCCGAGAAGGGCGCGGACGTTCCGATCGACACGATCGCCAAGGCCGCCGGCGTCGGCTCGGCCACGCTCTACCGGCACTTCCCCACGCGCGAGGCGCTGGTCGAGGCCGCCTACCGGAACGAGCTGGCCCGCGTCTGCGACAGCGCCGCCGAGCTGCTGGCCGAGCTGCCGCCGGACCGGGCCCTACGCCTGTGGATGGACCGGTTCATCGACTATCTGGCCGCCAAGCAGGGCATGGCGGACGCCCTGCGGGCCGCCGTCGCCTCCGGCGCGGACCCCTTCGCCGAGACCCTGGACCGGCTCGGCGCGGCGATCGACTCCCTGCTCCACGCGGGAGCGGACGCCGGTCTCCTGCGCTCGGACGTCGACGCCTTCGACGTCGGCCTGAGCCTCGCCGGCGTCGCGCTGATCACGAGCGCCCCGGCCCAGCGGGACCGGTCCGGCCGCCTCCTCGACCTGCTCCTCGACGGGCTTCGCCACGGGGCGGACGCGTAGCCCGCGGCAAGCCGCGGCGGGGACCGCTCCATCCGTGACCCGAATGCCTCCGGCGCGGCGCGCTCCGCCCGTACCGCGCGGAGCATGGGAAGGACCGGCGGCGCCGCTTCCGTACCGCGGCCGCCCCCTGCCCAGGCAATACCCGCAGCCCTCCCGCGGAAAGGGTCCCGTCATGACGTCCAGGAACTCGTCCGACGACCCCGCCTCCCCGTCCCCCGCGCCGGACGGGGGCCGTTACGGCGAGGACGTGTTCCGGCCCGAGCAGCCCGGCGAGGGCGAGCGGATCGATCTCGGGGCCCTCGCCTACGACGATCTGACCCTGTCGCGGCTGCGCGCCCTCGGCGCCGGGCCGGGGTGGCGCTGCCTGGACATCGGCGCCGGTACGGGCACGGTCTCGCGGCGCCTGCTGCGCGAGGCCGAGGTGGCAGGCGTGCTGGCCGTCGACCGCGATGTGCGGTTCCTCGCCGAACGGCCCGTGCCCGGCCTCGACGTCCTCCAGGCCGACATCACGGCCCCGGACTTCGCGCCGGGCCGGTTCGATCTGGTCCACGCGCGGTTCGTCCTCATGCATCTGCCGCAGCCCGCGCGGACGGTGTCGGCGCTGGCGGGCCTCGTCGCTCCGGGCGGGGTGCTGGTCCTCAGCGACGCGGTGGATCCGACCTACGACCGTACGGGCACGGGGCACGCGGCATCGGACGGCACCGGCGCGGCCGACACGCCGTACGCCGCGGCCATGCGCGCGATGTGGCGGGGGCTGCGCGCCTCCATCGGCACGGACGTCTCCTGGGTGCCGTCGTATCCGCAGCTGCTGCGCGCGGCCGGCCTGAAGGCGGTCGGCGCGGAGATGTACGTGCCGCCACTGCTGCCGGGAAGTCCGATCAGCCGCTTCTGGGCGGACACGTGGGAGCGGAGCCGGGCGTCGATGGTGGCCACCGGGCTCATCGACGACGCGGGCATCGACGCGGCGGTCCGCTACCTGGACTCGGACGCGTGTGCCGCGCTGTCCGCCGGGATGCTCACCGCCTGGGGTCGCCGGCCCGGGACGCCGCAGCCCTGACGCCGTCGCGGAGGGCCGTCGCCACGCACCCGGACGCCATTATTTATTTGCAGCCGCTCTTTATACGCTCTCGCCGTTTTTTGCGCCCATGACGTACCCTGGGGTTCACAGAGCATCGGAAGGAGACCGGACCCCATGACCGCCACGGACCCCGCACTGACCGCACTCGCCAGCGGCTGGGGCGCACTCTCCCTGCTGCACGGCCGGATCGAGTCGCACATCGAACGCGCCCTGCAGTCCGGGCACGGTCTGAGCGTGCGGGAGTTCTCACTGCTCGACGTGCTCGGCCGGCAGCACGACGGCGAAGGCGGGCACCTGCAGATGAAGCAGGTCGCCGACGCGGTCGTCCTGAGCCAGAGCGCCACGACACGCCTGGTCACCCGCCTGGAGGACCGCGGGCTGCTGTCCCGGTACCTGTGCCCCACCGACCGGCGCGGCATCTACACCGACGTGACCCCCGCCGGCCGGAAGCTCCTCGACGAGGCCCGGCCGACCAATGACGCCGCCCTTCGCCAGGCACTGGACGAGGCCGCCGAGAACCCCGAACTGGCCTCACTGGTCGCGGCGGTCGAAGCCGTCGACGTACCGACACAGGGCGCCTGACGCCCGCCCGGCCCAGCCACCGCCCCGCCGCCCCGCCTGCGACGCCACAGCCCCCGTCCGAGCTCCACGCCCGGGCGGGGGCTCTTTGTCGCGCCCACACAGGGCCGCGCACGCCCATTCCCGGACTGCACAACCTGCCCGCGTTTGCATTTAACACGCGCATGCAATTATTGTGAGAGCACGCTAGGAGCTCGCTCAAGCAAACAGGAAGGGTTGAGCCCAATGCCGCTCGCGCTACTCGCTCTCGCCGTCGGGGCCTTCGGAATCGGCACCACCGAATTCGTGATCATGGGGCTGCTGCCCGAGATCGCCGCCGACTACGGCGTCACCATCCCCACGGCGGGCCTGCTGGTCACCGGATACGCACTCGGCGTCGTCCTCGGCGCACCGCTGCTCACCGTGCTCGGCACGAAGGTGAGCCGGAAGCGGATGCTCATGCTGCTCATGGGCCTGTTCGTGCTCGGCAACCTGCTGTCCGCGCTCGCCCCGAACTTCGGGATGATGCTGACCGGCCGCGTCGTCGCCTCGCTCGCCCACGGCTCGTTCTTCGGGATCGGGTCGGTCGTCGCCGCCGAGCTGGTCGCACCGGACAAGAAGGCCGGCGCCATCGCCACCATGTTCACCGGACTGACCGTCGCCAACATCGTCGGCGTACCGCTGGGGACGTTCATCGGGCAGGCGGTGGGCTGGCGCACCACCTTCGCGATCGTCGCCGCGCTCGGCGTGGTCGGACTGCTCGGCATCTCCAAGCTCGTCCCGGCCGTACCCCGCCCCGAAGGCGCCCGTCTCCGCGGCGAGCTGACGGCCTTCCGCAACCCGCAGGTGCTGCTCGCGATGGCGATGACCGTGCTCGGCTTCGGCGGTGTCTTCGCGGCCATCACCTACATCGCGCCGATGATGACGCACGCCGCCGGCTACTCCGACGGCGCCGTGACCTGGCTGCTCGTCCTCTTCGGCATCGGCATGTTCCTCGGCAACCTGCTCGGCGGCCGCTTCGCCGACCGGGCGCTCATGCCCCTGCTGTACGCCACTCTGGGCGGCCTCGCGATCGTCCTGGCGCTCTTCACCGTGACCGCGCACCACAAGATCCTCGCCGCGGTCACCATCCTCCTCGTCGGGGCGCTCGGCTTCGCCACCGTGCCGCCGCTGCAGAAGCGCGTCCTCGACCAGGCGCACGGCGCGCCGACGCTGGCCTCGGCCGTGAACATCGGCGCCTTCAACCTCGGCAACGCGCTGGCCGCCTGGCTCGGCGGCATGGTCATCGCCGCCGGCTTCGGCTACACGTCCCCGAACTGGGTCGGCGCCGCCCTGGCCGCGGCCGCCCTGCTCCTCGCCTTCTGGTCGGCGGCGCTGGAGCGCCGTACCCCCGCGAAGGACTCCGGCGGAGCCACGGACGAGGCCGGTTCCGTCGAGGCCGGTTCCGTCGAGGCCGTTTCAGTCGAGGCCGGCACCGTCACGGCGACCGCCGCCCCCACCCCTGTACACCACTGATCCCCCCCCGTCCCGTCCCCCCCGGGAGCAAGCCTCCATGAACACCCCCCCCACACCCGGACCCGCAGGAGGTCTTCGCCGACCACGGCCGGCGCCTCGGCACCGGCGACCCGGACCTCATCAGCGAGAACTACACGGAGGACGCCGTCTTCCTCACTCCCGAAGGCGTCCTGACCGGACGCGCGGGAGTCCGCGAGGGCATCGGCCGACTGCTGGCCGACCTCCCCGACGCCGAGTGGCAGCCGACCCCGCAGTTCGCCGGAGACGTGCTGTTCCTGCGGTGGGCCGCCACCGGCAGCGCCCACGAGGTCACCGACGGCGTGGACACCTTCGTCTTCCGCGACGGGCTCATCAGCGCCCAGACCGTCCGCTACACCCTCTCCACCCGCACCAAGTGAAGGAACACCCGCACATCATGGCACCGTCCACCACGCCCGCCGTCCCCGCCGTCCCCACTGTCACGCTGAACAACGGCGTCGAGATCCCGCAGCTCGGCTTCGGCGTCTTCCAGGTCGCCGACGACGCGACCACCGCCGCCGTCAGCTCCGCCCTCGAGGCCGGCTACCGCAGCATCGACACCGCCGCCGTCTACGGCAACGAGGCCGGCGTCGGCCGCGCCCTCGGCGCCTCCGGGCTGGCCCGCGAGGAGCTGTTCGTCACCACGAAGCTGTGGAACGCCGACCAGGGCTACGACGCCACGCTGCGCGCCTTCGACGACAGCCTGGCCAAGCTCGGCCTGGACTACGTCGACCTGTACCTGATCCACTGGCCCACCCCGGCCCGTGACCTGTACCGCGACTCCTGGCGCGCCCTGGAGCGCCTCGCCGACGAAGGCCGGATCCGGGCCGCCGGCGTCTCCAACTTCCAGCCCGAGCACCTGCGCCGGCTGATGGAGGACGCCACGCTCACCCCGGCCGTCAACCAGATCGAGCTGCACCCCGCGCTGCAGCAGTCCGAGCTGCGCGCCTTCCACGGCGAGCACCGGATCGCGACCGAGGCGTGGAGCCCGCTCGCGCAGGGCGCGGTCCTCGACGACCCGGCTGTCACCGCGATCGCCGCCGCCCACGGAAAGTCGCCGGCGCAGGTCGTCATCCGCTGGCACCTGCAGCTCGGCAACGTGGTCATCCCCAAGTCGGTGACCCCGGCCCGGATCCGCGCCAACTTCGACGTGTTCGACTTCGTGCTCACGGACGCCGAGATGGCGACGATCGCCGGTCTCGACCGCGGCCTGCGCACCGGCCCGCACCCGGACGAGCTGAACTGACCCACGCGCCCCACCGGGCGCATGCCCCTCCCCTGCCCTTCCGGGCGGCCGCGCTGCCCGGCTGCCCGGAAGGGCGCGGAGGGCTCAGACGGTGATCACTTCGATGCCCGCCTCGGAGAGCTTGGCGGCGATGTCCGGAGCGATGCCGGAATCGGTGACGATGACGTCGATCTGGTCCAGGCCGCAGATCTTCGCGAACGCGCGCTTGCCCATCTTCGACGAGTCCGTCACCAGGATCACCTTGCGGGCACGCTGGGCGAACAGCCGGCTGATGCCCGCCTCGTCCTCGTGGTGGGTCATGACACCGAGTTCGGGGTCCACACCGTCGACCCCCAGTACGGCGACGTCGAGGACGACCTCGTTCAGCACCCCCACCGTCAGCGGGCCCACCAGCTCATAGGTCTGGGGCCGCGCCACCCCGCCCGTGGCCACGATCTTGAACTGCGGCCGCACGGCCAGCTCGCCCGCGATGTTCAGGGCGTTGGTGACGACGGTGTACATCGGACCGGACTGGCTCTCGCCCGGCTCGGCCGATCCGCCCCCGGCCCGCAGGACGAGCGCGCGCGCCACTTCGGTCGTGGTCGTGCCGCCGTTGAGGCCGACGACGTCCCCCACCGCCAGCAGGTCCGCCACGGCGCCGGCGATCCGCTGCTTCTCGGAGGTCCTGCGGGAGGACTTGTACCGCAGGGGAAGCTCGTACGAGACGCCGTGAGCCATCGCTCCGCCCCGCGTGCGGACGAGCAGTCGCTGCTCGGCGAGCTCGTCGAGGTCCCTGCGGATGGTGGCGGGAGAGACCGACACGGCGGCGGCCGCGTCCTCCACGTCCAGCTTCCCCTCGACGGCCAGCAACTCGAGGAGCTTGCTCCACCGCTCCTGCTTGGACATGCGTCACACCCTTCCCGGACCCCTGAGACATCCGTCGCACGTCCCTGAATCCCGACGGCCACCCGGCCGCACGGCGTGCGCGAAGTTGATCGTAGCTCGACGGCATCGCACCTCGCAGTGGGGTGACCTCTGGAGCAGGATGCTCATAACTGCTCGAAATAACGTCTCTTCGAGCAACTCTTGACATCATTCACGCACTCAATAGAGCATTGGTCTAGTCAAGCCCCTGCGTCCCTACGAGCCCAAGGAATCCCGTGCCCCCCTCCGAGACCTCCCGCACTTCCGTCGAGATCGCTTCCCAGCCGGGCACGTGGAGGCGTGCGGCCGAGTCGCTCGCCCTCTTCGCCGACGCCCTCCCCCGACGGGGAGAACGGGTCGCCGTCGTCGGCTGCGGCACCTCCTGGTTCATGGCCCTCGCCTACGCGAACCTGCGCGAGGAGGGCGGGCACGGCGAGACCGACGCGTTCGCCGCGTCCGAGTTCCCGCACGGCCGGGCCTACGACCGCGTGCTCGCCATCACGCGTTCCGGAACCACCACGGAGGTCCTCGACCTGCTGACCCGGGTCAAGGGCGTCATCCCCACCGGCGCCATCACCGCCGACCCCGAGACCCCCGTCATGACGGCCGCCGACGCCGTCGCCGTACTCGACTTCGCCGACGAGCAGTCCGTCGTCCAGACCCGGTTCGCCACCACGGTCCTGGCCCTGCTGCGCGCGCATCTGGAAGCCGAGAACGCCCTGCCGGCGGGGGTGCGCCCCCTGGAGCGGGCCGCCCTGGACGCCGAGCGCGCCCTCGCCGAGCCGCTGGAGCCCGCCGTCTGCGCGGCCGAGCAGTTCACCTTCCTCGGCACCGGATGGACCTATGGTCTCGCCCTCGAAGCAGGCCTCAAGATGCGCGAGGCCGCGGGCGCCTGGACCGAGGCCTACCCCGCCATGGAGTACCGCCACGGCCCCATCAGCATCACCGGCCCCGGCCGCGTCGCCTGGCTCTTCGGCCCCGCGCCGCAGGGACTGGCCGAGGACATCGCCCGCGTCGGGGGACTCCACGCCGCCGCGTCCGGCGACCAGGCCGATGCCCTCGACCCGCTCGCCGACCTCGTGCGGGCCCAGCGTCTCGCCGTCCACCTCGCCGAGGCCCGCGGTTACGACCCCGACCGCCCCCGCAACCTCACCCGCTCCGTCATCCTCGACCACGCCTCCGCCTGAGGTCAGAACGGCCGGTGACCTGGATGCCGCTGTCCACGTCACCGGCCGTGCTCCGTCACCGCCCCACCGCTTCCTGGAGAACACCCATGCCCCTCGCCCCCACCGACGACATCATCGGCCCCGCACGCGCCGCCGGCACCGGCGTCGGCGCGTTCAACGTCGTACAGATCGAGCACGCCGAGGCCATCGTCACCGGAGCCGAGCGCGCCGGACTTCCGGTCATCCTGCAGATCAGCGAGAACACCGCCCGCTACCACGGCTCCCTGGCTCCGACAGCCCTCGCCTCCCTCGCCATCGCCGGCTCCGCCGCCGTCCCGGTCGCGGTCCACCTGGACCACGCCGAGTCCACGGAACTCGTCGAGGAGGCCGTCGAACTCGGCTTCACCTCGGTGATGTTCGACGCCTCCAAGCTGCCGTACGACGCGAACGTCCGGGCCACCCGGATGATGACCGACCTGTGCCACCGGGCCGACGTCTGGGTCGAGGCGGAACTGGGTGAGGTCGGCGGCAAGGACGGCGCCCACGCGCCGGGCGTCCGCACGGACCCGGACGAGGCCCGCGCGTTCGCCGCGGCCACCGCGGTCGACTCCCTGGCCGTCGCGGTCGGCAGCTCGCACGCGATGCTCACCCGTGACGCCGCGCTCGACTTCGACCTCATCGCACGGCTGAGGGCCGCGCTCGACGTACCGCTCGTGCTCCACGGCTCCTCCGGCGTCGACGACGCGGACCTGGCGAAGGCGGTCGCCGCCGGGATGACGAAGGTCAACATCTCCACCCATCTCAACAAGCTCTTCACCGCGACGGTCCGCGAGCGGCTGGAGGAATCCCCCGGCGTCGCCGACCCCCGCAAGTACCTCGGTCCGGCGCGTGACGCGGTGGCGGCGGAGGTGGCCAGGCTGCTGGGTGTCCTGGCCGGCCGCTGACCGCGGGAGGACGAGCCGAGGGGCACCGGGAGCTCGGGCGACCGGCGGCGACGACGTCCGGCTGCGGTGTCAGTGCGCTGACGTATTCTTCCGGCCACCGCACACCGACTCGGAGGAACAAGAGAATTGACCGGCAAGCCTGCGTTCCCGTTGCCCTTCCGAACGTCCCGATCCCTCTCGTTCGCGACGCCCCGCACGCTGCGCGAACTGGAGATGATCCAGTGCAGCGCGCACCTGCGGACGAAGCCGGGGTGGTTCGACAAGAGGAACGACTCCGACATCGTCGCCCGATGGACGCGGGAAGCGGTCTCCCAGGGCCTCACCGAGGCGCAGGTTCGTTACGTGCTCGCCGAACTCGCGCACTACGCCGCGCTGCGGGACGAACGGACCGGTGCCGAGGTGTCCGCCGTCGACGGGGTGTGGCAGTCGGACACGCTGGTCGACGACAAGCTCAGGTCCCGGCTGCGCGAGGCGGTCCGGGTTCTGGAAGAGGTCCCCGAAGCGGAGCGGGACTGGCATCCCGGGTCCGACGGCCAGGTGCTCGACCTGGTCCATCCCTCGCTGTTCTGCCTGGCGAGGGAGGCGAGCGGCGCGCCGGAGCGGGCTTGGGAGAACCCGACGGACCGCTACGCGAAGTACGAGTTCTCGGAGAGGTTCCAGTGGCTGCCCACGGACGTCGACGTCAGTGACGACGGCGACGTCGCCTTCCGCTCGTACGTCAACAACGTCCATCCGGAGACCCATCACGAACTGGCCGCCGTCCTGCCGGAGCTGTTCGCACGCTTTCTCCCCCTGCTGGAGAACGTGCTCACCGATCTGCGGCATCCGCGGCCCCTTCGGGTCGAGGCCGATCCCTACGGGTGGTACGGCCCGGAGCCGGAGTATCCGGACAAGTCCTCCTACAGCGATGACGAGGCCTACGAGAAGGCCTACCGAGCCTGGCGACAGGCCCAGGACGAGTGGTGGGAGAACCGCCGCCCGGTCGTCCCGGACGCCCCGGACTTCACCCCGCCCGAGCTGCCTGACGCCTCCGCCCGGGTCGACCTGCGCGGCCGGCGCCTCCAGGTCATCGTCAAGCTCGCCACCATCCATCTGACCCCGGACAAGCCCGAGTACGCCGGTGGTTCCTGGCATGTCGAGGGGATGCTGAACGAGCGGATCGTCTCCACCGGCATCTATTACTGGGACAGCGAGAACATCACCGAGAGCCGGCTGAGTTTCCGGGCGGCGCTCGACGACCCGGAGTACGAACAGAACGACGGCCACGGTCTGCGGGAGGTCTACGGCCTGGAGGACGAGGACGCCCTGAACCAGATGCTGGGATCGGCATCGACCCCGGAGGGCCGGTGCCTGGCCTTCCCGAACGTCCTGCAGCACCGCGTCGGCTCGTTCCGTCTCGCGGACCCCACGCGCCCGGGACACCGCAAGATTCTCGCGTTCTTCCTCGTCGACCCATCGGAAGCGATCGTCTCGACGTCCGACGTGCCGCCGCAGCAGCCGTGGTCCGACACCTCGACGATGACGCTCGAACAGGCCAAGGACTTCCGCGAACAGCTCATGCGGGAACGCAAGTTCTTCGTCGACGAGCACAACGAGCAGCTCTACGAGCGGGAGTTCTCCCTCTGCGAGCACTGAAACCGGGTTCGCGGCCGCCGAACGCGCGAGGTGAGGCCCCGGCGGGGCCTCACCCGCGTCCGGGCGTGTTTTCTTACGGGTGGCCGTACCTCACGCACTTGAGGTACACGATCCCGGCGCCGTCCGATCCGTTGTCCAGGCAGACCCGCACCACCGCCGCTCCGCCCGGAGCATCCGCCGGCACGAGGATGGAGAACGTGTCGCTCGCCCCGCACACACTGCCGGACAAGCCCACGCCCATCTGGTTGTTGGACGAGTCGAGCGTGAACGCCGTCGTACCACGACAGCTGTTCACGTCGACCGACTTGTGCTCACCGGCCACCACCACCGACCGCCCGTACCAGGTGATGGTGCCCCGCGTGTACGTCTGGCCGTAGGTGACGTCGAAGGTGCTGACCGGATAGTCGGCGGCAGTCGCCGGTGGGGCGGCCAGCAGAGCACCGCTCGTCAGCGTGGCAGAACCGAGGGCGACAGCAAGGCGGGTACGCACGTCGTCTCCAGGAGTGTCGGCGATACGGGCAACGGCCAGTATCCGAGGGCTTGTTGACCGTTGTCGACACCGCCCTCAGCCCACGTCCAGCGCGTTGCGCAGGCCGAGGCGGTGGCGCAGGCGGTCGTGGCGTTTGAGGCCCTCCAGCTCCGGGGGCCGGAAGAGGGGCCGCACCGTGCAGCGCGGGGCGGTCGAGCCCGTTCGGTCGAGGAGTGCGTTGACGGCCTGACGTGCGGAGGCGTTGGCGCCCTCCATCGTCGCCAGGTCGATGTCGACGGCCACGTAGTCGCCGGCCAGGAAGAAGTTGGGGATCCTGGTGGCGGCGTGCGGGCGGTTGTGGAAGGTGCCGACCGGATGGACGAGGAGCTGGTCCTCGTTGGTCGGGTTCGGGGTGCCGAGGCCGTCGACGCCCGGGTCGAGGAACCAGGAGTGCAGCGCGCTGTCCTTCAGCACCGTACGGCCCGTGTCGTTGAAGGCGGCCTTCAACTGCGCCCACACCTCCCGGGCGACCTCCGCGCGGGTGCACTGCTTGGCCGTCTTGCCGTAGAGGATGCCGGGCCGGTCCCACTCCGAGATGTCCACCGAGAGACAGTCGACGGCGACACCGTCGCCGTAGTCGGCCGGGAAGTCCCGGGACGGCCAGTGACGCGCCTGCTGAATCGATGTCAGGGACCATGGGGAGTCGATGCAGTTGGCGTGGCCCGCCAGGAGCGGGGCCCGTTCCGTCAGGTAGAACTGGATGCCCGTCATCCAGTCCGTCTCCAGCTCGTCGCACCGCGCCAGCTGCGGGTCCGCCGCCCGCAGCGCCGCGCCCCAGGTCCGCCGGGCGTGCTCCACCGGCATCGCAGAGACGTAGTGGTCCGCGGTCACCGAGCGGCGGACGCCCTGCGGGTCCTCGACGACGGCCGCGCCGACGCGCCCGGTTCCCGCGTCGTAGGCCAGCTCCCGTACGGTCCAGCCGATGCGGAACTCCACACCGAGGCTTGCCAGATGAGCCGCCCACGGGTCGATCCAGGCCTCGTTCGTGGGCAGGTTCAGGATCCGGTCGAGGGGTCCGTCGGCGCCGCGCCCCAGGGCGTTGAAGGCGAAGGCCTCGAGGAGCGTGGCGACCGTGCGGGTGCTGGCCTCCTCGGCCTTCGTCGCCACGATGTTGCGGGTGAGTCCGACGGCCAGGATGCGCTGGTAGTCGTAGCTCATCCGCTCGGCCCGCAGGAACTCCCACCAGGGTGTCCGCTCCCATGCCTCGTCGCGCCGCTCGTCGCAGCTGGTCAGGAAGACGAGGAAGCGGTTGACGAAGTACGCGGTCTCGTGGAGCGGGAGGGAGCGGGCGGTGTCCAGGAGCGCGGTCAGGGCACGGCCGATCTCGTCGAGGGTGAGCTCGGCGGGCCGGTGGCCCGGCCACGGGAGCGGGATGCGCAGGTCCTCGCGGCCGGTGCGGGCGAAGGACATCTCCGCCGGGGCGACGAGGTTGTCCCAGACGCCGTTGGCGTTCCCGGGGAACGGGATGCGCCGCATCGTGTCGGGGAGGTTGTGGTAGATGCCGGGGATGAACCGGAAGCCGTGCTCGGCGGGGAGCGGGCGCCGGCCGCCGCGCGCGCTGTCCGGTACGTCCATGGAGCGGGCCTTGCCGCCCAGCGCCCGGCGCTCGTAGACGGTGACGCGGAAGCCGCGCTCGGCCAGTTCGTGGGCGGCGGTCAGGCCCGCGACGCCACCGCCGAGCACGGCCACGGACTGCGGCGCGGACGCTTCCGCGGCGACGGCCGGTACGACTCCGAGGGCGGTCGCCCCGACGGCGGCCGCCCCGGTCGCGGCGGCCGCGCCCGCCACGAAGGTGCGTCGTGAGGTGCCCGTACGGTCCATGCCCCAACCCCTTTACCGGCGGTAACCTGACATCCGACGCAGGAGCATAGGGCCGTCCCCCGAGTCCCGGAAGGTGTATCCCGGCCCCCTTCACACGTCAGAACCGGTCGGCCGTGAGGTCTCCGCACCGGCCGAGCCGGCGTGCCTCGTCACGGGCTGCCGCGGCCCTGGGGGCATCACCCAGTGACTCCGCCAGGCGCGCCCTGCTCAGCCAGTTGTACGGGCTGTCGGGACGCAGCGCGGTCCGCTCGCTGATCAGGACACGCGCCATGTCGTGCCGCCCGGACCGCAGGGCCGCCTCGACGAGGGTCTTCTGGAGTGCGTCGCGCTGGGCGTGGCTGCCTCCGAACTCGTGGAATCGCCGCCGCAGCGGCCACAACAGCTCCAGGACGGTGTCGTGGTCGCCCCCGGCGTGGGCGACCAGGGCCTCGCACACCGGCAGGCCCACGTGCGCGGTCATCGCGTGGTTGCTCACCGCTCGCGCGCTCGGCTCCGCGAGCCACCGGCGGCGGTCGGCGATCAGGCGCCGCGCCTCCCCTACCCGGCCGGAGCCGACGTACGACATGACCGCGTGCACGTCGTTGAAGGCGTAGAACGGCGGATCGGCCCGTGCGGACCAGGCGTCCGCGAGCGCCTCCCAGCGGCGGGTCTGATCGGATCCCGCGAGGTGGAAGCGCCACAGCATGGCCGCCGCGTCGAGGAGCTCCATCGCGAGACCACGGGATCCCTGATGGTGCAGTGCGGCGTCGTAGATCCCGAGCGCCTCGTCGGTGCGGCCCGCCTCCAGGGCGTAGAGCGCGTAGTGCCACCAGTTGTGGACGGTCAGGAAGTTGCCTGCGGACCAGTCCTCGGTGCGTGCGTCGAGATAGGCCATGCCTTCGGCGAAGCGGCCCTGCATCTCGTAGGTGTGCACGACGGCGTGGATGGCCCACACGTCGTGGCGGTTCCGCTCGACGGCGGCCGATCCCGTGTCCCGGGCGTGGGCGTAGTGCCCGGACTCCTCCAGGCCGAAGGCGTACATGCCCAGGACCGGGCCCCGGTGGGGGTCGTCCTCGTCCCAGGCGGACAGGGCGCCGCCGATCCTGTCGCGCAGGCGCAGGGCGTCACCGGTGAGGAAGTCGAGCTGGTGCCCCACGAAGAGCGCGAGCGCGTCGCGCGGGTGGGCCACGGTCAGCTCCTCCAGGAGCGCGCTCCCCCGTCGCAGGTCGCCCGCGAGGAGGCTTGCGGCGGCGGCCGTGTGCAGCCGCTCCCTCGGGGGCAGGCCGGTCACGTCGAGGCAGGACGCGAAGCCCTCGAACCGCCGCCGTGCCGCCGCGGCGTCGTTCGGTTCGGTCCCCAGCACCCCCAGATAGGCCGCGAACGCGTGCGCGACCGGTGAGGCGGGGACGGCCGCGAGGAGGCCGTCGACCTCCCCGGTCACCTCGGGTCGGAAGAAGAGCAGCGCCTCGACCGCACGGTCGAGCCGCTCGGCCGCCTCCGATGTGCCGTTGTACAGGTCGTGGCCGTGCCGGTCGGTCGCCACCGCTGATCACCTCGTCAGGAGAGCCGTCTCATCGGATCGGCGCCCGCGACGAGGGACGCCGGTTCCCATGGAGCCAGGATCGGACGCCGGGGCACAGTCCCTGAACAGGTGATCCGGCCGTCGTCGCCGTGCCTCGTCGGGGCGGTGGCCGGATCGCGGTAGCGTGCCGCCCGTGTCCGAGCACCCGCGCGACCTCGTCGGTTACGGCGCCGAACCGCCGCATGCCGCCTGGCCCGACGGCGCCCGTGTGGCCGTCAGTCTGGTCCTCAACCACGAGGAGGGCGGCGAGCACAACGTCCTCGACGGCGACCCGGCCTCGGAGGGGTTCCTGCACGAGGTCGTCGGTGCGCCGCCCGTGACCGGTGGCCGTGACCTGAACGCCGAGTCGATGTTCGCGTACGGCTCGCGGGCCGGGTTCTGGCGCATCCACCGCACGGTCCGGGCGCACGGCGTGCCGCTCACCGTCCACGCCGTGGGACAGGCCCTCGAGCGCCATCCGGACGCCGCGCGCGCGATGGGCGCCGCCGGCTGGGAGGTGGCCGGGCACGGCTGGCGCTGGATCGACTACCGCGAGGTGCCCGAGGACGTCGAACGCGCCGACATCGCGCGTACGGTCGCGACGATCGAGCGGCTCGTCGGACGCCGGCCCGTCGGCTGGTACACCGGGCGGACGAGCTCCGCCACCCGGCGTCTCGTCGTCGAGGAGGGCGGATTCCTCTACGACTCCGACGACTACGCGGACGATCTGCCCTTCTACGTCGAGGCTGCCGGCCGGCCGCACCTCGTGGTGCCGTACAGCCTCGACGCGAACGACTTCAAGTTCCTGCTCGTCCACGGGTTCACGACCGCGGACGACATGCTCGCGTATCTCGTCGACACGTTCGACACCTTGCACGCGGAGGGTGCCGAACGGCCCCGCATGATGAGCGTCGGCCTGCACGGCCGGATCATCGGCCGGCCGGGCCGCATCCGGGCGCTCGACGGCTTCCTACGGTACGTCGCGCAGCGGGGCGCGGCGTGGGTCGCCACGCGCGAGCAGATCGCCCGGCACTGGCTGGCCGCACACCCCCCACCGCCTCCGTCGCCTGTGCGAACGGCGCCACCCGTGTGAGGGAGCGCGCGTCGACGCGATCAAGCCGTTCCGGGGGCGCGGCGCATGGTCCCGCGGGCGACGGGGCACCGATGCCCGCGTGCCCATCACGGACGAGACACAGCGCTTCACCGCCCTCTCGGCGCGACTGACCGGATTCGACGCGGGGGACCTGGCGGCCACCGGGCTCGTCGAGGCGTACCGGGCCGTGGCCGCGGAACGGCTCGGCGCGGACCGGTACGCACAGCTGTTACGGGAACCCCCGGACGCGCGTGACGTACGAGAGGCGGCACGGGCCGTCACCTACCTCTGGTACACGGGCAGTTGGCCCGGCCCGTCACCGACGCTCGTGTCCCCGCGCGGCTACGCCGAGGGCCTCGTGTGGAAGGCGGCCGGACTCACCGCTCCCGCCACCGCCCCCGGCGGGTACGGGAGCTGGGCCGAGGGGACCGAGCGGTGACGCGCTACGACGTGATCGTCGTGGGCGCGGGCATCGCCGGCTCCCTGGTCGCGCAGCGACTCGGGCGGCACGGCCGGCGGGTCCTCGTCCTGGAGGCGGGCGCGAAGGCCGGCCGTGCACCGGCCGGCGACCCGCTCACCGACTATCTGACGGCCGCCGCCAGACTGCCCGGCTCCCCCTACCGGTCGCGTCCGGCGGCCGCCTCGCCCGAGGTGACGGACCTCGCCGGTACGGACGGAACCCCCGGCTTCCGGGCGGCCGGCCATCTGCTGCAGGACGGCCCGCTCCCGTACGCCAGCGGCTACGTCCGCGCCAACGGCGGCACCGGCAACGTCTGGACCGGCCTCACGCCCCGCATGCTGCCCGAGGACTTCGACACCGAGTCCTTCGGGTACGGACGGGCGTGGCCGCTCACGTACGACGACCTGGAGCCCCATTACCGGTCGGCCGAGGCGGAGCTGGGTGTGGCCGCCGACGCAGACGAGCAGCGGGCGCACCTCGGTCTGCGCTTCCCCGACGGCTACGTCTTCCCCATGCGGCCCCTGCCGGCCGCCCGCCTGGACCGTCTCCTCGCGGCCCGGCTCGACGGGCGGCGCGTCGAGGACCCCGTCGGCCTGCGCGAGGTCGAGCTGCGCGTGGTCGGCACCCCGCACGCGCGCAACGGCGTCCCCGATCCCCGGTACGACGGCGGCCGCGGCTATGTGCCCCGCGGGCGGGACGGGCGCCCGGACCCGGGCAGCCGGTGCGTGGGCAACGCGAGCTGCATCCCGCACTGCCCCTCGTACGCGAAGTACACCCCGCTCAAGACCCAGGGCCGGTGGAGCTCGTCCGTGACGCTTCGGGACCGGTCGGTGGTGAGCCGTGTCCTCGTCGACGGGCGGGGACGTGCCACGGGGGTGGAGTACCGGTCGTACGACGGCGAGGTGTCCGTCGCGCACGCCGATGTCGTCGTGCTCGCCGCGCACGCGGTGGAGAACGCCCGGCTGCTGCTCCTGTCGGGGCTCGCGGACCGCAGTGGCCAGGTGGGCCGCAATCTGATGGACCATCCGGTCCTGCTGACCTGGGGGCTGTTGCCCGAGGGCGAGCACGCCGGCGCGTACCGGGGGCCCGGCTCCGTCTCCGGCTTCGAGGGCTTCCGCTCCGGCCCGGCGCGGAAGCTGCGGGCGCCGTTCCGCGTCGAGTTCGGGACGTGGGGGTGGATCTGGGCGAAGGGCCCCGTCGACACGGACGTTGCGCACTTCCTCACCGAACAGGGTCTGTTCGGTGAGGAGTTGAGGCGGGCGGTCGGGGACCGGGTGCGCCGGCAGTTCACGTTCCAGTTCGAGATGGAGCAGGGCGCCGACCCGGCGAACCGGGTCACGCTCCACCCGACCGAGCGCGACGCACTGGGCCTCCCGCGGCCCCTCGTCACCTACGACCTCGACGAGCACGTCAAGGAGGGGATGGCCGCGGCCCGGGCCGTCTCGGACCAGCTCTTCGCGCTGCTCGGCGCCGAGGACCACACGGACTACACGCCGTCGGCGGCCTGGCCGGGCCGCTTCGAGCACCGCGGACGCACGTACGGCTACCGCGGGGCCGGGCACGCCGCCGGCACCCACATCATGGGCGGCTCCCGTGCCACTTCGGTCGTGGACGCCTGGCAGCGCTGCTGGGACCACCCCGGTCTGTACGCCGTCGGCTGCGGCAGCATGCCCTCGGTGGCCACCTCCAATCCGACGCTGACGATGGCCGCGCTCGCGCTGCGCAGTGCCGAGCGCATCGAGGCGGACCTGACGGCCCGCGACCACCCCCTCTCCCTCCGACCGACCGTCCCAGGAGCCCCCGCATGAGCTCGCTTCCGCTGCCGCCCGTGGCCGAACCCTTCCGGCTCCCCTTCCACTACGGGGCCTTGCACCAGATCGGGGTCGACTGGCTGGTCGACCCCGGCCCGGTCCGCGACCTGCTGTCCAAGTACCACCCGGATCTGACCGCGGCCACGTTCGACGACGGGCGTGCGCTGGTCTCGATCAACTACCAGCTGTACTTCGCGCAGTACGCGTTCGGCGGCGGTGTCACCCAGGAGATCGAGTTCAACGTCATCGCCTTTCCGACGGCCGACGCGCACCGTCTGCCGCGGCTGGCCTACGCCGAGTACGCGCAGGGCTGGGACCAGACGAAGCTGCTCGGCATCGCCCGGCTGCACGTCGTGTGCGACAACCCGTTCGCGATCCGAGCCGGGCGCGAGCTCTACGCCGAGCCCAAGTACCCGGGCTGGTTCGAGGTCGGCCTGCCGTCCCTCAACGGGCCGGCGGGCGAGACGTGGACGGTACGGTGCAAGGCGGGCACGGTCGGCCCGGACGAGACGCTGCAGAAGGATCCGGCCCCGCTGCTCGACCTCACGGTGCGGCTGGACGATCTCGCGGCCGTCGCCGCCTGCTCCGCTCCCGTCACCGGATACGGCACCGACCGCGAGGGACGTCTGCTCGCCGGCCCGATGAACGTCTACCGGCCCTACGCCCTGTACGACCTGAGCGCCCCCGAGCACTCCGGGCGGACGCACCTCGCGGTCCGCGCCCCGGACAGCGATCTGGGCCGCGACATCCGCGCCCTCCTCCCGGACGGCACTCCGGCCGCCGGTGCCTGGACCCACCAGTCACCGCCGGTGGCCGCCCACCACCGCCCGTACTATCCGATGCGCTGAGGCGGGCCCGCCGCCCGACGGTGGCGGGCCCCGGAGCGTGCTAGCCGTCGGCGCGGGCGCCCGGGATGTGCCGCCGGATCGCCTCCGCCATGTGGGCGGGGTGGACCAGCGGCTCGTAGATCCCGAGCTCGAAGAAGTCGACGCCCTCGGTCAGCACGTACGACTCGGTCCTGCCGGTGTCGAGGACGGCGCCCCATTCGTCGTTCCACGACACGTGCCAGGTCTGCCGCCCGGGCGTGGTGTAGGCCAGCAGGCACCCGCAGGGGACGTCGGCGTCGTCGCCGTCGGTCTCCGTGTGGTGGGTGGTGTCGACGGTGGCGGAGGCGCCGAGTGCGGCGGCTGCCGCGACGATCGCGTCGTGGTGGGTGGCGGGGACCGGGTCGACGCCTTGGCGGACCACCTCGTCCAGGGCGCCGTACAGCTCGGCGTACTCGGCGGCTCCGGCACCCTCGGACCGGTCCACGGCGATGCGCGCGCGCTCCAGCGCGTCCGTGATCCGGGCGGCGTGCGGAAGGTGGCCGCGGCTCTGCGCGCCGGCGAATCCCGCGAGGAGCGTCCGTGCCAGGCGCTGGGTCTCCGCCGCCAGCTCCACCACGGCTGCCAGGGCGGCCCGCGCGTCGCGGGGGCCGTAGACGGCCCACTCGTCCTGGATGGTGCTGCGGGCGGCCCTGACGACCCGCGCGGAGCCGTAGAGGACGTCCGCCGTGAGACGAGGGTGCCGCTCGCCGCACTCGACCGCGCACTCGGCCTCGTGCGCGACGTCCTCGCCCTTGCCCTTCCGGACGCCTTGGTCGAACTCGGCCCTGATGGCCGCGTCGACGCCTTCCTCCCGGTCGAGGACACTGGTGTCGGTGGTGATGTTCCGGGACCGCTGGGAATCGCTCATGCCCAGGTAACGAGCGCCCCGGTGGAGAGGCAACCCCTGGGCCCTTCGGCGCGTCCTCCCTCACACGACGTGTCGGCCGCACTCGCGCCCGGCCCCACCGGACAGGACATGTGATGAGCGACAAGGCCCGCATCCTCTTCGATGCGCTCGACCTCGACCAGGACGGCACGCTGACCCGTACCGAGGTCATCCGGGCGCTGCGGGAGAAGGGGCCCACCCTGGCGGCGCAGGGGGTCATTCCCGTCTGGGGGGTCGGGGACGTCGACGACTCCGCGGCGCTCTTCGACGCGGCCGACCAGAACGGCGACCGCGTCCTGAGCTTCGAGGAGTTCGCCGCGGTCGTCGACCGCCGCTTCGGATGGTGACCTCCGCGGTGGCGTGAGGCTCCGTGCCTCAGCGTTTCCGCACGTGGAGGACGTGGGCGTCGAGGGGCAGCGGACTGTGCCCGACGAGTGAGAGGCCCGCCCCCTCGAAGAGTCGCGCGTACGCGTCGGCACGGCGCTCGCGGCCACCCGTGTTGCAGAGCATGTGCAGGTCCCACGCGGTCGCCAGGGACGGCGCCGCGTCGGAGGGCAGCAGCCGTTCCACGACGAGCAGGTCGGCGTGCGGCGGCATGGCTCCCGCCAGGTGCCGCAGGATCTCCCGGCACCTGTCGTCGTCCCAGTCGTGCAGGACCCGGGAGAGCAGGTACACGTCCCCGGTCGCCGGTACGTCGGCGAAGTCCCCGGCCCGGTAGGCGCACCGCTCGCCGAGCCCGGCGGCGGTGAGCCGTTGCCGTGCGGCGGCCACGACGTGCGGTCGCTCCAGGAGGATCCCGCGGAGCGAGGGGTGGGCGGCGAGGACCCGTCCGAGGAGCTCGCCGGTGCCGCCGGCGACGTCGACCACCGTGTGGGGGCCGGGTCCCGCGGCGGCCGCCGTGAGGACGGGATGGGCGGGCAGGGGGTCGAACATCCGGGCACTGGCGGCCATGGACCGGTCGAAGGTCGCGGCCAGTTCCGGGTCATGGGCGAAGTGGTCGAAGTGGTTCTCGCCGTAGAGGTGCTCGAATCCGGGCTCGCCGGTCCGCACGGCGTGCGCCAGGTGCGCGAAGGACCGGTAGAACGGGCCGCCGTACATCAGTGCCAGGGGCCGCATCGAGCCGGCCGTGTCCTCGCGCAGCAGCAGCCCGGACGCGGTGAGGCGGAAGCCGTCCTCGTCCTCGGTCACCACGCCCAGCATGGCGAGGTACCGCAGCAGCGTCCCCAGGGGCTCCGGTCGCGCCCCGACCTCGCGTGCGAGGCGCCGGGCGCCGAGGGGCTCGTGCGGACTCATCGCCTCCGGCAGGCGCAGCTCGACGCAGGTGGCGAGGGCCTGGGTGGTCCAGGCTCCGGTCAGCAGCCGCAGGAGCGTTTCCGCCGCGCGTGTGCCGGTGCCGGCGTGGATGTCGGTGGGCGCGTCCTCCCGGTTCTCCGGCCGGGACCCCTCGGTCAGGTGCTCGGCGAGCAGGTCCCGGTGGTCGCCGCTCGCGTACAGCTCCATCCGCCGGTAGTCGGTCTTCGTCCCGGCGGGCGTCGCGAAGTAGAAGACGGTCCCGTCCTCGTGCGGGTTGTACCCGCCCCCGTCGGCCACCGCCCCGTGCCGTACGAGCGTCGCCCGCAGCCCGCGCAGCACCAGCGGATCGGGCCGGTCCACGTCGAAGGCCAGGTGCGCCTCCTGGTCGTGTTCGCGCTCCCGCGCGGCGAGGGCGGACAGCTCGGACCCCGGTGGCACGGCGAGGGCGAACACCTCGACCGCACGGCGCTCCCCGCCGGGTCCCGGCACCGTGGGCCGGAGAATCCTTACGTCAAGATCGGCGGTGTGGAGTCCGTGGCGCGCGGCCAGCCGGTCGCGCACCACGACGCTCGGCCGGGATCCGGCGTCGTCGGGGAGCCCGCAGGCGGCGAGTGCGGCCCGCAGTCCCGGCCGGTCGGCGGGGAAGACGAGCAGCGCGGCGTGGGCGAACCGGCAGCGGTCCGCCACCGCCCGCAGCTCGGGACCGTCGAGGCCGGGCAGCACACGGGACAGCAGGACCGGCGTCTCCTGTTCCCGGACGAAGTCGGCGGTCGCGCGCAGGCGCCGGACGTCGTCGGGCGCGAGGCCGGTCGCCAGGGCAGGGGTGAGCATCAGGAGGCATCCTCGGTGAAGGGCGGAAGGGAACGGGCCCCGGACCACAGGGGCGGCGGGGGGTCAGATACCGACGTACTGCTCGGCGAACCAGTCCTGGTGGGTACGGGACGTCCGCAGCGACTCCATGCGGGACCGGCGCATGCCTTCCTGGAACGGCGGTGCGCCGTGGAGGAGGCCGATCATCCAGTGCGAGAACTCCTGCGCCCGCCAGATGTGCGTCAGGCAGCGGTCGGAGTAGTGGGCGAGCGGTCCTGGGTCGCCGCGGTGGAGGTCGGCGGCGAGGGCCTCGGCGAGGAGTTCGGCCTCCAGGACGGCGAGGTTGGCGCCCTTCGCGGCGGAGGGGCTGATGAGGCCGGCGGCGTCGCCGGCCAGGAGGAGGGAGCCGTACCGGAGCGTGTCGAGCACGTCCGACTCCAGGTCGACGACCGCGCGCTGGACGATCCTGCCGCGCCGCAGCGGACCGTGGTCGGCGCTCCGCATCCGCAGCTCCAGCTCGTCCCAGATCCGCTCCTCGCTCCACTCCCCGGCGGGGGTGCCGCGCTCGCACTGGAGGTAGTAACGGGTGATGTCGGCGGACCGGGCCATGTGGCCGGCGAAGCCCCGGGGGTGGGTCGCGTAGCCGACGGCGTCGAGGCTGGGCGGTGCCTCGGCGAGGAGTCCCAGCCAGGAGACGCCGTGGTCGCGGAAGTGCCGTACGGCCCGGTCCGGCAGTGAGCGCCGTCCGGCGCCGTGGCGGCCGTCGCAGGCGGCGACGTACCGGGCCGACCACCGTGAGGCCCGGCCGTCCGGCTCCCGTGCCGTCACCCACGGCCTGGTGGTGTCCGGGCCGCCGATCTCCACCGCCTCGGTGTCGAAGCGGATGCGGCCCCCGGCGCCGAGGTACGCGGCCAGCAGGTCGGCGACCAGCTCGTGCTGGGGGTAGACGGTGTGGGGCTCGCCGGTGCCGAGCTGCCGGTAGTCGAGGCGGAAGCGTCCGTCCTCGGTGCGGAACTCGCAGACTCCGTGCTCCTGTCCCCGGCGACGCAGGCCTTCGTCCAGGCCGTGGCGCCGCAGGACGCGCGCGGTGTGCGGGGCGAGGTACCCGGCCCGGGCCCGGTTCAGGAGGTGCTCGCGGTCAGCGCGTTCGAGGACGGCGCAG
Source organism: Streptomyces sp. R44 (assembly GCF_041053105.1). Classification (NCBI taxonomy): domain Bacteria; kingdom Bacillati; phylum Actinomycetota; class Actinomycetes; order Kitasatosporales; family Streptomycetaceae; genus Streptomyces; species Streptomyces sp. R44. Next base: position 8,054,288 of record NZ_CP163444.1, on the reverse strand, counting down.
TCGATGCCGCTGCGCAGCAGGAGGTTGGCGAGGACGAGCCCGGCGGGGCCGGCCCCGAGGATGACGACGCCGGCCGACTCCCGTTGGTCCCCCGTGTGTTGACTTTCTGTCACGAAAGTGGATCTTAAGCACGGGATGATCCGTCACCGGTCGAATGTCACCCGAATGCCACATTCCATGAGAAAAGGATTCTCCACGGCATCCGCTCGTCACATCGACGGTCGGGCGAGTCTGGCCGCCACGGCGTCGAGGACCCAGTCCAGGCCGGTCGCGAAGGAGGTCTCGGCGTCCACGTCCGTGCCGTCGTGCACCGCCTTGGCCAGCGCCGGGAAACGGCCCGTGGCCAGCATCCTCGTCACGTGCGGGCCATGGGCGCGCCGCCATTCGTGCTTGGACAGGCCCGTGGCGCGTTCGGCCCGCAGGTTCGCGATCTCGCGCCGGATGGCGCCGGTGAAGTAGGCGCTGACCGTCTCCACGGCGCGCATGACGGTGTCGACGTCGGCGAGGCCGTCGAGGGCGGCCAGCGTGGCCTCGGTCACGGCCAGGCCGTTGGGGCCCAGGGACGGTCGGCCGCCGAGCAGGTCGGCGAGCCATTCATGGCGGAGAGCGGCCTGCCTGGTGCGGTGGGCGAGAACGCGCAGTGCCTCCCGCCAGTCACCGGACTGCTCCTCGGGGAGGATCTCGGCCTGGACCTCGTCCACCATGAGGTCGAACAGTTCCTGTTTGGTGGAGATGTATCCGTACAGCCGCATCGGGCCGGCGTTCAGCCGGGCGGCGACCTTGCGCACCGACACGGCCTCCAGCCCGTCCTCGTCGGCCAGCGCGATGGCGGCGGCCACGATCCGCTCCCGGTCGAGCGGTACGGGGCGAGTCGGCGGCTCCGGCCGGTCCCACACAGTCATGGCCACACTTTACTGTTGCGATACGGCGTCGCGCGTCAATACAGTGTATCGACATGAGACATCGCATCGCAGTGGTCGGCGGTGGTCCCGCCGGCCTCACCTTCGCCCGGGTCCTGCACCGCCATGGCCACCCCGTCACCGTCCTCGAACGCGATCCCGCCCCCGACGCCCGCCCCCCGGGCGGCACCCTGGACCTCCAGGAAGGACTGGGCCAGCTCGCGCTGGAAAAGGCGGGGCTGCTGGCGGAGTTCCGGACCCTGTCCCGTCCCGAGGGGCAGGCCATGCGCATCCTGGACACGGACGGGACCGTCCTGCGCGACTGGCGCCCCCGCCCGGACGACCGGGCCAACCCCGAGATCGACCGCGGGCAGCTGCGCGACCTGCTGCTCGGCCCGCTCGACGTCCGGTGGGGCCGGAGCGTGACGCACGTGGTGCCGGAGACCGGGGGCGGCGTACGGGTCCACTTCGCGGACGGGCGACAGGAGACGTTCGACCTCGTGATCGGCGCGGACGGCGCCTGGTCCCGGATCCGCCCGGCGGTCTCCCCGGCCACGCCGCACTACACCGGCGTGACCTCGGTCGAGACCTCCCTGGACGACGTCGACACCCGCCACCCCGACCTCGCCCGGTTGATCGGCGACGGTTCCCTGGCCGTGTACGGCGCGAACCGCTCCCTCGTCGCCCAGCGCAACACCGGCGGCCACGTCAAGGTGTACGCCAAGTTCCGCGCGCCGCTGGACTGGCACGCCCACCTGGACCTGGCCGACGTCGAGGCCGTGCGATCGAGCCTGCTGGCGCTGTTCGACGGCTGGGCCGCTCCCGTCCTCGGCCTCCTCCGCCACGGCACCGCCTTCTTCCACCGCCCCTTCTACAGCCTGCCCGTGTCCCACACCTGGACCCACGTCCCCGGGGTGACGCTCCTGGGCGACGCCGCCCATCTGATGCCCCCGTTGGGGGCGGGCGCGAACCTCGCGATGCTGGAGGGCGCCGAGCTCGCCGAGGCCCTCGCCACCGGCTCCGGAGATCCGGACGAGGCCGTCCGCGCCTTCGAGGAACGGATGTGGACGCGAGCCGGCAGGTGGGCGAAGATCACGACGGCCGGTCTGGAGCGTCTCGTGAGCCCGGACCCCGCCGAAGCCCTGGCCCACTTCGCCCAGGTCCAGCCCTCCTGAGCACCTGCGGCTTCCGACCGGATCCTCTTCGAGGGCCCGACAGCTCGGGCCCCGCCGGAGTGGCGGGGCCCGAGGGTGATCTGTTCAGGTGGTGCGACGGGGCGTCAGAGGACGTTGACCCCGGTCCAGGCGGCCGCCACGGTGGCGTACTCGGGGCTGGTGGCGCCGTACAGGTCCTTCGCCGCGTTCAGGGTCGCCACGCGGGCGCCCTTGTAGTCGGTGGTGGAGGTCATGTAGACGGTCAGCGCCCGGTACCAGATGGCGGAGGCCTTCTGGTTGCCGATGCCGGTGACGGTGGATCCGTTGTACGTCGGGCTGTTGTAGGTGACACCGTTGATCGTCTTGGTGCCGCTGCCCTCGCTGGCGAGGTAGAACCAGTGGTTGCCGACGCCCGAGGAGTTGTGCACGTCGAGCCGGCCGACGGACTTCGACCAGTAGTCGGCGGAACGGCCGTCCAGGGAGGGCTTGTCGAAGCGGCGCAGCCACGGCGGGGTGGACTGGTCGCTGAACAGGTAGTCGGGGGTGTCGATCGGGTTGTTGGCGTACCACTCGACCATCGTGCCGAGGATGTCGCTGGTGGCCTCGTTCAGGCCGCCGGACTCGCCGCTGTAGCGCAGGTTGGCGGTGGCCGAGGTGACGCCGTGGGTCATCTCGTGGCCCATGGTGTCGAGGTCGACCTGCTCGGGGTCGACGGTGCCGTTGCCGTCGCCGGTCATCATGCAGAAGCAGGAGTCCGACCACTGGGCGTTGTCCCAGTTGGTGCCGACGTGGACGAAGACGGTGGCGCCGCGGCCGTCGTTCTTGATGCCGTTGCGGCCGAACGTCGCCTTGTAGTAGTCGAAGGTCTTCGCCGTGTTGGCGTGCGCGTCGACGGCGGCGGTGGAGCGGTCGGTGGAGAACTTCCGGCCGTCGCCCCAGATGTTGTCGGCGTCGGTGAACAGGGTGCCCGAGGAGCTGTTCAGGGACGAGGACGAGACGTTGTGCGCGTCCTTGGTGATGTGCTTGCGGATCGGGTCGATGAGGGCGAAGGTGCCGTCCGCCTGCAGGGTGGTGTCGAGGGTGACATCACCGGTGTACTCGGAGTGGCCGGTGCCGGTCGCCTCGCGCTCGGTGTCGTAGTTCTCGATCGCGGCACCGGTGGTGGCGTCGGTGACGAAGACCTCGCCGTGCGGCTGGCCCTTGTCGCCGAGGCCCTGCACGGTGGTGCGCCAGGCCAGGCGGGGGGTGCCGTCGGCGGCCCACACGATCAGCTCGGGGGTGGACTTGGCGTCGCTGACGAGTCCCTGCGAGCGCTTCAGGGCGCCGGCGGCGGTGCCCTTGGCGTCGACCGCGGGGGTGACGGAGGCGAGGGCCACCTTGTGGGCCTTGGCGTGGGTGGATCCCTTGAGCGAGCCGTCGGCCTTCTGGTGGACGACGAAGTCGCCGCCGACGACGGGCAGGCCCTTGAAGGTCCGCTCGAAGCGGACGTGCTGGGTGCCGTCGGCGTCGAGCACGACGTCCTTGACCTGGAGCGCCTGACCCGCCCCGAAACCGAAGGTGTCGGCGTGCCGGGCCACGTTCGCGCGGGCCTGGGATATCGCCGTGTCGCGGGCGGAGGCTCCCTGCTGCACCGCGTCGGGCTGCGAGTACGCCGGTACGGCGAGCGCGCCCGTGGTGATGACGGCGGCGGCGACGGCCGTGGAGAGGGCAAGGAGGGGACGGGGCATGGCAGGGTGTTCCTTCGCTCGTCGTGGGGGGTGACGACGTCCTGGGACGTTGACGCGAAGTGTTCACCAGGTGACATGTTCCTGACGTGATCCCATGTGGGATACAACTGTGGAGTTATAGAGGGGGTCTTCGACCTTCAGCCGTCGACCTTCAGCCGTCGGCCCTCAGCCCTCAGCCCTCAGCGCCGAGCGCGAACTCCCTGCCGCCGCCCTCCCACCAGGCCAGGTACTGCGGCCGCTGCCGCACCAGCGACAGATACGCAGCCGACAGCCGCTCCCCCACCGCGTCGGCGAGTTCGGGCGGGACCGATTCCGGGTTCCAGGCCAGCTGGAGCCGGCGGTGGAACGGGACGTCCACGAGCGGCCGCTGCACCGTGCCCTGGGCGGGGACTTCGGCGCTCGGCCACACGCCGCAGACGGCCCGCCGGCCGGCGACGAGGATCTGCGCCACGGACAGGTCCGGCGTGACGTGCGCGATGCGCGGGGTGAATCCCGCCGACCGGCAGGTGAGATGGAGGTACGCGTGCACGCCGCTCTCGTCGGCCTCCGGCATGACCCACTCCTCCCCGCCGAGGTCGCCCAGGCTGACCGTCTCCTGGCGTGCCAGCGGATGGTCCTCGGCGAGCAGGACGAAGACCGGCTCGCGCAGCAGCGTGCGGGTCACCACCGACTCGCCGACGGGGAGGGGGAATCCGGGGAACTCGCCGAACACCGCTATGTCACATTTCGACTGGCTCAGGGCTTTGACGAGGGTGTGCACGGAACGCCGGGCGTCGATCGTGACCCGACTCTCCGGGACGAGCTCGAAAAGGGCGGATATGAGGAGGGATGTCAGGGGACCGGCCGTCCCGCCCGCCCGCAGGGGCACGGCAGTTCCGGTGTCCGCCTCCGCGGCCGATCGGGCGTACTCGCGGAGCCGGTCGAAGCCGACCACGAGGTCGCGGGCACAGCGCAGCACGTACTGGCCGTTCTCGTTCGGTTTCACGCCCTCGGCGCTGCGGATGAAGAGCGGGCCGCCCAGCTCCTGTTCGATCCGCTTCAACTGGGCGCTCGTCGCGGGCTGGGAGAGCTGCAGACGCGCGGCGGCCTTGCGGATGCTGCCGGCCTCGGCGACGGTGAGCAGGACACGGAGGTGCCGGAACTCAAGGTGCATGTACATTCCCCGCTCAGGGCGGAGGGCCCCTTGCACCCCCCGTGACCAGCAGAACCAGCTGCCCGAGGGCATGGTGACCAAGATCTGTCGGCGCTGTCGGGGCGGCAACCACGGGAGGGCAAAATCTCCGCGCGGAGGGCCCCGCGCGGCAGTGGTGCCGAGTGAGGACGGACACATGCTCGGCTCGTCGCGACCACCCCGGGGCGACGTCCCGCCGCGATCACTCGAACGGGTGCACAAGACCTAACGAACCACCAGATAAGGAACAAGTCGGACCGTGGGCGGGCCGCACGGGACCTGCGGGCCCGGCCGGTTCCGGTCTCGGGTCCCGGACCGGCCCGAGGCAGGTCCGGCATGGCTCGTTACAGTGGGTGGCATGCCTCGCACCTCTCCTTCTGCCGCTCTCGACGCCATGCTCGCCGGCAACCGGCGCTTCGTCGCCGGGACACCTGAGCACCCCAATCAGGACGCCGCGCGGCGCGCGCAGCTCGCGCCCGGGCAGGAGCCGTTCGCGGTCATCCTCGGCTGCTCCGACTCGCGCCTCGCGGCCGAGATCATCTTCGACCAGGGGCTCGGTGACCTGTTCGTCGTACGGACCGCCGGTCATGTGCTGGGGTCCGAGGTACTGGGCAGCGTCGAGTACGCCACGAGCGTGCTCGGCTGCCGGCTCGTCGTCGTCCTGGGACACGACTCCTGCGGCGCCGTCGCCGCGGCCCGCGCGGCGGTCGAGGACGGGCTGCCCGCGGCCGGATTCGTACGGGACGTGGTGGAGCGCGTGACGCCGAGCGTGCTCGCGGCCCGCGCCGCCGGTCTGACCGAGGACAGCGACATCATCGACGAGCACATAAGGCACACGGTGCAGCTGCTCATGGACCGGTCCCGGGTCCTCTCGGAGCAGGTGCGGACGGGCGAGGTGGCGGTCGTGGGACTGGCCTACCAGCTCGCCGAGGGCAGCGCCCGGACGGTGACCTCGCACGGCGTCGAGAGCGGGGAGTGAGCGGCCCCATGGCACAGCGTTTCGACTGCTCCGACCCCTCCTCCCGCTCCGCCGGCATCGACGCGGCGGTGGCGGCCCTCGGGCAGGGGCAGCTCGTCGTCCTCCCCACCGACACCGTCTACGGTGTCGGCGCCGACGCCTTCGACCCGCGGGCCGTCGCCGGGCTGCTCGCCGCGAAGGGGCGGGGCCGGCACAAGCCCTCCCCCGTGCTCGTCGGTTCCAGGGACGCGCTCGGCGAGCTGGTCGCGGACCTCCCGAAGACGGCCGAGGCCCTGATCGAGACGTTCTGGCCGGGCGGTCTGACGCTGGTGCTCCGGCACCGGCCCTCGCTCGACTGGGACCTCGGCGAGACGGGCGGCACGGTCGCCGTACGGATGCCCGATCACCCCCTCGCGCTCGACCTGCTCGCGGCGGCCGGTCCGATGGCCGTCTCCAGCGCGAACCTCACCGACCGGCCCTCGCCGGAGGACTGCGACGCGGCCTTCGGGATGCTCGGCGATTCCGTGTCGGTGTACCTCGACGGCGGCCGGACCGCCGGACCGGTGTCGTCGTCCATCATCGACCTCACCGGCGACACACCGGTCCTCGTACGGGAGGGTGTCCTGTCCGCCGGCCTGCTGGCGACGGTCGTCCCCGCTCTGATCGTGCCCTGATCCCGTCCTCACCACCGCCGTACCGGGCGGCCGGGCGCCGTCCGGCCTTCGGGCGAGGTTCCTGGTGGCCCGGCAGTCCTTCTGCCGGGCCACCTGTCGTTCAGTCGGTGTCGGTGCGCTTTTCGAGGCTGGTGCCCTCGCGGAGGGTGACCGACATCAGGTCGCTGGGGGCGTCCGGTTCCAGGCGGTGTCGGCGGCCACGGGGGACGATCACCGCGGCGCCCGCGGGCAACCGCACCGGCAGCCGTGCCGGTGTGGTGCGCGGCGACGGTGGCGAGGACGGCCAGACCGGTGGATCCGCCGAGTTGGCGGGAGCTGTTCATCAGCCCCGACGCCATGCCGGCCGCACGCGGGACGACGCCGGTGGTCGCGGCGGCGGCGACCGGAGCGAACGCCGTGAACTGCCCGGCCGCGGCGAGGAACACCAGTACGTTCGCGCCGACGACCCAGCGATTGCGCGGCAGGCCGGCGGAGCAGGGGCGTGGTGGCCCTCGTTTCGGCGAGGACGAAGGCGGCGAGCAGCACGGCGGCGGCCGTGAGGGTCGCCGCTGTGACGGGTGAGCCCAGCCCAGGGTGTCGGTGCGGAGGACACCGAGCACCAGGAGCCCGACTCCACCTGTCGCCAGGACGGCGCCCAGCGCGTCCAGCCGCTCGCGCCGGGCGGGCGCCGCCCCGCCGGGCACCTCCGCGAGACCAGCGCGAGGGCCGCCGCGACGATGGGCAGGTTGACCAGCATGACCCAACGCCAGCCCGCGTACTCGGTCAGCAGTCCACCCGCCAGTACGCCAAGGGCGCCGCCCGCGGCGGCACCCACGCCCTGCCCGGCGCGTGCGGCGATCAGTTGCCAGGGGGCCTGAGCCACCCCGCCCGCGAGAACGACAGCGGCCCGACGCCGCGGACGCAAGAAGTCCCGTCACCTTCACCTTCCCGGTGAGCGGGAACCGGCCCCTGCGCCGGGAGGCCCCTCCCTGACAGGCTCCCCTCCGCTGTGGTTCCACCGCCCGCGCCCCGCCCGGGGGGACGGGGCAGCAGGGAGGACGTGACAGATCATGAGGGGCGCGCAGACCATCGCCAGGCTCGCGGACTGGGCCGTGGAGCGGTACGGGGATGAGGAGGCCCTCGTCTTCGGCGAGGAGCGCTGGACGTTCGCTGAGCTGCGCGACCGGGTCGACCGGGTGGCGCGCGCGGTGATCGCGCAAGGGGTGCGCCCGGGCGACTCGGTCGCCGTGTGGGCGCCCAACAGCGCGCGCTGGGTGGTGGCCGCGCTCGGCGCGGTGGCGGCCGGCGCGGTGCTGGTCCCGGTGAACACCCGCTACAAGGCCGTCGAGGCCGCCGACATCCTGCGCCGGTCCCGTACCCGGCTCCTGTTCACCGAGCACGACTTCCTGGGTACGGACTACCGGGCGCTGCTGGCGGACTCGGGGGAGGAACTCCCGCTCCTGGAGCGGACGGTGACCCTGCACTCCGCGGACTGGGCGGGCTTCCTGGCGGGTGCGGACCGGGTGAGCGGCGAGCGGCGGCTCGCCCGTACCGCCGCCGTGCGTCCGGCCGACACCGCCGACATCCTCTTCACCTCCGGCACCACCGGCCGCCCCAAGGGCGTGCCCACCACCCACGGCCAGAACCTGCGCGTGTACGACGCCTGGGCCCGCACGGTCACCCTCCGGCGCGGCGACCGCCACCTCCTCGTCAACCCGTTCTTCCACACCTTCGGCTACAAGGCCGGCATCCTCGCCTGTCTCCTGCAAGGGGCGGCGATCGTCCCGGAGCGGGTCTTCGACGCCGATGCCGTCCTCGGCCGGATGCAGGACGAGCGCATCTCCGTCCTGACCGGCGCCCCGACGGTCTTCACCTCGCTCATCCACCACCCCGAGCGCGCGGCGTACGACCTGAGCTCGATGCGGATGGCGGTCACGGGCGCGGCGAACATCCCCACCGCGCTCATCGAGGAGATCAGGACGTCCCTCGGCGCGCGGAGCGTCAACACCGCGTACGGGCTGACCGAGTCGACGGGCGTGGTCGCGATCTGCCCGCCGCACGAGTCCCCGGAGACCCTGGCCCGTACCTCCGGGACCGCCCTGGAGGGCACGGAGCTGCGCGTCGACGCCCCGCCCGGGGAGCCCGGCGAGATCCTCACCCGCGGCTACCACGTGATGCACGGCTACCTGGACGATCCCGAGGCCACCGCCCGGGCCGTCGACGCGGACGGCTGGCTGCACACGGGGGACGTCGGGGTGCTCGACGAGCACGGTTTCCTGCGGATCACCGACCGGCTGAAGGACATGTTCGTCGTGGGCGGGTTCAACGTGTACCCGGCGGAGGTGGAGCAGGTGCTGCGCGGCCACCCGGCCGTCCTGGAGGCGGCGGTCGTCGGCGCGCCGGACGCACGGCTGGGGGAGGTCGGCGTCGCGTACGTCGTACCGGCGGCCGGGGCACCGGTCGACGCGGCCGAGCTGACCTCGTACACGCGGGAGCGGCTGGCCAACTTCAAGGTCCCGCGCGCCTTCCACGTCCTCCCGGCCCTCCCCCACAACGCGGCGGGCAAGGTCGACAAGAAGGCGCTGCGGCGGTCGGCGGAGAACACCACCACCCGATGAGGAGAGTTCGAACGTGAACGACAGCAAGAGCCAGTCCGTCGGCGTCGTCAGCGTCGTCAGCGTCGTCGATGTGGTCGTCATCGGAGCCGGCGTCACCGGTCTGTACGCCGTGCACAAGCTGCGCGGTCTCGGCCACACCGTGCGCGGCTTCGAGCGCGGGGACGACGTGGGCGGCGTCTGGTACTGGAACCGCTACCCCGGCGCCCGCTGCGACGTGGAATCCGTGGACTACTCGTACTCCTTCGACGAGGAGCTGCAGCGGGAGTGGGACTGGAGCGAGAAGTACGCCACGCAGCCGGAGATCATCCGCTATCTGCGCCATGTCGCCGACCGCTTCGACCTGCGCCGCAGCTACACCTTCGGCACCTCGGTGACCTCGGCCGAGCTCGACGAGGAGACGCTGCGCTGGACGGTCCGCACGGACGGCGGCGAGGTGGTGTCGGCCCGGTTCTGCGTGTTCGCCGTCGGCTGCCTCTCCAGCACTCATATTCCGGATATCCCGGGCGCCGGGGAGTTCGCCGGCGCCACGTACCACACCGGTGCCTGGCCGCACGAGGGCGTGGACTTCGACGGACTGCGCGTCGGGGTGATCGGCACCGGCTCCTCCGGCATCCAGGCCATCCCGCTGATCGCCGAGCAGGCGGCGCACCTCACCGTCTTCCAGCGCAGCGCCAACTTCAGCATCCCGGCGGGCAACAAGCCCCTGGACGACGAGACCCGCCGCCGGCAGAAGGCCGGCTACGCCGAGCGGCGGCGCCTGTCGCGGCTCAGCGGCGGCGGATCGCCGCACGCCGCGCACCCGTCGGCGACGTTCGAGGTGTCCCCGGAGGAGCGGCGGGCCGCGTTCGAGGAGCGGTGGGAGCTGGGCGGTGTCCTGTACTCGAAGACGTTCCCCGACCAGCTCACCGACCGCGCGGCGAACGAGGAGGCGCGGGCGTTCTGGGAGGAGAAGGTGCGGGCGCTCATCGACGACCCGGCGGCCGCCGATCTGCTGGTCCCCACCGACCATCCGATCGGCACGAAGCGGATCGTCACCGACTCGCACTACTACGAGACGTTCAACCGTGACGACGTCGAGCTGGTGAGCCTGCGGGAGAACGCGATCGAACGGATCGACGCCACCGGGATCGTCCTGGCCGACGGCACCCGGGTGGAGCTCGACGCGATCGTGTTCGCGACCGGTTTCGACGCGATGACCGGCGCCATCGACCGGGTGGACATCCGGGGGCGGGGCGGCCGGAGCCTCAAGGACGTCTGGAGCGGGGGTCCCCGCACCTATCTGGGCCTGGGCGTCGACGGCTTCCCGAACCTGTTCAACCTCACCGGCGCCGGCAGCCCGTCCGTCATGGCGAACGTCGTGCTCTGCGCCGAGCAGCACGGCGACTGGCTCGGCGACTGCCTGCGCCATCTGGACGAGCACGGCTACCGCGCGATCGAGGCGAGCGAGGAGGCCGTGGAGCAGTGGGTCGCGCAGTGCCGCGACCGGGCGGCGGCCACGCTGTTCCCCGCCGCGAACTCCTGGTACCTGGGCGCCAACATCCCGGGGAAGCCGCGGGTGTTCATGCCGTTCATCGGTGGCTTCGGGGTGTACGGGGAGATCATCGCGGACGTCGCGGCCTCGGGGTACAAGGGGTTCTCGCTGATACGGGGCTGACGCGACCCCCTACGCGTGTGCGCCCCGCCCCCCACCGGCTCGGTGGGGGGCGGGGCGCACGCGCGCGTACCGGCGGTCAGCGCTCGGCGAGGGCCTCGCGCAGGGCCGTGAAGGCGGCATCGCGGGCCTCGGCCGCGGCGGGCAGGGCGCCCGCCATGGAGAGGAAGCCGTGGAACATCCCGGCGTGGTGGCGGGTCTCCACGGGGACGCCCGCGGCGGTGAGCGCGTCCGCGTACGCCAGGCCGTCGTCCCGCAGCGGGTCGAAGCCGGCGGTGACGACCTGGGCCGGTGGGAGCCCGGACAGGTCGGCGCCCGCGAGGGGGGCCGCGTAGGGGCTGGTGCGGTGTGCGGGGGACTGCAGATAGCCGTCCCAGTACCAGCGCAGATGGTCGGCGGTGAGGAAGTACCCCTGGGCGTTCTCGCGGTGCGAGGCGCGGGAGCGGGTGGGGTCGAGCATCGGGTAGTAGAGCGCCTGGCAGGTGATCTCGGGGCCGCCACGGTCGCGGGAGAGCAGGGTGAGGACGGTGGCGAGGTTGGCTCCCGCGCTGTCCCCCGCGACGGCGATCCGCCGGCCGGGGAACGTCGCCGCCGCCCAGAGGAGGGCCGTGTAGGCGTCCTCGGGGGCGGCGGGGAAGGGGTGCTCGGGGGCGCGGCGGTAGTCGACGGAGACGACGATCGCCCCCGTGGAGAGGGCGAGGGAGCGGCAGAAGGGGTCGTGGCTGTCGAGGTCGCAGAGGACGAAGCCGCCCCCGTGACAGAACACGATCACGGGGGCGGTCTCGTGGACGGCCGGGTCGTACACGCGGACGGGCACTCCGTCGGCGTCCTCGTCCATGACGCGGGCGACCGGGGGCGGAGGGACGGCCGGCCTGGGGCGGGCGGCGAAGAAGGCGCGGACCTCGGCGATGTCCGTCATCTCGGTCGCCAGCGGCGGGAATCCGGCGGTGGCCAGGTCGATGACGGCCTGGACCTCGGGGTCGGGTCGGTTCACGCGTCGGTTCCCTTCGGGGATGGGTTCACGGCGTCCCCTCCTTCCGGGGATCGGTTCACGGCGTCCGCTCCTTTCGGGTGAGGGCCGGCATGCGGCCGGCCGACGCGCCGCCGTCGACGGCGAGTTCGGCGCCGGAGAGATAGGAGGAGTCGTCGGAGGCGAGGAAGGCGACGAGGCGGGCGACCTCCTCGGGCTCCCCCACCCGGCCGAGGGGCGCGGCGGGGTGCTCCTTGGTGCCCAGGTGGGCGGTCATCGCGGTGATGATGGCTCCCGGGTGGACGGAGTTGACCCGGATGCCGTCCGGGCCGAGTTCGAGGGCGGCCGTCTTGGTCAGACCGCGCAGTCCCCATTTCGCCGCTCCGTACGCGCCGTGGCCCCAGATGCCCTGGAGGCCGGCCTGCGAGGAGATGTTGACGATGGACCCGCCGCCGTTCTCCTTCATCGCCCCGGCGGCGGCGCGGATGCCGAGGAACGGACCGATCAGGTCGACGCGGAGGATCGCCTCCAGGCGGGCCGGGTCCTCCTCGGTGATGGGCGAGGTGGAGTAGATGGCGGCGTTGTTGACGAGGACGTCGAGCCGGCCGAAGGCGTCCAGGGCGGTGGCCACGGCGGCCGCCCAGGAGTGCTCGTCGGTCACGTCGTGGCGTACGAAACGGGCGGCGGGGCCGAGGGAGGCGGCCGTCGCCTCTCCCTCCGCCTCCAGGACGTCGGTGAGGACGACCTTCGCGCCGAGGGAGGCGAAGAGGCGGGCCGCTGCCTCGCCCATGCCGCGTGCCGCGCCGGTGACCAGCGCGACCTTTCCGGTCAGATCGGCGGGCATCAGGGAGTCTCCTCGTCGGGCATCAGTGGTTCTCCTCGGTCGGGTCGTCGGTCGGATCCTCGGTCGGTCGCAGGGTCGGGCCGGTCGTCCAGCCGCCGTCGACGGCCAGTTCGGCGCCGGTGACGTACGAGGCGGCGTCGGAGAGCAGGAAGGCGACCGCCCGCGCGATCTCCTGGGGCTCGCCGACCCGGCCCATCGGTGTGTTCGGGTACTTTCCCTCGCCGCGCTCGATGCCCACATGGGCGGTCATCGGGGTGTGGATCATGCCGGGGTGGACGGAGTTGACGCGGATCCGGTCGGCTCCGAGCTCCACCGCGCCGAGCTTGGTGAGCCCGCGCACGCCCCACTTGGCCGCGCCGTAGCCGGCGGTTCTGGCCAGGCCCATGAGGCCGGCGGCGGAGGAGATGTTGACGATGGAGCCGCCGCCGCTGTCCCGCATGGCCGGGATCACGGCCCGGATGCCGAGGAACACGCCGGTGAGGTCGATGTCCAGGACCTGCCGGAACGCCTCCGCCGTCTGCTCCTCCAGGAGGTGCGAACCGCCGGAGATCCCGGCGTTGTTGACCAGGCCGTCCACGCGGCCGAAGGCCTCGACCGTGAAGTCGACGACCTCGCGCCAGTCGTCCTCGGAGGTGACGTCGTGGCGGAGGAAGTGGGCATGGCCGCCGAGCTTCTCGGCCGCGGCCCGGCCCTCCTCCCGTACGTCGGTGAGGACGACCCGGGCGCCCGCCTCGACGGCCACCCGGCCGGCCTCCACGCCGATCCCCCGCGCCCCGCCGGTGATGATCACCGTCCTGCCCCGCAGGTCCGTCATCGGGGCGGTCACCGCGCCTCGGCGGAGCGCGTACGCACGATGTGGTCGACGGCGAGCCAGCTGAAGGTCATGGCGGGGCCGATGGTCGCGCCGGGTCCCGGGTAGGTCTCGCCCATCACGGCGGACGAGACGTTGCCGGAGGCGTACAGGCCGTCGATGGCGCTGCCGTCCTCCCGCAGCACGCGGGCCGTCGCGTCGGTGACCAGGCCGCCCTTGGTGCCGATGTCGCCCGGGTGGACGGGGATCGCGTAGTACGGGCCCTTGTCCAGCGGCGCCAGGTTGGGATTCGGCAGCGTCGGGTCGCCGTAGTAGCGGTCGTAGACGCTCTCGCCGCGGCGGAAGTCCTCGTCGCGGCCGGTGAGGGCGAAGCCGTTGAAGCGGTCCACGGTGGCGCGCAGCCGCTCCGGGGCGACCTCGATGCGGGCGGCGAGCTCCTCGACGGTCGCGGCCTTCTTCACGAAGCCGCTCTCCAGCCACGGCTTGGGGAACGCCTGGCCCGGGAAGAGGCCCATGAAGATGTAGCGGGCCTTGGCGGTGGCGTCGAGGATCAGCCAGGACGGCACGGTGCTCGCCCCTGGCCTGTCGTGCGCGTACATCGCGTCGACGAACTCGTGGTACGGGGCCGCCTCGTTGGCGTAGCGCTCCCCCGCCTGGTTCACGATCACCATGCCGGGGATGCCCCGGTCGGCGACGAGGAAGAACGGCTTCCCCTCGGGCGGCACCACCGAAGGCGCGCCCCAGACCTTGTCCATCAGGTCGGTCGCCGCGCCGAGGGCCACGGCCGGCTCCAGGGCGTCGCCGGTCTGCCCCTCGGACGCGGAGCTCCAGGCGGTGGAGGTGGGTGCCGGCAGGTGCTTCTCGCGGAGCCGCTGGTCGTGGGAGAAGCCGCCGGAGGCGAGGACGACGCCGCCCCTCGCCCGGACGGTGAGCTCGCGGCCGTCCCGGGTGATCCGGACGCCGGTGACCCGGCCGTCCTCCTCGACGAGGCCGGTCAGCGGGGCGGAGAGCCACAGGTCGGCGCCGAGGGCGTCGAGGGAGTGCCGCATGCGGGCGATCAGCGCCTCGCCGAGCGAGAGCAGCTCCTGGCCGGAGAGCCGGGCCCTGACGGCCTGGGCTCCGACCTTGACGGCGGTGCGGCGGCCGGCCCAGGTCCGCCCCACCATGTTGAGCTGACGGAAGTCCTTGGAGGTGATGGTCAGGCCGTACGTGGGCAGGCCGGCGCGGCGCATGGTGGCGCGCTGCTCGCGGCCGAGCTTCTTGAAGTCGAAGATCTGCGGTTCGATCGAGCGGCCCTGCGGGTAGCCGCCGAGCCGCTCGGGGTAGTAGTCGGAGTAGCCGGGGGTGTAGACGAACCTGACGTCCGTGCGGTCGTGGAACTCCCGCACCATGCGCGGTCCATGGGTGACGTAGGCGTCCTTGCGCTCGGCGGTGACCCGGTCGCCGACCGTGGCGTCCAGGTAGGCGCGGGCCTTCTCGGGGGTGTCGCCGAGCCCGGCCTCGTCCAGGTGGAAGTTGTCCGGGACCCAGATCGCGCCGCCGGACAGGGCGGTCGAGCCGCCGTAGACGTCGGTCTTCTCCAGCACCAGGGCGGTCAGGCCGCGCAGCCGGGCGGTGAGGGCCGCGGCCATGCCGGCGGCGCCGGAGCCGACGACCACCACGTCGTACGTGTGGTCCCACGGGTCGTTCATGCGGTTCTCCCTGGTCGTGACAGGCGGGTCGTGACAGGCAAGTCGTGGCAGGCAAGTCGTGGCGGGGCCTGTGCGACAGGCCCCGGGTGGGTCGGCGGCCGGGGCGGGCCGTCCTCCGCCCCGACCGCCGGGTCGTCGCGCGGTGGTCCGCGCGTCGGTTCAGCGGCTGGTGATCCGCGCGTCGGTGAGGACCGGCGCGTCCGCGCGGTCCGCTGCCGTGGCCGTCAGGCGGTAGCCGTCGGGGGTGTCCCAGACGCGCAGCCGCAGGGTCTCGCCGGGGAAGAAGACCCCGGCGAAGCGGGTGCGGCAGCCGGCGACCGCGGCGGCGTCGCCGTCGAGCAGTCGGTCGGTGACCGCCTTGACCGCCATCCCGAAGGAGCAGAGCCCGTGCAGGATGGGGCGGTCGTGGCCCGAGCGGCGGGCGGTGGCGGGGTCCGCGTGCAGCGGGTTCCAGTCGCCGGTGAGGCGGTAGAGCAGGGCCTGCTGACGGAGTGTCGGGATCTCGGTCACCAGGTCGGGCTCGCGGTCGGGGACCGGGAGGCGCTCGGAGGGGCCCCGGTCGCCGCCGAAGCCGCCCTCCCCGTGGACGAAGATCTGGTTGCGCTGGGTGATCAGCGGCTCTCCGTCCTCGCCGAGGAGGGTCGACTCCTGGACGATGACGGCGGCCTTGCCCTTGTCGTGCACGGCCGCGGCCCGGGTGACGGCGGTCGCCCGGGCGGCGGCGGGCAGCGGGCGGTGCACGGTGATCTCCTGGCCGCCGTGCAGCACCTTCGCCAGGTCGATGTCGATGCCCGGCAGGTCGAAGACCTGGAAGCCGACGCCGCCGGTGCCGCCGGCGACGACCCCGAAGGTGGGCAGGACCTGGAGGCCCCGCTCGTGCCCCTCGTACACGTACCGCAGTTCGCGCGGGTCGGTCTCGGGGACTCCGGCGCCGAGCGCCAGGTGGTAGAGCCGTACGTCGCGCTCGTCCCACGCGACCTCGGTGCGCACCGGCGGCGCGGAGAGCGTCTTGTCGACGTCGATGGGCATCAGAACGCGCCCACGGCGTAGCGGCTGCGGAAGAAGAGCAGCGGCCGGCCGTCCTCGCCGGCGTCGAGCGCCACCACCTGCGCGGTGACCAGGTGGTGGTCCCCTGCCTCGTACACGGCGTCGAGCTCGCACTCCACGTGGGCGAGGGCTCCCTCGATGCGTACGGTGCCGTGCTCGCCGGTGCTCCAGGGCACCCCGGCGAACTTGTCGGAGCCGCTGCGGCCGAGGGCGGCGCAGGTGGCCTGCTGGTCCTCGGCCAGGATGTTGACGCAGAAGCGGCCCGAGCGCTCGATCCTCGGCCAGCTGGTGGAGTTCTTGCCGACGGCCAGCATGACCAGCGGAGGGTCGAGGGAGAGCGAGGCGAAGGACTGGCAGGCGAACCCGACGGGCTCCATGGTGTCGGCGTCGAGGGTCGCCACGACCGTGATGCCGCTGGCGAAGCGGCCGAGGACGTCGCGGAACTCGGAGGGCGGGATCAGCCGTTCCACTGGTGGCCCCAGAAGCTGTCGGCGGTGATCTCCTTCGCGACCCAGGTGGCGGGGTCGACGACGAGTCCGTCCCAGCCGTACTCGACCTGGAAGCCGCCCGGAGCCTGGGCGTAGAAGGAGACCATTTGGTCGTTGGTGTGGCGGCCGAGGCTGGACGCGATGGGGATGCCCGCGGCGTGCATGCGGTCGAGGCCCCGGCCCACGTCGTCGAGGGTCTCCAGCTCCACCATGAAGTGCACGATGCCGGGCGGCAGGGCTCCGGGGTAGAGGCCGAGGCTGTGGTGGCGGCGGTTGGGGCTGAGGAAGTGCATCCAGTGGAAGTCCCGCTGCTCGGTGGCGGTCGGGACGGCCTGCGGGGGCAGCTTCATCGAGTCGCGCAGTTGGAAGCCGAGCAGGTTCTCGTAGAAGTCGAGCGCGGCCTCGATGTCCGGCACCGGGAGGACGACGTGGCCGAGGCCCAGGTCGCCGGTGACGAAGCGGTTGCCGTACGGGGTGCCGAGCGCGCTGTGGTCCTGGGCCTGGCCCCAGTAGATCTCCAGCGGGTTGCCGCCGGGGTCCGTGACGTGGATCAGGCCCTGGACGCGGCGCTCGGCGAGCTCGGCGGGGTCGGCGGCCTTGACGGCGACGCCGGCCGCCTCCAGCCGCTCGGCGGCGGCGGTGAGTGCGGCGGCGTTCGCCACCTCCCAGCCGGCCGCGAGGAGCCGGTCGCTCTCGCCGGCCTGGATGACGATGCGGTACGCGCGGTCGTCCAGGCGGAGGCAGAGGGTGTCCTCGGTGGTGCCGGTCGCCTCCACCATGCCGAGGACGTCGAGCGCGTAGCGGCGCCACTCGTCCAGGGTGGTGGTCTCCAGGCGGAGGTAGCCGAGAGCACGGATGTCCATGGTGCACCTCTTGTGTCGTGACGAAAGGTCGGGAAGGAGGGCTCAGTGGGTGAAGAAGTCGACGGCGAGGCGGTTGAACTCGTCGGCCTGCTCGGTCTGCGCCCAGTGGCCGCAGTGCGGGAAGACGTGCAGACGCGCGTCCGGGATGGTCTTGAGGGCGACGAGCGCGCCGTCGAGGGGGTTGACGCGGTCCTCGCGGCCCCAGGTGAGGAGCACCGGCTGGGTGATCCGGTGGGCCTCGCGCCAGAGCATCGTGGCCTCGGCCCAGGCGGGGTTGGCGAAGGAGGCGCCCATCCGGGCGCTGCCGAGCCGGGTGTCGGGGTCGGTGGCCGAGGCCCAGCGTTCCTCGACGAGCTCGTCGGTGACGATCGACTGGTCGTACGCCATGACGCCGAGGAAGGCGCGCAGTCGCTCCTTGGTCGGCTCGGGTGAGGAGTTGAACTCGAAGAGCCGCTTGATGCCCTCGGTCGGGTCGGGGGCGAAGAGGTTGACGGAGACCCCGCCGGGGCCCATGAGGAGGAGCTTGCCGACCTTGTCCGGGTGGTTCAGGGCGATCCGGACGGCGGTGCCGCCGCCCAGGGAGTTGCCGACGAAGTGCGCCCGGTCGATGCCCAGTTCGTCCATGAGGGCGGTGACGGCGTCCGCGCTGAAGCTGAAGTAGTCCTGGTCGAGCTCCGGCTTGTCCGAGCGGCCGAAGCAGGGCTGGTCGACGAGGAGCGTACGGAAGTGCTCGGCGAACACCGGGAGGTTGCGGCCGAAGTTGCTCCAGGCGGAGGCGCCGGGCCCACCACCGTGGAGCATGATCACCACGGGGGCGTCGGACCGGCCGGCGGGCGCGGCCTCGTGGTGGTGGAGGGTGAGCCCGGCCGCCTTGACGGTGCGGGAGGTCGACTCGTAGGTGAGCTCTGCCATCGTCAGCGCCTCTCAGGCCATGGTGTCTTGGATGTCGATGCCGAGCGCGCTCTGCCCGTACATGACCAGGGCCCGCTCGGGGTCGTTGGCGGCGTGACCGCGGCCGGTGTGGGCGTCGCGCCAGGCGCGCTGGACGAGGCCGGGGCCGGTGCGCATGGCGCTGCCGCCGGAGTTCTCCATCAGCAGGTCGACGGCCGCGACGGAGCGTTCGGTGGCGAGCACCTGGTCGCGGCGGGTGCGGGTGCGCAGCTCCATCGGGATCTCCTCGCCGCGCTCGGCGAGCGCGTACATCTCGCCCATGTTGCGGGTCAGTTGCAGCCAGCTCGCGTCGATGTCGCTGGCGGCGCGGGCGATGCGCACCTGCGCGAAGGGGTCCTCGGCGACCTTCTGCCCGTACGAGACGCGGAACCGCTGCCGGGTGGCCTCGGCGTACGACTCGAAGGCGCCCTCGGCGATGCCGACGATCGGGGTGGAGATGGTGGTGGTGAACACCCCCGCGTACGGCAGCCGGTACAGCGGCTCGGGGTTGACCTCGTGGCCGGGCACGCTCAGGGCGGTGACGGGGCCGAAGCTCAGTGCGCGGTGGTCGGGGACGAAGACGTCCTCGACGACGACGTCGTTGCTGCCGGTGCCGCGCAGTCCGACGGTGTCCCAGACGTCGTCGATCCGGTAGTCGGACCGGGGGACGAGGAAGGTGCGCATGTCGACCGGGTTGCCCTCGCCGTCGGTGACGAGACAGCCGAGGAGCGCCCAGCGGGCGTGGTCGCAGCCGGAGGAGAAGTGCCACCGGCCGGAGAGTCGGAAGCCGCCGTCAACGGCGGTGGCCTTGCCGGTGGGGGCGTACGAGGAGGCGATGCGGGTCTTGGGGTCCTGGCCCCACACCTCCTGCTGGGCGCGGGGGTCGAACAGGGCGACGTGCCAGGGGTGGACGCCGACCACGGAGGCGACCCAGCCGGTCGATCCGCACGCCTTGGCGATCTCCTTGACCGCCGAGTAGAAGACCACCGGGTCGGCCGCTCGGCCGCCGAAGGCCTTGGGCTGGAGCAGCTGGAAGAAGCCCGTGTCCTCGAGTTCCTTGACGGAGGTGTCGGGCACGCGGCGCAGCGTCTCGGCCTCGGCCGCGCGGTCGCGCAGGGCGGGGGCGAGGTCACGGATCGCTGCCAGGACGTCATCGGCCATGGGGCATCCCCTTTCGGGTCGTGGTGGGGGAATGCCAGGACCGTACGGCGTGCCGTACGGCAGCGAAATGCGCTGCTCCCACTGAGCGGGAACCCCCGCGCGGGAAGCCTCCGCGGGGTCAGAGCATGGGGTCGTGGACGTCCATGCCGAGGGCGTCCTGGGCGTAGAGCACCAGGGCCCGGTCCACGTCGTTGGCGGCCTGGCCGCGGCCGGTGTGCAGGTCGCGCCAGGCCCGCTGGAGGACGTCGTCGCCGACGCGCAGCGGGCCGCGGCCGGCGTTCTCCATGAGCAGGTCCACGGCGGTGATTGCGCGTTCGGTGGCGAGCGCCTGGTCGCGGCGGGTGCGGGCGCGCAGTTCCATCGGGATTGGGGCGCCGGCGCGCGCGAGCGCGTGGAGGTCGGCCATGTTGCGGTGGAGCTGGAGCCGGGCGGCGTCGATCTCGCCGGCGGCGCGGGCGAGGCGTACCTGCGCGAAGGGGTCCTCGTCGGCGCTCCGGCCGTGCGGGGCCTTCAGCCGCTCGCGGGCCGCGGCGACCTGGTCCTCGTGGGCGCCCTCGGCGATGCCGACCATCGCGGTGGAGATGGCGGTGGTGAAGACGGCGGCGTACGGCAGCCGGTACAGCGGTTCGGGGTGGACCTCCTGCCCGGGGCAGCTCAGCGTGGTCACCGGGCCGTAGCCGAGCGTCCGGTGGGCGGGGACGAAGGCGTCCTCGACGAGGAGGTCGTTGCTGCCGCTGCCGCGCAGGCCGACCGTGTCCCACACGTCGTCGACGCGGTAGTCGGAGCGGGGGACGAGGAAGGTCAGCATGTCGACCGGCCGGCCCTCGTCGTCGTCGACGACGCCGCCGAGCAGGGCCCAGCGGGCGTGGTCGCAGCCGGCCGAGAAGTGCCAGCGGCCGGAGAGCCGGAAGCCGCCGTCGGCGCGGGTGACCTCCCCGGTGGGGGCGTGGGAGGAGCAGATCCGGGTGGCTCCGTCGGCGCCCCAGACCTCGTCCTGGGCGCGGGGGTCGAACTGGGCCACGTACCAGGGGTGGACGCCGAGGACCGCCGCCGCCCAGCCGGTCGAGCCGCACGCCTTGGCGATCTCGTGCAAGGCGGCGTAGAAGACGGCCGGGTCGGCGGCGAGTCCGCCGTACGCCCCGGGCCGGAGCAGCCGGAAGAAGCCGGCCTCCTCCAGTTCCCGGACGGAGGCGTCGGGGACCCGGCGCAGTTCCTCCGCCTCGGCGGCGCGCTCGCGCAGGGCGGGGGCGAGGGCGCGTACCGCCGCGAGAACGTCCTCTTCGCGCATGGGCGCACCTCTTGCATTCCGGTCTCGTCGTGCCGTGACGACAGGGAACCTACGCGTTACTGTTCCGAGACGGAACTCCCTCTTCACAGCGCTGTCATCCTCTGGCAATCTCCACGCAATACCGGAGATTACGGACCTGGCCAGGGGTGGATCGGCTGTGTCGTCCGTGTGGGAGGTGCCGATGACGACCAGTGCTGTCGAGGCTGTCGAGGCCGGGATGCCGCCGCTGTCCCTGCTGGAGAAGGCGGCGAAGGTGCTGAGCGCCTTCGAGAGCGCGGGGCCCCGGCTGACCCTCACCGAGGTCGTGCAGCGTTCGGGCATCCGCCGCTCCTCCGCGCACCGCATCCTCGATCAGCTGGTGCAGCTGCGCTGGCTGGAGCGCGAGGGCCGCGACTACCGGCTGGGCATGGGCATGCTGGAGCTCGGCGCGATGGCCTCGCACCACAACCGGCTCCGCCGGGCGGCCCTGCCCCATCTGCACGCGCTGCACGAGTCCACCGGCCATCTGGTGCACCTCACCGTGCTCGACGGCTCCGAGGTGGTCTATCTGGAGCGGATCGGCGGCTCGGACGACTCCGTCGTGCCCTCGCGCATGGGCGGACGGCAGCCGGCGTACTGCACGGCCTCGGGGAAGGCGATCCTGGCCTTCGGCGACGCGGGGCCGGTGGAGCAGGTGATCCGGGACGGGCTGCGGCCGCGTACCCCGCGCACGCTCACCCGTCCCGAGTCCTTCCGCCGTGAACTGGCGATGACGCGGGAGCGCGGTGTGGCCTTCGACCACGAGGAGGGGTACCGCGGAGTCTTCTGCGTGGCCGCTCCGCTGCGCGGCGCGGGCCGGGCGATCGCCGCGATCTCGGTGAGCGGCCACGGCGTCCACCGCGAGATGGAACGGCTCTCGCCGGCCGTGCGCGGCTGCGCGCGATCCGTGTGGCAGTCGATGTTCGGACCGGGACGGCAGTCGGAGAAGCGGGACCGGCCGGCCGGCGCGGAGTCCGCCGCGGGGCTCCCGCAGCCCTCGATGGACAACATGATGGCCTGGCTGCGGTTCAGCGACTGGATGTGAAGCGCGCCCGCAGGGCGGCGAGCCCGGTGCCGTAGGTGCCGTCCCCGAAGACCGCCTCCACCTGGGCGACGACGTCGTCCGTGCTCCGGTAGGAGGCGGACCACCGGACCTCGGCACCGTCGGGGTGCGGACGCACGGCGAGCGTCGCCACATAGTCGTGGACCGGGAGCAGGACGGGGTCGAGGAGGGTGTAGCGGTACGAGCGGGCGGTCGCGTCGCGGTCGAGCAGACGCTCCCGGGCGACGGCCACGCCGTCGACCGCGAAGACGCGGACGGTGCCGGGGGCGGCGGGGTCGCCGCCGTCCTCAAGGGTGGACGGCGGCACGTGCGGGTGCCAGTCGGCGAGGGCGCCGAAGTCTCCGACGACCGCCCATACGGCGTCGGGGGTGGCGGGGACGACGGCGGAGCGTTCGAGCGTACGGGGGTTCACGGGCGTCTCCAGACGACGAATACGGGTATACGGGGAGGGGCACCCGTGCGGGTGCCCCTCCAGGTCCGGTCCTGCTGTTCTCACCAGGTGCTGTCACCGCGCAGGACCGCGTCCGCGCCGCCGTCGGCGAAGACGATCTGCCCGGTCACCAGGGTGTTCTCGGGCGAGGCCAGCCAGGCGATCAGCGGGGCGATCTGCTCGGGGCGGGCGTGGCCGTGCAGGGGCATCGGCACGCTCTGCTCGACGAGTCCCCGCATCTCCGGATCGTCGAGCAGCGGCCGGGTCAAGGGTGTGACGACCACGCCGGGGGCCACGGCGTTGAGCGGGACGCCCGCGCCGGCCCACGCGTCGGTGGGGGCGGCGCGGCGGACCCATCGGGAGATCGCCACCTTGGAGGAGGAGTAGACGAGGTGGCCCTCTCCCCGGTCGACGGCCGCCCGCGCGGCGGCCACGGCCGCCGTCTCGTCCCCGGCGAGCGCGGCGTCCACGATCGCGGGGTCGGTCGGATGGACGGAGTCGATGGATCCCACGACCACGGCCCGCGGTGCGGTGCCGGCCGCGAGGAGCGGGCGCAGACCGTCGAGGGTGGCCACGGCACCGAAGTGGTTGACCTTGATCGTGACGGGGTCGAAGTGGGCGACGCCCGCGCAGGAGACGACCGAGTCGAGCCGGCCGCCGGTCAGTTCGCGGGCGCGGGCGACGAGTTCCGCGCGGCCTTCGGCCGTGGACAGGTCGGCGCGGATGTCGCCCTCGGTGAGGTCGGCGCCGATGACGGTGTGGCCCTGCTTCCGCAGCAGGGCCACGGTGGCTTCGCCGATACCGGAGGCCGCTCCGGTGACCAGGCAGGTACGGGACATGACGGTCTCCTCGTCAGAGGTGTCAGGAGTAGGTGATCTCGACCCGGTCGGTCAGCGGCAGGGCCTGGCAGGCCAGGACGTATCCCTCGGCGATGTCCTGGTCGTCCAGGGCGTCGTTGCGGAGCATCTTGACCTCGCCCGCCACGACACGGCAGGTGCAGGCGCTGCAGGCACCCTCCCGGCAGGAGTACGGGGCGTCGACGCCCGCGGCCAGGAGGACGTCGAGCAGGGGTGCCGCCGCCGGCCAGGCGACGGTGTGGGTCTCGCCGTCGAGCTCGACCTCGGCCGTGCCGCCGCCCTCGGCGGCCGTACCGCTCGGCACCGCCGGGGCGTCGAAGACGTCCGCGCCGAGGGAGAAGAACCGCTCCCGGTGGATGCGGTCGCCGGGCGCGCCGAGCGACCGCAGGGCCTGTTCGACGGCGTCCATGAGCGGCTGGGGGCCGCAGACGAAGGCCTCGCGGTCGGCGTACGGCGCGAGCGGGGCCGCCAGCAGGTCCGCGGCGGGCAGGCCCTGGAGCGACTCCAGCCAGTGGATCACGAGGAGCCGGTCCGGGTGGTCCTCGGTCAGCTCCCGCAGTTCGTCGCGGAAGATGACCGAGGACTCGTCGCGGTTGGCGTACAGCAGCATCACCCGGCCGCGGCCCTCGGCCAGGGCCGATTTGGCGATCGACAGGACCGGCGTGATGCCGCTGCCTCCGGCGACGAGCAGGAGGTCGTGGCCGAGGGAGGCGGGGGTGAAGGTGCCGGCCGGCGGCAGCACCTCCAGTTCGTCGCCCGCCGTGAGCCGGTCGCAGACCCAGTTGGAGCCGTACCCGCCGGCGACCCGTTTGACGGTGATCTTCAGGGGCTCGCCGGTGTGGGGCGAGCTGGAGAGGGAGTAGCAGCGGGCGGCCGGCCTCCCGTCCGCGCCGGGCAGTTTCAGCGTGAGGAACTGCCCGGGGCGGTACGTGAAGCGGTCGGCGCTCTCCCGCGGCGCCTGGAGCACCAGGGAGTGCGCGTCGGCCGTCTCGGCGACGACCTCGACGACGCGCAGCCGGTGGGTGCGGGCCCCGGTGGTCGGCTCAGGCATCGAGGGCCTCCGGGGACTCCAGGGTGCTCACCGTCAGGGTCCCGTCCTCGACCGCGCGGTCGATGCTCGCCCGCAGGGCCCGGCAGGTCCGCAGCCGCGCGGTGGTCCCGCCGGGGCCGACCCGGTCGCGGAACTCCGCGCAGGCGACGGCCGCGTCGGCCGTCCACTGCACGGAGGTGTGGGCGATGCTGAACTTCTCGCACAGGACCTGGTTGCCGCAGGCCGCGCACTCCACCGCTCGCATGTCAGGCTCCGGTTCCGGTCTCCGCCGCGCGGCGCGCCAGGTTCTCCTCGACCTCGGCGCGCCATGCCGCGTTGGCGCGCTGGGTGTCGATCTCGAACTCGAAGCGGCGGGTCATCTCGTCCTTGACGTCGGCGACGTCCACGTAGAACTGCTCGTACCAGCGCCGGAGTTGGTAGACGGGGCCGTCCTCCTCGGTGAGCAGGGGGTTGTCGATCCGGGTCTTGTTCTGCCAGATCTCGACGTCCTGCTCGAAGCCGACGGTGGCGCCCTCGGCGGTGAGCCGTGCGGCCTCGGCCGCCTGTTCGTCGGTCATCCCGGGGAGCCGCTTCACGATCGCCCCGTACTGGAGCAGGAAGCTGTTCTCGTCGATCGGGTAGTGGCAGTTGATGAGGACGATCTCCATCTCCATGCCGCCGCCGACGTCGCTGTAGAGCTGGTCGATCATGTAGGAGGGGCCGAAGTAGGAGGCGTCGGAGCGCAGGCGGCCGGAGCTGAGGGTGCCCAGTTCCATGTCGCCTCGGGGGCTGCTCTCCATGTACTGGGTGGCGACGTGGCCGTCGAAGACGTTCTTGAAGTACTCGGGGAACGCGTAGTGGACGTAGTAGAAGTGCGCCATGTCCACGACGTTGTCGACGATCTCGCGGCAGTTGGCGCCCTCGACCCGGAGGGTCTTCCAGGTCCAGTCGCTCCACTGGTCGGCGTCCGGGCCGTGGATGCCCGCGATCTCGGGGACGGTCACCTCGGGGGGCGGCGGGTTGCCCTCGGGGTCGTTCCAGACGAAGAGCTGCTTGTTGCGCTCCAGGGAGAGCCAGGCGCGGGTCCTGGCGCGCGGCGGGACGCGGCGGGCGTACGGGATGCCGGCGCAGCGGCCGTTGCCCGACCAGCGCCAGTCGTGGAAGGGGCAGGCGACGGCGTCGCCCTTGACGGTGCCCTGGGCGAGGTTGCCGCCCATGTGCGGGCAGTAGGCGTTCAGGACGTGCAGGTGCCCGTCGTCCTCTCCCTGGAAGACCACCAGCCTGGTGCCGAAGGCCTCGATCTCGTGCGGCTTTCCGTCCTTGAACGTCTCGGCGAGGCCGAGGCAGTGCCAGCCCCGGGCGAAGCGCGTCGGCGGCCGGCCCGTCTCGATGACCCTGACCTCGTCGTTGAGAGCAGTCATCTCGTCCCTCCTGTTTTCTGTCGGTTCAGTTCTGTGCGGCGAGTTCCACGGCGATGTCGATGAGCTGGTCCTCCTGGCCGCCGACCAGGCGGCGTTCGCCCGCGCGCAGGAGGATCTCGGCGCCGGAGACGCCGTAGCGCTCGGCCTGCCGGTAGGCGTGCTTGAGGAAGCTGGAGTAGACGCCGGCGTGGCCCATGAGGAGGGCGAGCCGGTCGAGCCGGCACTCGTCGTCCATGACGGGGCGGACCACGTCCTCGGCCGCGTCGATGATCTTCAGGACGTCGATGCCGGTACGGATGCCCATCTTGGCGCAGACGGCGACGAGGGCCTCGACGGCGGTGTTGCCCGCGCCGGCGCCCAGCCGGCGGGTGGAGCCGTCGATCTGCAGGGCTCCGGCCTTGATCGCGGCGATGGAGTTGCCGGTGCCGAGGGCCAGGTTCTCGTGACCGTGGAAGCCGACCTGGGCGTCGTCGCCGAGCTCGGCGACGAGGGCCTCGACGCGGGCGGTGACGTCGTCCATGACCATGGCGCCGGCGGAGTCGACGACGTACACGCACTGGCAGCCCGCGTCGGCCATGATGCGGCCCTGGCGTGCCAGCTTCTCGGGGGTCGTGGAGTGGGCCATCATCAGGAAGCCGACGGTCTCCAGGCCCCTCTCGCGGGCGAGTCCGAAGTGCTGGTCGGCGATGTCGGCCTCGGTGCAGTGGGTGGCGATGCGGCAGATGCTCGCGCCGTTGCCGTGGGCGGCCCGGATGTCGTCCTTGACGCCGAGGCCGGGGAGCATCAGGAAGGCGATCCTGGCCTGCCGCGCGGTGTCGACGGCGACCTTGATGAGTTCCTGTTCGGGGGTCTTGGAGAATCCGTAGTTGAACGAGGATCCGCCGAGTCCGTCGCCGTGCGTCACCTCGATGACGGGGACGCCTGCGTCGTCGAGGGCGGCGACGATCGACCGTACGTCCTCGGCGGTGAACTGGTGGCGCTTGGCGTGCGAGCCGTCGCGCAGCGAGGAGTCGGTGATCCGGATGTCGAGGGTGTCCGAGTAGGGCATGGGGGTGCTCCTTACGCTAGGGGGTGCCAGGCGTCGCGAGCCCGGCCTGATCGGCAAGGTGCCCCTAGGGGGCGAGGATCGCCTTGGCGAACTCCTCGCCGACCTTGGTGGCGGCGGCGGTCATGATGTCGAGGTTTCCGGCGTAGGGCGGCAGGTAGTCGCCGGCGCCCTCCACCTCCAGGAAGATCGCGACGCGCGCCATCCCGCCGTTCTCCGGGCTCGGGTCGTCGAACTGCGGCTCGGCGCGCAGGCGGTAGCCGGGGACGTACGTGGCGACCTGCTCGGCGATCTCCTTGACGGAGAGGGTGACGGCGTCCCGGTCGGCGTCCACGGGGATGGCGCAGAAGACGGTGTCGCGCATGATGACGGGCGGCTCGGCCGGGTTGAGGATGATGATGGCCTTGCCGCGCTCGGCGCCGCCGATGGTCTCGATGCCGCGCGAGGTGGTGCGGGTGAACTCGTCGATGTTCGCGCGGGTTCCGGGCCCGGCCGAGACGGAGGCCACGGAGGCGACGATCTCCGCGTACGCGACGGGGACGACGCGGGAGACCGCGTACACCATGGGGATGGTGGCCTGTCCGCCGCAGGTGATCATGTTGACGTTGGGCCGGTCGAGGTGCTCGCGGAGGTTGGCGGGCGGTACGACGGCGGGTCCGACGGCCGCGGGGGTCAGGTCGACCGCCTTGATGCCGAGTTCGGCGTAGCGGGGGGCGTTGGCCCGGTGGACGTAGGCGCTGGTCGCCTCGAAGACGATGTCGGGCTTCTCGTCCTGGGCGAGGAGCCAGTCGACTCCTTCGTGGCTGGCCTCCAGGCCTGCCCGTGCGGCGCGGGCGAGTCCCTCGCTGTCGGGGTCGACGCCGATCATCCAGCGGGGTTCGACGTACGGGGAGCGCTGGAGTTTGTGGAGGAGGTCGGTGCCGATGTTGCCGGAGCCGACGATGGCGGCGGTCGCCTTTGTCTTGATGGTCATGATCACCTCAGATGAACGAGAGGGAGACGGAGCCAAGGCCGGTGAACTCGGCGGTGAAGGCCGTCCCGGCCGTCACGTCGACGGCCCGGGTGCAGGAGCCGGGCAGCACCAGGTGCCCCTTCTTCAGGGGCACGCCGAAGCGGGCGACGGTGCGGGCGAGCCAGGCGACGGAGAGGGTCGGGTCGCCGAGCACGGCGTCGCTGCGGCCCTCGGCGAGGAGCTCGCCCCCGCCGGTCAGCACGGCGTCGATCGCCTTGAGGTCGAGCTCGCGGGGGTCCCGTCCCTCACCGATGACGTATCCGGCGGAGGAGGCGTTGTCCGCGATGGTGTCGGCGATGGTGATCCGCCAGTCGCGGATCCTGCTGTCGATCAGCTCCAGGGCGGGGACGACGCGTTCGGTGGCCGCGAGGACGTCCGCCGGGGTGCAGGTCTCGCCCGGCAGGTCCTC
This sequence comes from Streptomyces sp. R44, assembly GCF_041053105.1. Lineage (NCBI taxonomy): Bacteria > Bacillati > Actinomycetota > Actinomycetes > Kitasatosporales > Streptomycetaceae > Streptomyces > Streptomyces sp. R44. Next base: position 8,026,079 of record NZ_CP163444.1, on the reverse strand, counting down.
GCCGAGGACGAACCCGACCTCGACCTCGACGCGCGGCCGGCAGTAGCGGGCGGTGCGGACGGGGACGTCGGGGTGGAGCTCCATGTCGTGGAGCAGATGGCCGTAGTCCGGTTCGTCGACGCCCATCATCCGCTGCATGACCGGCGAGGACAGGCCGACCTTGTGACCGCGCACCTCCGCCCCGGCCGCGATCCTGTGCCGGATGTTGACGAGCTGGATCTCGTACGCGTCCTCGGTGCCGATGCCGGGGAACGTCTCGATGAGCGGGGCGATCGGCGTGACGTGCTGTTCGGCGGAGCGGAGCAGCTCGGCCGCCTCGAGTCTCTGGCGGTCCGTGAGCATGGCGGGTCCCTCCTGCGGGCGGTTGGGGCTGTCCGGCGAGGCTAGGGCGGGGGCGCGGGGGGCCGTGAGCGCCAGTTCCCGGTGAGCGGGAAAGCCGGGCGGGGCGGTCGGCGCGTGCTGCCCGAGTGGCCCTGCCGTCGCTGCGCCGGGTCGCACGGTGTGGCACGGTGGGGTCGGGGTGGTTCCGCGGTTCCCGCAGTCACCCTGCGGGGTCGCCCGACGCACGCCTCGGCAGGAGGATTCGCATCGTGGGCTCCCAGCAAAGTCGGTCGGCGATGAAAAGGCTCTCTTCCGCCGTCGTCCTTCCTGTGGCGGTCTTCCTCCTGTTGAGCTGGTCCGTTCCCGGGCGAGCGGCGACGGCGAGTTCCGTTCCCCCCGGCAATGCGGTGCTCCAGTGGAATGCCGCCGCCCTGCGGGCGGTGCAGAACTCCACGCTGGGACCTCCGTTGGTGGCGCGGGCCCTGGCGGTCGTGCACACGTGCATGTACGACGCGTGGGCCGCCTACGACAGCACGGCGGTCGGCACCCGACTCGGCGGAACGCTGCGCCGCCCTCCGGGGCAGCGCACCTTGCGCCATCAGGTCAAGGCCCTCAGTTTCGCCGCCTACCGCGCCGCGGTCGACCTGTTTCCCGGCCGCGCCGCCGCGGATTTCGATCCGCTGATGGCCCGCCTCGGCTACGACCCGGCGGACACCACGACGGACCTCGACTCGGCCGCCGGTGTGGGCAACGTGGCCTGCCGGGCCGTGCTGGACTTCCGGCACGCGGACGGGTCGAACCAACTCGGTGACGTGCCGGGCGGGTCCGGCGCGCCCTACTCCGACTACACCGGCTACCGCCCGGTCAACGACCCGATGGACCTGAGCCCGGGTGGGTCGTTCGACCCGGCGACGGTGCACGACCCGGACCGCTGGCAGCCGCTCCGCTTCGTCAACGCCGCCGGGGCCACTGTCACGCCGGCCTTCCTCGCCCCCTTCTGGGGGAACGTGAAGCCGTTCGCGCTGAAGAGCGGCGACGCCCTGCGCTCATCCACCGGGCCCGTGCGCCTCGCCACCGACCCGGCCTCCTACCGTGCGCAGGCCCAGGACCTGCTCGCCATCAGCGCGGACCTGACCGACCGGCAGAAGGCCATTGCGGAGTACTGGGCCGACGGGCCGGCTTCGGAGACACCGCCCGGCCACTGGAACCTGTTCGCCCGGTACGTCTCCCTCCGCGACCACCACGGCCCCGGCGCGCCGGGGCTGGAGGCCGACGTCAAGATGTTCTTCGCCCTCAACAACGCCCTTCTCGATGTGAGCATCGTCGCCTGGGACAACAAGCGGGCCTTCGACTCGGTGCGTCCCGTCACCGCCGTCCGCCACCTCTTCCACGGTCGGCAGGTACGCGCCTGGGGCGGGCCCGGCCAGGGCACGAGGACGATCGACGGCGGCACGTGGCTGCCCTACCAGAGGTCCACCTTCCCGACCCCGCCCTTCGCCGAGTTCTCCTCCGGGCACAGCAACTTCAGCGCCGCCGGCGCCGCGATCCTGCGCAGGGCCACGGGGAGCGACAGCTTCGGCGCCTCGGCGACGATCGCGGCCGGATCGTCGAAGGTCGAACCCGGTCTTGTCCCGGCCCAGGACGTCACTCTCGCCTGGCCGACGTTCACCGACGCCGCCGACCAGGCCGGCCTGTCCCGCCGGTACGGCGGCATCCACTTCGAGCAGGGTGACCTCGACGCGCGTGCGACGGGACGCGCCTGCGGGGAATCCGCCTGGGACCTGGCCCGGCGCCACTTCGACGGCACGGCGCGGAGGGGCGACCGTTGAGCACTGCTCGACCCACGGCCCCCGGGGTGCGCCCGTAGGCGTCCCGGGGGCCGGCGGTCTTCGTCGCGGTGGCGCGGTCAGGGGACGTTCGGTGTCGCCTCGCAGCTCGCCGTGGCCTTGTCCGTACCCGACTCGCCGTTGCAGACGTCCGGGGCGCCGTCGCCGCCGTCGAGCGCGTCGTCGCCGGGGCCCGCGCTGAGGGTGTCGGCGCCGGCGCCGCCGCGGAGGGTGTCGCGGCCGCCCGCGGAGCCGACCGTCATCGTCACGAGGAAGTCGGTGTTGTCGCCGAAGATCAGGTCGTCGCCGCCTCCGCCGTCGATCTCGTCGTTGCTGGCGGAGCTGAGGTTGGCGTCGACGACCGAGCTTTCGCCGACCAGCCGCTCGGCGTTGGCTCCACCGGTGATCCTGTCCCGGCCCGATCCCGTGGCGTAACCACCGGACTCGGATCGGATGTTGTGGTCGCCGATGGCCGCGAAGCCGCCGTCCGCGCCGGTGTTCAGGATGTCGTCCCCGCCATTGCCGCTGGCGTTTCCTGTGGCGTCGCTGTCGCCGATCAGGAAGTCGCTGGTGCCGAGACCACCCAGCAGGGTGTCGTTGCCGGCGCCTTCGGCATCTCCTCCGTTCGCCTGGGAGTCGCCGACCAGCTGGTCGTTGCCGTCGCCGCCGTCAAGGTGGTCTCGTCCGCCGCCGGAGGCGGTGGAGCCCAGGCTGTCGCCGATGAGGCGGTCGTTGTCCGCCCCGCCCTCCAGGCGGTCGCTCCCGCCGCCCGAGCCGCGCCCCGCGCCCGAACAGCTGTCCCCGACCAGGAGGTCGGACCCGGCACCGCCCAGGAGGGTGTCGTTGCCTCCGCCGTCGGCGTCTCCGCTCGGGTCGAGGGTGTCGCCGACCAGCTCGTCGTTGCCGGTGCCGCCGTCGATCTGGTCGTTGCCGAAGCCGCCGCGGACGCTGTCTTCGCCGCCCAGGCTGCAGATCCGGTCGTTGCCACCCAGGCCGTTGATGATGTCCGGGCCCGGAGTGCCGATGATCACGTCGGCGCCGCTGGTGCCGTTGGTCGTGGCGAACGGGTCGGTGATCACGATCGTGGCCGGCCTGCCCAGACAGGTCGGCACCTGGGCCTGCGCCGGTGCGGCGAAGCCTGACATACCGCCCAGGACGAGCAGGCCGGCCGCTCCGACGCTCACGCCGGCCCGCGCCCCTGTCCTTCCGCGATGCCCCATCGTCGATCTTCCTTTCGGTCGTGGACATGCATACGCAGGCGATCCCTAACCGAAAGTGACGATGGAGTGCATCATGACAGCGCACCGTAACCGGGACGGTCGAAGACAACAGCCCGCACGGCGGACGTGCCGTGCGGGCCGGTGGGTCAGCGGGCGCCGTACACCGGGTGCGGGGGCTCTGCGGCGGCCAGGAGCTTCAGGGTCGTCTCGCCCGCCTCCGCCGGGGTCCAGCGGGCGCCCTTGTCGGCCGTCGGGCCCGGGCGCCAGCCCTCCATGACCGTGATCCGGCCCGCCTCGGCCTCGAAGACGCGCCCCGTGACGCCCGCCGAGGCCGCGGAGCCCAGCCAGACCACCAGGGGGGAGACGTTCTCCGGGGCCATCGCGTCGAAGCCCGCCCCCGAGGGGGCCGCCATGGTGTCGGCGAAGGTCTGCTCCGTCATCCGGGTGCGGGCCGCGGGCGCGATGGCGTTGACCTGCACCCCGTACCGGCCCATCTCGGCCGCGGCGACGAGGGTCAGGCCGACGATCCCGGCCTTGGCCGCCGCGTAGTTGCCCTGGCCGACGCTGCCGAGGAGCCCCGCTCCGGAGCTGGTGTTGATCACGCGCGCGACGGGCTCGCGCCCCGCCTTGGCCTCCGCCCTCCAGTACGCGGCCGCGTGCTTGAGCGGCAGGAAGTGGCCCCTGAGGTGGACGCGCATGACCGCGTCCCAGTCGTCCTCGTCGAGGTTGACGAGCATGCGGTCGCGGAGGAACCCGGCGTTGTTGACGAGGGTGTCGAGGCGGCCGAAGGTGTCGAGGGCCGTGGTGACGAGGGAGGCCGCGCCGTCCGTCGTGGCGATGTCGCCGCCGTGGGCGACCGCCTGGCCGCCCGAGGCGACGATCTCGTCGACGACCTGCTGGGCGGGCCCCGCGCCGCCTCCGGTGCCGTCGAGGCCGACGCCGAGGTCGTTGACGACGACCTTGGCGCCCTCGGCGGCGAAGGCGAGCGCGTGCGCGCGGCCGAGCCCGCGCCCGGCTCCGGTGACGACGACGACGCGTCCGTTGCACAGTCCAGTCATGGTGAGTGCCTTTCGGTGAGCGGGTTCAGTGGTTGACGGTGGCCGCGTCGAGGAAGGCCGGGCGTTCCCCGCCTCCGTGCACGAGCAGGCTGGCGCCGCTGATGTACGCGGCCCGTTCGGAGGCGAGGAAGACGCAGGCGTCGCCGATGTCGGAGGGCTCGGCGAGCCGGCCGAGCGGCACGGTGCGGCCGACGGAGGCGATGCCGTCCTCGTCCCCGTAGTGCAGAGAGGAGAGCTCGGTGCGCACCATGCCGGGGACGAGGGTGTTGACCCGCACCAGCGGAGCCCATTCCACGGCCATGGAGCGGGCGAGGTTCTCCAGGCCCGCCTTGGCCGCTCCGTACGCCGCGCTGCCCGGTGAGGGCCGGGTGCCGCTGACGCTGCCGATCATGATGACGGCGCCGCCGCCGGGCTGATGGCGCATCACCTCGTACGCGGCGAGGGACGCGGTCAGCGGGGCGACGAGGTTCAGTTCGAGGACGCGGGCCTGTTGCTCGGCGCCGCCGTCGCCGAGCATCCGGAACGGGGTTCCCCCGGCGTTGTTGACCAGGACGTCCAGCCCGCCGTGGTCGTCGCGGACCCGGGCGAAGAAGTCCGCGACGGCGGCCGGGTCGCGCAGGTCGACGGGGAGGAAGCGGGCCGTGCGCCCGCCCGCCTCGACGGGCTTCTCGGGGGCCCGTCGCGCGCAGGTCACGACCTCCGCGCCGGCTTCGAGCAGAGCGCCGGCGATCCCGGCGCCGACGCCTCGTGTGCCGCCGGTGACGACGGCGACGGATCCCGTCAGATCGATGGTGACTGGCAAGGGACACCTCCCGCAGCGGGCGAACCGCTGCTATCTTCCACCTAACAAACGTTTGGTGGAAAGGTAGCTGATCTGCTCATGGGTGTCTCCACCTCCGCCCCGGACAAGGGCATCGCCGTCGTCACCGTCGACTTCCCCCCGGTCAACGCCCTCCCCGTACAGGGCTGGTACGACCTCGCCGCCGCGGTCCGCGCCGCAGGCGCCGATCCCGAGGTGCGCTGCGTCGTCCTCACCGCGGAGGGCCGCGGCTTCAACGCCGGCGTCGACATCAAGGAGATCCAGCGCACGGCCGGGCACGAGGCCCTCCTGGGCGCCAACCGCGGCTGTTACGAGGCCTTCGCCGCCGTCTACGACTGCGAGGTGCCCGTGGTCGCCGCCGTGCACGGCTTCTGTCTCGGCGGCGGCATCGGCCTGGTCGGCAACGCCGACGCGATCGTCGCCTCCGAGGACGCGACCTTCGGCCTGCCCGAGCTCGACCGGGGCGCGCTCGGCGCGGCCACACACCTGGCCCGGCTCGTCCCGCAGCAGCTGATGCGGGCCCTGTACTACACCTCGCGCACGGTCACCGCCGAGGAGCTGCACCGGCACGGCTCGGTCTGGCGGGTCGTCCCGCGCGAGCGGCTGTACGAGGCGGCGCTCGAACTCGCGCGGGAGATCGCCGCCAAGGACGGGCAGCTGATCCGGCTCGCCAAGGCCGCGATCAACGGCATCGACCCGGTGGACGTCCACCGCAGCTACCGCTTCGAGCAGGGCTTCACCTTCGAGGCCAACCTCAGCGGCGTCGCCGACCGGGTGCGCGACACCTTCGGCAAGGACGACCGCGCCGACGACACCACGGACAAGGAGCAGCAGTCGTGAGCAGGGACAAGACGATGACCGCCGAGGAGGTCGTGGGCCGGCTCCGCAGCGGGATGACGATCGGCATCGGCGGCTGGGGATCGCGGCGCAAGCCGATGGCGCTGGTGCGGGCGTTGCTGCGGTCGGACCTCACCGACCTGACCGTGGTCTCGTACGGCGGCCCGGACGTCGGGCTGCTCGCCGCGGCCGGGAAGATCCGCAAGCTGGTCGCGGCCTTCGCCACGCTCGACTCGATGCCCCTGGAGCCGCATTTCGGCGCGGCCCGGCAGCGCGGTGACTTCGAACTGGTCGAGCTGGACGAGGCGATGGTCATGTGGGGCCTGACCGCCGCCGTGCACCGGCTGCCGTTCATGCCCATCCGGGCCGGGCTCGCCTCGGACGTGATGACCGTCAACCCCTCGCTGCGGACCGTCACGTCCCCGTACGACGACCGCGAGGAGCTCGTGGCCGTCCCCGCGCTGCGTCTGGACGCCGCCCTGGTCCACCTCAACCGTGCCGACGCGCACGGCAACGGCCAGTACCTGGGCCCCGACCCGTACTTCGACGACCTGTTCTGCGAGGCCGCCGACGCCGCGTACGTCTCCTGCGAGCGGATCGTGGAGACCTCGGAGCTGCTCAAGGACGCGGGTCCGCAGTCGCTGCTGCTCAAGCGGGCGTTCGTGGACGGTGTCGTGGAGACCCCGAACGGCGCGCACTTCACCTCCTGCGCCACCGACTACGACCGGGACGAGGCCTTCCAGCGCGCCTATGTGAAGGCGGCCCGGGACCCGGAGGCCTGGCGGGAGTTCACCGCCCGCTTCCTGTCCGGCGACGAGGACGCCTACCAGGCCGCGGTCGCGGCGTTCCAGAAGGAGGAAGCGTGAGCGGCAGCGACAGCACCACCACGGCCACCCGGGCCGAGTACTGCGTCGTCGCCTGCGCCGAGGCCTGGCGGGACGCCGGCGAGGTCCTGGCGAGCCCGATGGGCACGGTCCCGATGATCGGCGCCCGGCTCGCGAAGCTCACCTTCTCCCCCGAGCTGCTGCTGACCGACGGGGAGGCGCGGCTCATCGCCGACGTCCCGGCGGTCGGCGCCGCGCCCCGGGTGGTGGAGGGCTGGCTGCCGTACCGCCAGCACCTGGCCATGGTCACCACCGGGCGCCGGCACGTGATGATGGGCGCGAGCCAGCTCGACCGGTACGGCAACCAGAACATCAGCTGCATCGGCGACTGGGCGCAGCCGAAGCGCCAGCTGCTCGGCGTGCGCGGCGCTCCGGTCAACACCCTGAACAACCCGACCAGTTACTGGGTCCCGAAGCACTCGACGCGCGTCTTCGTCGAGCGGGTCGACATGGTGTCCGGCGTCGGCTACGACCGGGCGGCGGCGGCCGGCCCCTCGGCGAGCCGCTACCACCGTCTCCCGGACGTCATCAGCGACCTCGGCGTCTTCGACTTCGAGACCCCGGACCGCTCCATGCGGCTGCGTTCGCTGCACCCCGGTGTCACAGTGGAGCAGGTGCGGGAGGCCACCGGTTTCGCGCTGACCGTCCCCGACGAGGTGCCGTACACCCGTGAGCCCACCGCCGAGGAACTGCGGCTGATCCGCGAGGAGATCGACCCGAAGGGGCTGCGCGACCGGGAGGTCCCCTCATGAGCGACGCCACGATCCCCACGCCGCTCACCGAACTCGTCGGGGTGCGCCACCCCGTCGTGCAGACCGGCATGGGGTGGGTGGCCGGTCCCCGCCTGGTCTCGGCCACCGCCGACGCCGGGGCGCTCGGCATCCTGGCCTCGGCGACGATGACCGTCGACCAGCTCCGCTCCGCGGTCCGCGAGGTGAAGTCCCGTACGGACGCGCCCTTCGGCGTGAACCTGCGCGCGGACGCCGGAGACGCCGCCGAGCGGGTGCGGATCATCATCGACGAGGGCGTGAAGGTCGCCTCCTTCGCGCTCGCCCCGTCCCGCGAGCTCATCGCCCGGCTCAAGGACGCGGGCGTCGTCGTGATCCCTTCCATCGGGGCCAGGCGGCACGCCGAGAAGGTCGCGGCCTGGGGCGCCGACGCGGTGATCGTGCAGGGCGGGGAGGGCGGCGGCCACACCGGCAGCGTCGCCACCACCGTCCTGCTCCCGCAGGTCGTGGACGCCGTGGACATCCCGGTCGTCGCGGCCGGCGGCTTCCACGACGGACGCGGCCTGGTCGCGGCGCTCGCCTACGGGGCGGCCGGGATCGCCATGGGCACGCGCTTCCTGCTCACCTCCGACAGCACGGTCCCCGACGCGGTGAAGGCCCGCTACCTCACCGCGGCGGTCACGGACGTCACCGTCACCACGAAGGTGGACGGACTGCCGCACCGGATGCTGCGCACGGAGCTGGTCGACGCCCTGGAGCGCTCGGGCCGCGCCGCCTCGCTGCTGCGGGCGGTCCGGCACGCGGCGGCCTTCCGGCGCGAGTCCGGCATGAGCTGGCCGCAGATGGTCCGCGACGGTCTGGCGATGAAGCACGGCAAGGACCTGACGTGGAGCCAGATCCTGCTGGCCGCCAACACCCCGATGCTCCTCAAGGCGTCCATGGTCGAGGGCCGCACCGACACGGGCGTGATGGCCTCCGGCCAGGTCGCCGGCCTGATCGAGGACCTGCCGTCCTGCGCCGAACTGGTCGACCGTCTGATGGCCGAGGCGCGGGCCGCGCTCCGCGCCCTGCCCGCCGCGGACTGAACCGTCCCGCACACGCACAGGTCCGCCGGGGTACCTTCACCCCGGCGGACACGTGTCCCGACCCGCACTCCCCCGCACCTGACCCGAACGGAACCGCCATGCCGATCCAGCGGCTGAACCACGCCGTCCTCTTCGTCTCCGACCTGGAGCGCAGCCTCGCCTTCTACCGCGACGTCCTCGGGTTCCGGCCGCTGCCGCAGGCGTTCCCGGGGGCGGCCTTCCTCCAGGCGGCGGGCTCCGCCAACGACCACGACCTCGGTCTGTTCCAGTCCCCCGAGCCCGGCTCCGGGCAGCGCACCGGGCGGGTCGGCCTGTACCACCTGGCCTGGGAGGTGGACACGCTGGCGGAGCTGCGGCGCCTGCGGACCCGCCTGGCGGAGGCGGGGGCCCTGACCGGGGCGAGCGATCACGCCTCCACCAAGGCGTTGTACGCCCGGGATCCCGACGGCATCGAGTTCGAGGTGTGCTGGCTGGTTCCCGACGCGGCCGTCGCGGGGGAGCTCTCGGCGATGACCTCGCCCACCCGTCCGCTCGACATCGACGCCGAGATCGCGGTCTACGGTGCGGAGACCCCCGGAGGCCCCCGCACCGATCACGCGGTCTGGCAGCAGCTTTTCGGGAACGGCGTCACAGACGCTCGATGATCGTCACATTGGCCTGACCGCCGCCCTCGCACATGGTCTGGAGGCCGTAGCGGCCTCCGGTCCGCTCCAGTTCGTGCAGGAGGGTGGTGGTCAGCTTGGTGCCGGTCGCGCCGAGCGGGTGGCCGAGGGCGATGGCGCCGCCGTTGACGTTGACCTTCTCCGGGTCGGCCCCGGTCTCCTTCAGCCAGGCCAGGACGACCGAGGCGAAGGCCTCGTTGATCTCCACCAGGTCGATGTCGTCGAGCGTCATCCCGGCCTTCTTCAGCGCGTACGCCGTCGCCGGGATGGGGGCGGACAGCATGCGGATCGGGTCCTCGCCCCGGACGGACAGGTGGTGGACGCGGGCGCGCGGCGTCAGTCCGTGTTCCCGTACGGCGCGCTCGGAGGCGATCAGCATCGCCGAGGCCCCGTCGGAGACCTGCGAGGAGACCGCGGCGGTGAGCCGGCCGCCGTCGACCAGCGGCTGCAGGCCGGCCATCTTCTCCAGGGTGGTGTCGCGGCGCGGGCCCTCGTCGGTGGTGACGTCCCCGTACGGGACGATCTCGCGGTCGAAGCGGCCCTCGTCGATGGCGCGGGCGGCCCGCTGGTGCGAGCGCAGGGCGAACTCCTCCATGTCCCGGCGGGAGATGTCCCACTTGGCGGCGATGAGCTCGGCGCCGTGGAACTGGTTGACCGGCTGGTCGCCGTAGCGGGCGCGCCAGCCCACGGAGCCGATGTACGGGCCGTCGGTGAGCCCGAGCGGGTCGGCGGCCTGGCGGCTGGCGAAGGCGATGGGGATCATCGACATGTTCTGCACGCCGCCCGCGACCACCAGGTCCTGGGTGCCGGACAGGACGCCCTGCGCGGCGAAGTGCAGGGCCTGCTGGGAGGAGCCGCACTGCCGGTCCACGGTCGTGCCGGGCACCTCCTCGGGCAGTCCTGCGGCCAGCCAGGCGGTGCGGGCTATGTCGCCGGCCTGCGGGCCGACGGTGTCCAGGCAGCCGAAGACGACGTCCTCGACGGCGGCCGGGTCGGCACCCGCGCGCTCCATGAGCGCCTTCAGGACGTGTGCTCCGAGGTCGGCGGGGTGGACGGCGGACAGTCCGCCGTTCCGCCGGCCGACCGGGGTGCGGACCGCTTCGACGATGTAGGCCTCGGCCATGGTCACTCCTTGTTCATGCGTCCGGTGTCGTCACGGAGGGCGACGCCCTCCAGCACCATCGACAGGTACTGGCGGGCGATCTCCTCCGGGCTGTGCTGTCCGCCCGGCCGGTACCAGGACGCGGCGACCCAGACGGTGTCGCGCACGAAGCGGTAGGTGAGCCGGACGTCGAGGTCGGTGCGGAAGACCCCGGCGGCCACGCCGCGCTCCAGGGTCCTGAGCCAGGCTTCCTCGAACCTGCGCTGCGAGCCGGCGAGGTAGCCGAAGCGCGGCTGCTCCCGCAGGTGCCTGGACTCCTTCTGGTAGATGGCGACGGCGGCGCGGTGCCGGTCGATCTCCCGGAACGATTCGGTGACGAGGGCCTCCAGGGTCTCCCGGGGGCCGAGCAGTGCGGCGAGCACGGTGTCGTACCGGGCCCACAGCTCGTCCAGGAAGGCGCGGAGGATCTCGTCGAGCATCGACTCCTTGGAGTCGAAGTGGTAGTAGAGGCTGCCGGCGAGCAGTCCGGCGGCGTCGGCGATGCGGCGGACGGTGGTGGCGTCGTACCCCTGGGCGGCGAAGACCTCGGCGGCCGTGTCCAGGATCTCGCGGCGCCGCTCCGGCGCCGGTCTCACGGGTGCTGGCTGCTGACGGAGAGGACCTCGCCGGTCAGGTACGAGGAGTAGCCGCTGGCCAGGAAGACGATCACGTTGGCCACCTCCCACGGCTCGGCGTAGCGGCCGAAGGCCTCGCGGGAGGTGAGCTCTTCGAGGAGTTCGGGGGTGGTGACCTTGACCAGGTGCGGGTGCATGGCGAGGCTCGGGGAGACGGCGTTGACCCGTACCCCGTACGCGGCGGCCTCCAGGGCGGCGCAGCGGGTGAGCGCCATGACGCCGGCCTTGGCGGCGGCGTAGTGGGCCTGTCCTTTCTGGGCGCGCCAGCCGATCACCGAGGCGTTGTTGACGACGACTCCCCCGGCTCCCGTTCCCTTCATCCGGCGCAGTGCGGCGCGGGTGCAGCGGAAGGTGCCGTTGAGGGTGACGTCGAGGACCTTGTCCCACTGTTCGTCGGTCATGTCGACGAGGTCGGCGGTGCCGCCGAGGCCGGCGTTGTTGACGACGATGTCGAGGCGCCCGTGGCGCTCGACGGCGAGGTCGAACAGGGCGGCGACCTGGGTCTCGTCGGTGACGTCGCAGGGCAGGGCGGCGACGCGGTCCGCGCCGAACTCGGCGGCGAGTTCGGCCTCGGACTCCTTGAGTCTGCGGGCGTGGGCGTCGGAGATGACCACCCGGGCGCCTTCCTCCAGGAGCCGCCGGGCGGTGGCTCCCCCGATGCCGGCTCCCGCGGCGGCGGTGACGACGGCGTCGCGGCCGGCGAGCAGGCCGTGGCCCGGCACGTAGGGGGGTGGGGTGCCGGTCATGGGCGGACCTCCTTGGGCAGGCCGAGGACGCGCTCGGCGATGATGTTCCGCTGGATCTCGTTGGAGCCGGCGTAGAGGGTGTCGGAGCGGGAGAAGAGGTAGAGCCGCTGCCAGTCGGTGAGGTCGTACGGTTCGCCGTCGGCCAGCATTCCCCCGGCCCCGCAGACGTCCATGGCGAGTTCGCCGAGCTCGCGGTGCCAGGTGGCCCAGAAGATCTTCCCGATGGAGGCCTCGGGCCCGGGGGCTCCGGAGGCGACGCCGTCGAGCATGCGCAGGGCGTTGAACCGGATGGTCTCAAGGCCGATCCAGGCGCGGGCGATGCGGTCGCGGATCAGCGGGTCGGCGGCCGCGCCGTTGCGCCTGGCCAGCTCGATGAGGGCTTCCAGCTCGCGGCGGAAGCCGACCTGCTGGCCGAGGGTGGACACGCCCCGCTCGAAGCCGAGGGTGGCCATGGCGACCCGCCAGCCGTCGCCGGGGGCGCCGACGACGTGGGAGGCGTGGGTGCGGGCCCCGTCGAAGAAGACCTCGTTGAACTCCGAGGTCCCGGTGAGCTGGACGATCGGCCTGATCTCGACTCCGGGCTGGTCCAGGGGGACGAGCAGGTAGGACAGGCCGTGGTGGCGGGTGGAGCCGGGTTCGGTGCGGGCGACGACGAAGCACCAGTCGGCCTCGTGCGCGAGTGAGGTCCACACCTTCTGCCCGGTGACCACCCATTCCTCGCCGTCCCGCTCGGCGCGGGTCCGTACGTTCGCCAGGTCCGAGCCGGCGTCGGGCTCCGAGTAGCCCTGGCACCACTGCTCCTCGACGCTGACGATCTTCGGGAGGAAGCGCTCGCGCTGTGCGGGTGTGCCGAAGGCGATGAGGGTGGGTCCCAGGAGCTGTTCGCCGATGTGGCTGACGCGGGCGGGGGCGTCGGCCAGTGCGTACTCCTCGTGGAAGGCGACCTGCTGTTCGAGGCTCGCGCCCCGTCCGCCGTACTCCTTGGGCCAGCCGACGCAGGTCCATCCGGCCGCGGCCATGTGCCGTTCCCAGGCGAGGCGTTCGGCGTGTGCCTCGTGCTCCCGTCCGGGGCCGCCGCGCCCGCGCAGGGCGGCGAACTCGCCCGTGAGGTTGGCGCGCAGCCAGCCGCGGACCTCTCTGCGGAACTCCTCGACGTTGCTCATGGCCGTACGTTAACCTACCAAACACTTGTTAGGGAAGGAGGGCGGATGTCCGCTGCCCGCACCGCATCCACGGCCCCGGTCCGCTACGAACGCCTCGGCCCGGTGGCCGTGGTCACCATGGACCGGCCCGATCACCGCAACGCCCAGAACTCCGCGATGACCTACGCCCTCGACCGCGCCTTCTACCGCGCGGCCGACGACGACGAGGTCAAGGTCGTCGTGCTCGCCGGAGCGGGGAGGCACTTCTCCGCCGGCCACGACATCGGCACCCCCGAAAGGGACGCCCATCTGCCGTTCGACCGGCGGGCCGGGCTCTGGTGGGACCACTCGGACAAGCAGGGGGCGGAAAGCCGCTTCGCCCGCGAGTCCGAGGTCTACCTGGGCATGTGCCGCCGCTGGCGCGAACTGCCCAAGCCCGTGATCGCCTCGGTGCAGGGCGCCTGCGTCGCGGGCGGTCTGATGCTCGCCTGGGTGTGCGACCTCATCGTCGCGGCCGAGGACGCGTTCTTCGCCGACCCGGTGGTCCGCATGGGCATCCCCGGCGTCGAGTACTTCGCCCACCCCTGGGTGATGCCGCCGCGCATCGCCAAGGAGTTCCTCTACACCGGCGACCGCATGGACGCCCGGCGCGCCTACGAGGTCGGCATGGTCAACCGGGTCGTTCCGAGCGGGGAACTCATGGAGCGGACCCTGGAGTTGGCGAATCGCATCGCCGAGATGCCCCGCATGGGCCTGGCCCTCACCAAGCGCGCCGTGAACCAGGCCGAGGACCTCCAGGGCCTGCACACCGGCATGGACTCGGTCTTCGGCCTCCACCACCTCGCGCACGCGCACAACGCCGAGACCGCCCCGGACGCCCTCGGCGGCATGGACATACGCTCGATGAAGGCGGCGGGAGCCTGATGGACCTCGACTTCTCCGCGGCGGAGGACGCCTTCCGGGCCGAGGCCCGCGCCTGGCTCACCGCCCACGTGCCCGACACCCCCCTGCCCTCCCTGGAGACGGAGGAGGGCTTCGCCGCCCACCGGGAGTGGGAGGGGACCCTGTCCGCCGACCGCTGGTCGGTGGTCTCCTGGCCCGAGGAGTACGGCGGCCGGGGGGCCTCCCTCCTGAAGTGGCTGATCTTCGAGGAGGAGTACTTCGCGGCCGGCGCCCCCGGCCGGGTCAGCCAGAACGGCATCAACCTCCTCGCCCCCACCCTCTTCGAGCACGGCACCGACGAGCAGCGCGCCCGCGTCCTGCCGTCCATGGCGAGCGGCGAGGTCATCTGGGCCCAGGCCTGGTCCGAGCCCGAGTCCGGCTCCGACCTCGCCTCGCTGCGGTCCACGGCCGAACGGACCGACGGCGGCTGGCTCCTGCGCGGCCAGAAGACCTGGTCGTCCCGGGCGGCCTTCGCCGACCGCGCCTTCGGCCTGTTCCGCAGCGACCCCGGGGCCGCGAAGCCGCACCAGGGCCTCACGTACCTGATGTTCCCGCTGGACGCCGACGGGGTGACCGTACGGCCCATCGGGCGGCTCGACGGCAAGCCCGCCTTCGCCGAACTCTTCCTCGACGACGTGTTCGTGCCCGACGAGGACGTGATCGGCGCACCGGGGCAGGGCTGGCGGGTCGCGATGAGCACCGCGGGCAACGAACGGGGACTCACCCTGCGCAGCCCCGGCCGGTTCACCGCCGCCGCCGAGCGGCTGACCCGGCTGTGGCGGGAGACCGCCGACCCCTCCGACACCGCCCTGCGGGACCGGGTCGCGGACGCGGTGATCGGGGCGCGCGCCTACCGGCTGTTCTCGTACGGCGGCGTCTCACGCGTCGCCGCCGGCGGCTCGATCGGTGCCGAGTCCAGTCTCAACAAGGTCTTCTGGTCCGAGCTCGACATCGCGCTCCACGAGACCGCCCTCGATCTGCTCGGACCGTACGGCGAACTGTCCGACGGGGCCGCGGACGCGCCCGCGCACGGCGGCTGGGCCGAGGGGCACACCTTCTCCCTCGCCGGTCCCGTCTACGCCGGCACCAACGAGATCCAGCGCGACATCATCGCCGAGCGGCTGCTCGGCCTCCCGAAGGGACGCCGGTGATGCGGTTCCTCCTCGACGACGAGCAGCGGGAGTTCGCCCGCTCCCTCGACGGCATGCTCACGGCGGCCGACACCCCCGGAGCCGCACGGGCCTGGGCGGCCGGGGACACCACGCCCGGCCGGGCGCTCTGGGGACGGCTCGCGGACGCGGGGGTCTTCGCCCTCGCGGTGCCGGAGCGGCACGACGGGCTCGGTCCGCTGCCGGTCGAACTGGCCGTCGCCTTCACCGAGCTGGGCCGGCACGCCGTGCCCGGCCCGCTGGTCGAGACGGTGGCCGCGGCGGCGTTCCTCGACCGGCTCGACGATGCCGCGGCCTCGGCCCGGCTGCCGCAGATCGCCTCGGGGAAGGTCCTCGTCTCCCTCTGCGTGCCGGAAGCCGGGAGCCCCTACGCCCTGGACGCGGACACCGCCGACGCCGTCCTCGTCGTCGAGGGCGACACCGTGCGCCTCGCGGACACGGCCGGCCCCGTCCAGCCCTCGGCCGACCCCGCGCGCCGCCTCGCCCGCCCGCTCGGCGGTGCCGTCCTGGCGCAGGGCCCCGCGGTGACCGCCGCCGCGGCGCACGCCTGCGAGGTGGCCGCCCTGGTCACGGCCGCGCAGTCCCTCGGCCTCGGCCGCGCCCTCCTCGAACGGACCGTGGAGTACGTGAAGCAGCGCACCCAGTTCGGGGTCGCCATCGGTTCCTTCCAGGCGGTCAAGCACCGTCTCGCCGACACGCTCATCGCCCTGGAGTTCGCCCAGCCCCTGCTCCACTCGGCCGCCCTGGCCCTCGCGGAGGGAGCGGACCACGCCGCCGCCGAGGTCGCCGCGGCGAAGGTCACGGCGGGCGAGGCCGCGTACGCCGCCGCCCGCACCGCCCTCCAGCTCCACGGGGCCGTCGGCTACACCGAAGAGCTGGACCTCGCCCTGTGGATCCGCAAGGCCCGTCCCCTCCGCGACGCCTGGGGCACCCCCGCCGCCTGCCGGGCCCGCGTCCTCGCGTCCTGAGCGGTTCCCCGAGCACGCCCGCTGCCCGGGGCCGGGCAGCGGGCTCGTACCCCCCCCCCCCCCCCCCCCCCCCCCCCCCCCCCCCCCTGCCCAGGGCCCGGCAGGCGGCCCGTACCCCCACACCCCCGGGCCCACCACCGCTCACCCGTCCCCACCATCCCTACCGCACCCGGGAGTCAGCGTGTCCCCCGCACCGTCCCCGCACCTCCCCGAGAGATCCTCGGACCCCGCACTGCTGCGCAGGGTGGCGCTGTCGAGTCTGCTCGGCACCGTCATCGAGTACTACGACTTCCTGCTCTACGGCACGATGGCCGCGCTCGTCTTCGGCGAGCTGTTCTTCCCCGATTCCGATCCCACCGTGGGCACGATCGCCGCCTTCGGGACGCTCGCCGCCGGCTACGTGGCCCGCCCGCTCGGCGGCGCCGTCTTCGGCCACTTCGGCGACCGGCTCGGCCGCAAGTCCATGCTCGTCCTGACCATGGCCCTCATGGGCGTGGCGAGTTTCCTCATCGGCGTCCTCCCCACGTACGGGACGATCGGCGTCGCGGCTCCCGTCCTCCTGGTGCTGTTCCGCGTCGTCCAGGGCCTCGCCATCGGCGGCGAGTGGGCCGGCGCGACGCTCATGGTCGTCGAGCACGCCGATCCCGGGCGCCGGGGCCTGTGGAGCGGAGTGATGCAGATGGGCTCCCCCATCGGGTTCCTGCTCTCCACGGTCGCCGTCACCCTCGCCTCGCTGCTCCCCCACGACTCCTTCCTGGCCTGGGGGTGGCGCGTCCCGTTCCTGTTCAGCGCGGTGCTCCTCGGCATCGGTCTGTACGTGCGGGTCAGCATCTCGGAGAGCCCGCTGTTCCGGCGGGCGGCACAGCGGCGGGAGGCCGGCGAGGCGCCCGGTGTCCCGCTGGCGCAGGTGCTGCGCAAGCCGCGCAACCTCGTCCTCGCGTGTGCCGTGGGCATCGGCCCGTTCGCCCTGACGGCGCTGATCAGCACGTTCATGCTCACGTACGCCACGGCCATCGGCTACGCCACCTCCGAGGTGATGACCGGGCTGCTCTTCACCTCGGTCACGGGCCTCGTGTCCATCCCCCTGTTCTCGGCGCTCTCCGACCGCGTCGGCCGCCGGGCGGTCGTGCTCGGCGGTGCGGCCGGTGTCGTGCTGCTGGCCTTCCCGGTCTACGCCCTGGTCGACGCCCGTTCGACCACGCTGCTGATCCTCGGCATGGTCCTCGGCCAGGTGGTGCAGTCCGCGATGTACGCGCCCCTGGGCCCGCTGCTCTCGGAGATGTTCGGCACCCGGGTCCGCTACACCGGCGCCTCGCTCGGCTACCAGCTGGCCGCCCTCATCGGCGGCGGCTTCACCCCGATGTTCGCCGGCAGTCTGCTCTCCGCCTCCGACGACATCCGCAGCACGCCCCTCGTGGTGCTCGCCGTCGTCTGCGGGCTCGTGACCGCGCTCGCCGTCTGGCGCACGGCCGAGACCCGGGGCCGGGACCTGTCGGCGGAGGACCCGGAGGCGCCGGACGCGCAGCCCCGTACCCGTACGACATCGAGAGGAGCACAGGCATGAGGCCGACGGAGGAGCAGGAGGAACTGCGGTCCGCCGTGCGGGCCGTGCTCGCACGGCACCCGGGGGAGGCGGCCTGGCGGCCGCTGACCGAACAGATCGGCGTCGCGGGTCTCGCCGTGCCCGAGGAGTACGGCGGTGCCGGGTACGGGGCCTGCGAGGTCCACGTCGTGACGGAGGAGCTGGGACGGGAGCTGAGCCCCGTCCCGTACCTCGGCTCGGCGGTGCTCACGGTGCAGGCACTGCTCGCCTCGGGCGACGAGGAGGCGTGTGCGCGGCTGCTGCCCGAGCTTGCCTCGGGTGCCGTGGTGGGTGCCCTGGCGTGGGCGGAGGGCGGCTCCTGGGATCCGTCGGCCGTACGGGCCGAGGCCACCGCCGGGCCCGGCGCGACGTGGCGGATCAGCGGGACCAAGGAGCACGTCCTCGACGGTGCCGACGCCGGGCTGCTGCTCGTTGCGGCCCGTACGGGAGCGGGGGTCGCGCTCTTCGAAGTCCCCGGGGACGGCGCGGGCGTGGCCCGTGAGGCCGCCGTGACGATGGACTCCACCCGGGCCCAGGCGCGGGTGGAGCTCACGGCCGCGGAGGGCCGGCTCGTGGGAGCGGAGGGCGAGGGCGAGCGGGTGCTCGCGCACGTGCTCGACCTGGCCTGCACGGCGCTCGCCGCCGAACAGGTCGGTGCCGCCGCGCGCTGCCTCGAACTCACGCTGGCCTACGCCAAGGAGCGGGTCCAGTTCGGCCGGCCCATCGGCTCCTTCCAGGCGGTCAAGCACCGGCTCGCGGACGCGTACGTCCTGGTGGAGTCGGCGCGCTCGGCCGCGCTCGGCGCCTCCTTCGCCGCCGCCGCGGGCGATCCGGAGCTCTCGCGCCACGCGGCCGCCGCCAAGTCCGCCTGCTCGGAGGCGTTCTCGGCGGTGGCGGGCGAGATGATCCAGCTGCACGGCGGCATCGGCATCACCTGGGAGCACGACGCGCACCGCTACTTCAAGCGGGCGCACGGCTCGGCCCAGCTGTTCGGCCCGCCGACCTGGCACCGCGCGCGCCTGGCGGAGGAACTGGGCCTGATCGGGGTCTGACCAGCGGCCGAGGGGGCGGGGGTGCCGGGATGCTCACGGCGCCCCCGCCGTCCACGCGCGGCCGCTTGACCTCAACTTAACTTCAGTTTCTACGGTGTCCTCCTCACGACCATCGCGAACACCGCGAACACCGCGAACACCGCGCAGATCGCGCACATCGCGCAGATCGCGCAGATCGCGCACGTCCACAGGGAGCACCGCACATGACGACCTCACACCTCTCCGACACCCAGCTCGCCGGCCAGCCGGCCGCCTACTGGACCGGGCTCGCCTATGAGGCCCTCATCGCCTTCACAAGAGCCCGGCAGGCCGAACTCGGCTTCACCCAGCCCCAGTACTGGCTGCTGCGCAACCTGTCCGCGAACGACATCTCGGCCGACGGGCACGGCATGCCCCTCCCCGAGCTGCGCGAGGCGATGCGCTCCTACCTGCGGCCCGAGGACGACCTGACCTCCGAGTCGCGCGCCCTCGTCGAGCGCGGCTGGCTCAGCCGCGACGACGAGGGGCGGCTGTGGATCACCGAGTCCGGGGAGGCGGCTCGTGTCGACTTCAAGCGGCACGCCCCGGCGATCCGCGCACGCATCCATGAGGGCATCGACGACGCCGACTACGTCACCGCCCTCAAGGTGCTCCGGCAGATGCTCCGGAACACCGGCCACGCCGTGGACTGACGGCTGCGGATCGTTCGGTTCATTCGCTTCATTCGGTTCATTCGGTGACCGCGGCGTCGATGTGGGCGAGCACCCGGGCCGCGCCGTCCTCCGCCGCGATCCCCCGGGCGAGTTCGGCCGCGCGGCGGCGGAGGTCCGGTTCGGACAGGCAGGTCGTGATCGCGTCGCCGAGGGCTTCGGCGGTGAGGTCCTGGAACGGCACGGGCCGCGGGGCGACCCCCAGCGCGTGCAGCCGGGCCGACCAGAACGGCTGGTCGTACATGACGGGGACGGGCACGGCGGGCACACCGGCCCGCAGTCCGGCCCCGGTGGTGCCCGCCCCCGCGTGGTGGACGACGGCGGCCGTGCGCGGGAACAGCCAGTCGTGCGGGACGTCCCCGATGGCCAGGATGTCGGAGCCGTAGCCGCTCAGTTCGGCCCATCCCGCCTGCACCACCGCGCGCACGCCCGCCCGCTTCACCGCCGCGGCCACCAGTTCGCTGAGCCGTTCGCCCTCCCCCGGCGCCATGCTGCCGAACCCGAGGAAGACCGGGGGCGGACCGGCCTGGAGGAAGTCGACGAGCTCGGCCGGGGGCTGCCAGTGGTCCGGCCGCGCGGGCCACCAGTAACCCGTGACGTCGACTCCGGAGGGCCAGTCCTCGGGGCGCGGCAGCACCAGCGGGCTGTAGCCGTGGAACGCCGGGCGGATGCCGGACGCCGCCGAGGGCGTGTCGGCGGGCAGTCCGAAGCGGTCGCGCAGCCGGGTCACGCCACCGGCGAAAACCCCTTCGGCGCGCCTCATCACGTCCTGGCCCGAGGCGAGGTTGCCTTCCGGGCCCGGGGCTTCGGCGCTCCGCGCGTTGGGCAGCGGGAACTCCCGGGTGGCGAAGGACGGCACGAGGTAGGTGCCGATGACGGGGATCCCGAACGCCTCGCCGGCCGTCCGGCTCAGCGGGGCCGGGCCGTGGGCCGTGAGCAGCAGGTCGGCTCCGCCTTCCACGGCCTCCGCCACCCCGTCGGCGAGCCCGTCCGCGTACGCCCTCGTCAGCGCCTGCGCCTCCTCCCGCGAGGCCGCCCGTGACCAGCCCCGGAGGAGCGCCTCCGGGTCTCCCGGCATGGGGCGGTGCTCGAGGCCGCATCCGCCGACCAGTGCGGCGAAGGACGGGTGGGCGGCCAGGGCGACCTGGTGGCCGGCATCGAGCAGGCGCCGTCCCAGGCCCGTGTAGGGCGCGACGTCTCCGCGGGAACCTGCCGTGATGATCAGAATGCGCATGGAGCGATTCAACACCCGGCCGGCATAGTGAACGCCCGCGATCAGCCACGCGGTTCGAAGGTCAGGACCGCCTTTCCGCGCAGACCGCCGGCCCGCAGGGCGGCGACCGCTTCCGCCGCGTCGTCCCAGCCGCCCCGCCAGGTGATGCCCGGGTCGAGCGTCCCGTCGGCGACGCGGTGGGCGAGCCAGCTCAGGTCGCGGTCGAGGCCCGGGCAGTTGAGCAGGAAGAAGGTCACGACCGAGCGGTCGTGTCGCCCCTGGTCGCCGAAGAGCGCGCCGAACGGGAAGTCCTCGCCCGTGCCGGCGGAGTGGCCGAGGGCGACCAGCGTGCCGCCTTCGCCGAGCGTGTCGTACGCCTCCACGAGCAGCGGGCCGCCGATCAGGTCGATCACCCCGTCCACCGGCCGGGAGGCCTCCTTCGGTGCTCCGACCACCTCGTGCGCCCCGAGTCCGCGAAGGAGTGCGCCGTGGGCGTCCGGGGAGCTCGTGGACGCCACGACCCGGGCGCCCGCGGCGCGGGCGAGCTGGACGGCGTAGCGCCCGACGCCGCCGGTCGCGCCGGTGATCAGGACGTCGCGTCCGAGGAGCGGGCCGAGGCGGTGCAGGGCGCGCAGGGCGCTCGTACCGGCGACGGGGACGGTCGCGAGGGCGGCAGGGTCGGCTCCGGCGGGTGCGGTGCCGATCAGGGCCGTGTCGACGGCGCGGAGTTCGGCCCAGGCGCCGTCGGGCATCAGGGTCACCACCGAGGTGCCGGAGGCGGGGCCGGAGCCGTCCGCGGCGGCGCGTTCGACGATTCCGGCGGCGTCCCAGCCCAGGACCGAGCCGGTCGGGGCGGCGCCGAGGCCGAAGGCGATCTCACCGTGGTTGAGCGAGGTAGCGGTCACCCGGACCAGCGCCTGGTGGGGTGCGGGCTCGGGTTCGGGGGCGGTGCCGAGCCGGAGACCGCCGGGGGCGGTGGGGTCGACGAGAAGCGCGCGCATGCCAAGACCTCCAAGAATCTGCCACTGAGTGGCATAAGCCTATAGGTAGCGTTCGCCGCTCCGATACAGTGGTGGTGATGACGGCCGAGAACTCCCCCCCGCTCCCGCTGCGCGAGCGCAAGAAGCTGCGCACCCGGCAGACGCTGATCGACACCGCGCTCGACCTGTTCGGCACCCACGGCTTCGACGGGGTGACGCTGGACGCGCTGTGCGACGCGGCCGAGGTGTCGAAGCGGACCTTCTTCCGCTACTTCGACAGCAAGGAAGACGTCGCCATGGCCCCCGCACAGGACGTGTGGGCGGCCTTCCTCGACGTCCTGGAGACCTGCCCGGCCGACGGGCGACAGCTCCTCGCGGTGTTCGAGGAGGCCCTCGCCGAGGCGGTCGGCCGGATGCCGGACGACGGTTGGGCCGGGCGGCTCCTGGCCAGCCGTCACCTCGCGGCCCGGACGCCCTCCACGGACGCGCACTGCCACGCGTTCTGCGACCGCACCACGCGCTCCGCGCTCGCCGTGGTCGAGCGCCGCTTCGCCCTTCCCGGTCCCGGCGGGCGGCTGCACGCCCGTCTGGCGCTCGACGTTCTCGTCGTCCTGTTCCACCGCGCCCTGGACGCCTGGGTGGCACAGCCGACCGGGCACACACCCGAGGACCTCGTGCGCCGGCTCCACGCCGTCGCGGCCGAGCTGCCGACGGCGCTCGCCACGACCGCCGGGCCGTCCGCCTGAGGGCGGCGGCCGCGCCGTACGGACAGCACTCCGGCCCGCCGACATGCGTCGGCGGGCCGGAGTCGGTCAGAAGCAGGCGGGCTGATCAGGCGAGCGGGCGGCACAGCAGGGCGTCGGGGACGCCGCCGTGGGTCCACTTCCAGGTGTAGGCGACGCCGGCGAGGTACTCGTCGTCGCGGCACTGCCCCTTGTAGTACCCGGGCGCCCAGTCGCTCGCGGTCGAACCGCCGCTCGCGGGCCGGTTGTCGCCGCGGTCGAACCAGAGGACCCGGCCGGTCGTGGGAAGCGCGGCGGCCGCGGGGGCGCACAGGAGGGCCGCCATGGACTTGCCCTTCACGCTGTAGCCGACGGCGAAGGTGCGGTCGGGGCACTGGAGCTTGTTGTAGCCGCTCGCCCAGTCGCCCCCGGTCACGTACCGCTCGTCGGTCACGACGGTCCAGGGGCCGCTCGCCCCGGCCGGCTGCCCGGCGTCCGTGCACAGGCCCCGGCCGCTGCTCCGGGCGAGGCCGGTCACGCGCTGGCTGTCCGGGCAGTTGCCCTTGCGGTTGCCCGGTGACCAGTCCGGCTTGGCGAGCATGGTGACGGAGACGTCGTAGTCGGCGTGATCCAGGTTGAGCATGTTCCAGCGCGGGACCTCGGCGATCCGACCGGTCCTGCCGGGGGCGCCGACGAGCTTGTTCCAGTCGGTGGCGCGCCAGTCGCCGGCGTCCATGACGCCGAGCCGGGCGCCGTTCGCGCTGTAGTTGACCATGGCCCAGTTGTCCTGCGGCGTGCCGTTCGCGTCGGTCCAGCCGACCAGCGGCCAGATGGCGAAGTCGGTGTCGTTCCGCACCAGGATGTCGGTGAAGTTCGTGAACCAGGCGCGCTCCCTGGCGTTCGCGTCGCCCCGGCCCCCGGCGCCGAACTCGCTGATCCACACGGGCGCGGTGAAGTGCTGCCCGGACCGGGTGACGAACAGGGCCTCGTCGTCGACGGCCTGGGCGAGCTGGGCGGGGGTGAGCTCCTCGTAGCGGAGGTCATGGGTCTCACCGGTGCCGGTGGCGCCGGTGTGGTTCGGACCGGTGTAGCCGTAGAAGTGGGCCGCGTAGACGAGCTTGCCGGAGCGGATCAGGGTGTTGGACAGGGTGGCGACCGGGGTGAGCATCGGTCGGCCGTGCGGGGTCAGGTCGGTGGGTATGCCCTGCCAGTTGATGCCCTCCATGACGACGAGCATGTCCGGGTTGGCCTGGAGGATCCTGTTGCCGGCCTCTTCCATGGCCTTGTTGAGGTCGTGCTCGTCACCCCAGCCCCAGTTGGGGTCGTCCCAGGTGTCACGGCGGACCTCGTTGCGCAGGTCGGCTCCGACGACCCGCTTGTCGGCCCGGTAGCGCTTGGCGAGGAAGACCCAGTCGTCGATCCACTGCTGCGTCGACTGGCCGCTGTTCCAGCGTTCGTTGCCGTCCAGGCCGCAGCAGAAGCGGTAGCTGGTGGTGTGGTTGTTGAGGATGACGGCGAAGCCGTCCGCGGTCAGGGCCGCGACGACGGCGTCGAGCACCTGGAGCGGGGTCTTGCCCTTGAGCTGCGGGTTGGCGGCGACGGCCGCGTCCGGGACGACGCTCGTGTCGTGGACCAGCGCGTTCGCGAAGGGCAGCCGGATGCTGTTGAGGCCGAGGGTGTGGAAGTCGGCCAGGATGTCGGCGATCGGCTTCCGGTCGAGGCCGAGCGGAATGTTGTGCGACATCTGCCTGGCCTGGTGGTTGGCGACGTCACCGACGTCGCCGCTCCCCTGCCAGGTGCCCTGCGCGCCGGCCCAGTTCCCGGACTTGAGCTTGAACCGGTCGCCGTCGGCGTCGACGACGTACCGGTCGCGGGTCGACAGCGGCGCGGTCCAGGAGGCGGCGAGCTGTGCGCCGGTGAGGACGGCGGGCGGCGCCGTCCCGGTGTCCGCCAGGGCGGCGTGCGGGGTGAGGGTGGCGAGGAGGAGCGCGGACGTCGTGGCGAGGACTGCGGTGGCGCGTCGGAGCAGGGTGAAGCGGGGTGTCACGAGAGCTCCTTACGGATGAGGGGTTGTACCTGCCTTGTACGTGGTGCGGGGGGTGCGGTGTGCGGGTCGGCCCTGTGGGGCTTCGTACGGGACGGCTGCGGGATGTTCAGCCGGCGCCGGTCGTGGTGGTGGCCGCGTACTGCGGGAAGAGGGCCTGGATGGCCACGGCGGCGCCGCCCCGGGCCCACTCCTGCCAGGGGAGCGGGCGCAGCGACAGCGGGCAGCGGGAGGCGGCCCCCAGGGCGTGCGCCGCGTAGGCGTCCTGGATGTGGCGGCCGAGCAGGTCGTAGGCGTCGACGCCTTCGCCGCTGATGACGACACGTTCCGGGCCGACGAGGTTGACGAGCGCGGAGATGCCGAGCCCGATGGCGTGCCCGGCCCGGGCGAAGGCCTCGCGGGCCGCGGGGTGGCCCTCCCGGGCCAGGTCGGCGACCTCGCCGAACGTGAGGTGCGGGTGCGTGGTGGCGTGGCGGACCGTCGTGAGGATCGCGTCGGTCGAGGCGAGCGCCTCGACGCAGCCGTGCGCGCCGCAGCGGCAGCGTGGGCCGGCCGGGTCGACGCAGAGGTGTCCGACCTCGCCCGCGACACCGTAAGCGCCCCTGAGCAGCTGCCCGTTGACGACGAGGGCGGAGCCGATGCCGGCGCCGATGGTGACCAGGGCGAAGTACTCCGTGCCGATGCCTTCGCCGAACCAGTGCTCCGCGACGGTCAGAGCCCTGACGTCGTTCTCGACGGTGACGGCCAGGCCGGTGGCGGCGGTGAGCAGTTCGGCGAGCGGGACGTCGCGCCAGCCGAGGAGTCCGGAGTGGCGGAGCCGGCCGCTGTCCCGGTCCACGTCCCCGTTCATCGCCACGCCCAGGTGGCGGGTGCGGGCCCGGAACTCGGGTTCGGCGTCGAGGAGTTCGTCGACGAGCTCGGCCGTGAGGGCGGCGGCGGCCGCGGGGGTGCAGTCGTCGAGCGGGCGGGCCGCGGTGGCCCGGATCCCGGCCCGCAGATCGCAGACGGCGCCGAAGACCTGGTCGGGGCTGATCTTCAGGCCGATGAAGTACTCGCGGTCGGCGGCGACGGCAAGGGGGTTGACCGGCCGGCCGGCGCCGGGCGCGGTGCGCTCCGGCGGGAGTTCGTACAGATAGCCGTCGTCGATCAGCGGCCTGGCCGCCTTGGTGACCGCGGTCGAGGAGAGACCGGTCCGCCGGGCCAGTTCCACTCTGCTGAGGGGGCCCTCCGCGAGGAGCAGGGCGAGGACCGCGGTCTCGGCGGGTGCGGTGACCAGAGGCCGCGAGCGATGACTTAACACGCGAGTAACATAGAGCAATTAAATAACTTCCTCCAGTATTGATTTCGGATCTCCGCGCGATCGCCCCGGCCGCCGTCCGGCCGGCGCACCGTCAGCAGAGGTGCACAGACACACCGCACAGGCCCAAGCCCTGACGAGCGGCGGTACGCCAGATACGCAGCGGCCCGTTCAGCACGCTCTCCTCCCGCTCGCCGTAGGACAACCAGTCCTGGTCCTCGGCGGCCGCGCGCTCGGCCGGGGTGAAGGTCAACGCACGCTCGACGAGCGGCAGGCTCTCGCGCACCTCCGCGGACGTGAGCAGGAAGGTGCCGCACCAGCCCGGCAGCAGCGCCGCGCGCACCGGGCCGATGGCGTGGAACAGGGACGAGACCGCGTACTCCTTGCTGTGCACGGAGATGAACATGCTCTCCTCGTCCTGCCCCTCCCACACGTCGTCCAGCACGTGGAAGGAGGGATCGGCCATCCCGCCGCAGACATCGTCGACGCGCCCCCCGGGTGCCGTGAGTTCGCGGAACGACTCGATGGCGTCGGGATCGGCTCGCCTGTCACCGTCACCGCGACCCAAGGCGTACCAGGTCCGGTAGTCAGGGAGCGGTTCCCGCTGCCATTCCCGCCGGCGCCGCTCGGCCTCCGGGTGAGCCCGGTCCGCCCGCATCGCCGGCAGCAGGGTCGCGGAGAGGCCGGCGATGACCTCATCGGTGTGACCGCTGATCCCCCACGCACTCGTGAATCCCATGCCGTTGAAGCTACCGCCCGCCACCGACAGGGCTGTTCGGCTCTCCGTCGGGTCACTCCCCCGGTGTGCATCGTGTGCGGATCGGCGGCAGGTCTTGCACCGAAGCGCCGCCGTGGCCATCGATCCCGGCCGGGTCGGCGTCCCGGCCCGTGTCCACTCCGGTGGTGCAATGCGGGCGTACGGGATCAACCGCCCGCCCGAAAAAGGGTGTTGCCGACATCTCTGGCAGGTTTGCGTTGCGCTCGGGCGTTCTGGAAGCCTCCGTTCGATCTGTCTGACGCTTCATCAACCGGAGGCACTCACCCATGCCCTCAAGGCGAATACGCCGCGCCTGGCTCACCGCAGCCGCCGCGGCCTCGCTCGCGTTCACCGGTCTTGTGGCTCCCGCCCAGGCCGAGGTCGTTCCGCGGGACGCATCGGACCCCACGGTCCAGGAGCCCCTCGCGGCCGAGTCCGCCCCCTCCCCCTTCGCGGCCACCGGCTGGACCTCGCCCGGCGGCGAAGCCTCGCCCGGTGACTTCACCCTGTCGCCCGGCGCGCTGAACGCCGAGACCACCTCCCGGGTCACCCGCCTCGACTCGGTCCTCCCCAAGTCGGGTGTGCAGAACCTCCTGGCCGGGGCCAACCGCACCGTGACGCCGTGGTGCTCCCGCGACCCGTTCGGCACCGCCCCGGATCCCGACATCAAGTACTGCCTCCAGAGCGACGACTCCACCTCGCAGGAGTGGGTCCCCCAGGGCTTCTCGGGCGTCTCCGACGCCCAGGACGACGAGTTGTGGGGCACGGCCGGGAACATCCAGCTGTTCGCCTCGTACGACGGCTGGGACCCGGGCCGGGAGGACGACCCGGACCCGGCGACCGGTGACTGCACCACGGCCGAGCTGGAGGCCAACGACGCCTGCAACCAGAAGGGCGTCCGCATCACCTTCGTGCAGAGCCGGGTCAACCCGGCCTCCGGCACCTCCGAGATCAAGTACCGGCACGTCCTGCTGGGCTGGACCTACATCAACTCGGCCGACCACGTCTCCTTCGACGGGCTGCACGCCTCCGAGTACCCGATCCAGAAGGGCGTCCACGCCGGCGGGATCGTCTGGTACGGCAACTACCTCTACGTCGCCGACACCCGCAACGGTCTGCGCGTCTTCGACATGCGCTCCATCATGGACCTGGACCCGGACGGCGACCCCACCACGCACGACGCGATGGGCAGCGACACCGACGGTGTGAAGACCACGGCCAACACCGAGGACAAGACCAAGGTCGGCCGGCACGACAACGTCTGGTACAGCTTCGGCTACCGCTATGTGATGCCGCAGGTCGCCGCCTGGAAGTTCAAGGCGACGCAGAGCAACCCCGCGGGTTCGTACGCCTGCGTCTCCACCGGCGCCCCGAAGGCCTCGTACGTCTCCCTGGACCGCAGCACCACCCCGGACCGTCTGATCATGGGTGAGTACTGCCGTCCGCAGAGCGGCTACCCGTCCACCGGCCGCATCGCCTCCTTCCCCGTCGCGGCCCTGGAGGGCCGCTCCTCCGACGTGACCGCGGAGGGCTGGGCCAACTACCTGCCGCTGACCAACGGCGGCGCCCAGGGCGCGGCGGCGTACAACGGCAAGCTGTACGTGAACGAGTCGAAGGGAACGGACGAGCCGGGCAACCTCTGGCGTTACGGCTGGAGCAACGGCCGGTTGGTCACGAACGGCTCGGCCGTCAAGACCGCCCGTGGTGCCGAGGACCTCTACGTCGAGCGGAGCACGGGCCGCCTGTGGTCCCTCTCCGAGCACCGCCCGGGCTCGGCCTCCGACTGCACGGCGAACCGTGACGCCGCCGATCCGGTGGGCACCGACTACTGCCAGCGGGTGCTGTACGGGCACAAGCTGAGCTGGCTCGACGGCCAGCCGTAATCAAGGCCGGGAGTCGTTCCCGCCGTACCCGGAGGGAGTGACGTTCCCTCCGGGTACGAAACCGGCCAAGGGGAGGACCGCGTTCCCGTTGCGTGGGTGCGGGTCCCCGAAAGGCGTGCGGGGCGCGGGCCGGCGAGCCCCGCCGTCGCACAAGGATCGCGCCGCCGTCACGCTGTCGTCACACGGTCATCGTCGCCCCGTCGAAGTCGGGCCTCGCACGATGGCTTGAAACCATGCGAATCAACGCCCCTCTCCCCCACCTGCGTTGATCACGCCTTTCTCGGCTCACATACTGCGCTGACCGGCGGCGGACGCCTCGCGCTCCTGGCCGGAATCGACCATTCGACCTCATCCCAAGCTCCTGGGGGAGACTTGCGCGCACATGTGCAGAGAGCACGCGCCTTCAGCATCGCAGCGGCCACATCGGTGGCCCTCGTGGCAGGCATGACCGGCCCCGCGACGGCGATCGACGCGACCGCGACGGCCGCACCGAACGGCACCACCCGCGTAGGCGGCACCGAGCGGATCCCGCTCGTCACGGGCGACCACGTGGTGGTGGACGCCAAGGGCCGGATGGTGGGCTTCGAGTCCGCCGAGGGCCGTGAGCACATACCCGTACAGATACAGCGCACCGGAGAACACACGCTCGTGGTGCCCGGGGACGCGCGGCGCCTGATCGCCACCGGCCGCCTCGACCAGCGGCTCTTCGACCTCGACGTGCTCACGGACCCGCGGCTCCGCAAGAGCCATCGTGCGGGGCTCAAGCTGATCGTGCAGTACGAGGGGGGTGCCGGCGCCGCACGCGCCGAGGTGCGCGCGGCCGGGGACACCCAGCTGCGGCGTACGTTCCCGACGCTCAACGCCGATGCCATCCGTACGTCCCCGGACGATGTGGCCCGGGTGTGGGAGGCGCTGACCAACCGGCAGAGCAGCGGCCTGCGCGCCGCCGCCACCGGCATCGACAAGGTGTGGCTGGACGGGGTGCGCGGCGCGAGCCTGGACCGCAGCGTCCGGCAGATCGGCGCCGACAAGGCGTGGGAGTCCGGGTTCGACGGCAAGGGCGTGAAGATCGCCGTCCTCGACACGGGCGTCGACAAGACCCATGACGATCTGAAGACGCAGGTGGTCGGCGAGAAGAACTTCTCCTCTTCCGCCGACGCCGTGGACCGCGTCGGGCACGGCACGCACGTCGCGTCGATCGCCGCCGGCACCGGCGCCAAGTCCGGCGGCCGGTTCAAGGGCGTCGCCCCCGGCGCCAAGGTGATCAGCGGGAAGGTCCTCGACGACGAGGGGTTCGGGGACGACTCGGCCGTCATCGCGGGCATGGAGTGGGCTGCCGCCGAAGGCGCGGACGTCGTCAACCTCAGCCTCGGCGGCCCGGACAGCCCCGGTGTCGATCCGCTGGAGGCGACGGTCGACCGGCTGTCCGCCGAGAAGGGCATCCTCTTCGCCATCGCGGCGGGCAACGAGGGCGAGACCGGCCCGTCGTCCGTGGGTTCCCCGGGCAGCGCGGACGCCGCGCTGACCGTCGGAGCCGTCGACAAGGACGACAGGCTGGCGCCCTTCTCCAGCACCGGCCCGCGCGTCGGCGACGGTGCCGTCAAGCCGGACGTGACCGCGCCCGGCGTCGCCATCACCGCGGCCGCCGCCCCCGGCAGCGCCATCGACACGCGTCCCGGCACGCCGCACCCCGCGCCGGGCTACCTCCAGATCGACGGCACCTCCATGGCCACCCCGCACGTCGCGGGCGCCGCCGCAATCCTGAAGCAGCGGCACCCCGACTGGAAGTCCGCGGAGCTCAAGGGCGCGCTGACCGGCTCCGCCAAGGGCGGCGCCTACACCGCCTTCCAGCAGGGCACGGGCCGCATCCAGGTCGAACAGGCGCTGACCGTGAGCGTCGTGGCCGAGCCGGTGTCGCTGAACTACGGCACGGCGCTCTGGCCGCACACCGACGACAAGCCCGTCACCAAGAAGGTCGCCTACCGCAACCTCGGGACCACCGACGTCACCCTCGACCTGTCGGTGTCCACCCTGGATCCCTCGGGCAAGCCGGCCCCGGCCGGGTTCTTCACGCTCGGCGCCTCGAAGGTGACGGTGCCCGCCGGCGGCACCGCCGAGGTCGACCTCGTCGCCGACACCAGCGTCGGCGAGACCGACGGCACCTACTCGGGCTATGTCACCGCCACCGGCGCGGGCCAGTCCGTCCGTACGGCCGCGGTGGCCGTACGGGAGGCTGAGTCGTACGACCTCACCGTCCGGACCGTCGGCCGCGACGGCGCCGACGCCCAGAACTTCGCCACCACGCTGACCGGCGTCGGCGGTCCTGCGGCGAACTTCCAGGTCCGTGTCGACAACGAGCCGGGCGCGCACACGATCCGGGTGCCCAAGGGGTCGTACACGCTGAACACGGCCGTCTACCAGGACCCGTCGGACTACACGGCCGGCACCGACTGGATCGCCCAGCCGAAGCTGGAGATCACGGGCGACACCACGGTCGTCTCCGACGCGCGCACCACGAAGCCGGTGGACCTCACCGTGCCCGGCATCGACAAGGCGGACTACGCCGGGACGTACTACGAGGTCGCCACCGACATCGGCAAGGTCGGCAACGGCTGGGTCCTCAGGGGTTTCACCGGCTTCCGCACCGCCCACATGGGTCCGGCCGTCACCGACGGCTCCCTCCTGCAGACCTGGGACGCGCACTTCCTGAAGGACGCCGCCAGCCAGTACTCGGTGGCCTTCGGCGGAAAGGCGAGCACGGTCGCGACCGGCTACACCAGGCACGTGAAGGCGACCGAGTTCGCCACGCTCAAGGTCGGTCTCGGCGCCTCCGCGCCGGGCAAGACGGCGCTCGCCTCCCCGTACGCCCATCTGCCGGGCGCGCCGGAGGGCAACGGCTTCTCCGCGCCGCAGCCTGCGCCGGGCACGCGCACCTTCTACGTCTCCACCGGAGACGGCGCCACGTGGCTCACCCGGTACAACCAGCTGGGCGACAAGGACCAGTGGGGCTACCCGGCCTTCGAGGGCGCCTGGGAGATGGTCAGGCCGAAGCGCTACGAGGCCGGCCGGACGTACCGCGAGACCTTCAACACGGGCGTCGTGGGCCCGCTCCTGGGCGAGGGCATGGGCGTCTTCCGTACGGTCGACCCGGTGACGGGCGTGCAGCGGATCGTCGGCGCCGTGCCGCTCTCCTCCGACGGCGCGGGTCATGCCGGGTCCGTCCCGTACACCTCCACCACCTCGACGCTGTACCGCGACGGGGTGAAGGTCGCCGAGAGCACCGACCCGCTGAGCGGCTACGAGCCGTTCGCGGTCGACGCCGCCGACGCCGAGTACCGGCTGACGGCGTCCGTGGAGCGCCCGGCGAAGGCCGGCGCGGTCTCCACCCGGATCGAGACCGGCTTCACGTTCCGTTCGGGGCAGCTCGCGGCCACCACGGCACTGCCGGTGTCCACGGTCCGCTTCGCGCCCCCCGTCGACCTCGGCTCGCGTCTCCCCGAGCGCGTCTCGGTCCTCGTGCCGGTGACCGTGCAGGGGGCGGCGGCCGGTGCGAACCTCAAGTCGCTCGCGGTGTCCGTGAGTTACGACGGCGGGCAGACCTGGCAGGCCGCGACCGTCGTGGGCGGGCTGATCTCCGTGAAGAGCCCGGCGAAGGACGGCGGCATCGCGCTCTCCGCCAAGGTCACGGACAAGCAGGGCAACACGTCGACGGTGACCGTGCACAACGCGTGGCTCGGCAAGTGATGTCCCCCCGGTGACCTCGGTCGCCGGACGCGGCGTCACCACCTCCCGGTGGTGGCGCCGCTCCGTCGTGCGCGTCAGGCCCGGCGGAGCGCCGAGCGGCCCGCGAAGCGCGCCGCGTCGCCCAGCTCCTCCTCGATCCGGATCAGCTGGTTGTACTTCGCCGTGCGGTCGGAGCGGGAGAGCGAGCCGGTCTTGATCTGACCGCAGCCGGTCGCCACCGCCAGGTCCGCGATGGTGGTGTCCTCCGTCTCGCCCGAGCGGTGCGACATGACGGCCGTCCAGCCCGCCCGGTGGGCCGTGGCCACGGTGGCGAGCGCCTCGGTCAGGGTCCCGATCTGGTTGACCTTGACGAGGACCGAGTTGCCGACGCCGGTACGGATGCCCTCGCGCAGCAGCGTCTCGTTGGTGCAGAACACGTCGTCGCCGGTGAGCTGGCAGCGGTCGCCGACGCGGGCGGTCAGCTCGCGCCAGCCGTCCAGGTCGTTCTCCGCCATCGGGTCCTCGATGGAGACGATCGGGTAGGAGTCGATGAGCTTGGCCAGGTAGTCGGCGTTCTCGGAGGGGGTGCGGCGCACCCCCTCGCCCGCGTAGTCGTACACGCCGTCGCGGAAGAACTCGGACGAGGCCGGGTCCATGATGAGGCCGATGTCCGTGCCGGGCCGGTAGCCGGTGCGCTCGATGGCGGACATCACGAAGTCGAGGGCCTCCTCGGCGGTGCGCAGCGCGGGGGCGAAGCCGCCTTCGTCGCCGACGCCGGTGGAGTGACCGGCGGCCAGCAGGTCGCGGCGCAGGGTGTGGAAGACCTCGCTGCCCATGCGGACGGCCTCGGCGAAGCTGTCCGCACCCACAGGGGCGATCATGAACTCCTGGAAGTCCAGGGGATTGTCGGCGTGGGCGCCGCCGTTGACGATGTTCATCATCGGCAGCGGCAGGAGGTGGGCGTCGGGGCCGCCCAGGTAGCGGTAGAGGGGCTGGCGGTGGGCCGCCGCGGCCGCCTTGGCCGCGGCGAGGGAGACGCCGAGGACGGCGTTGGCGCCGAGCCGGGACTTGGTGGCGGTGCCGTCGAGGGCGATGAGCGCGGCGTCGACACCGGCCTGGTCCGCCGCGTCCCGGCCGCGCACGGCCGCCGCGATCTCCCCGTTGACGTGGGCGACGGCACGGTCGACGCCCTTGCCGTGCCAGCGCGCGGAGTCCCCGTCGCGCAGTTCCACGGCCTCCCGGGCGCCGGTGGAGGCGCCGGAGGGGACGGCGGCGCGTCCCAGGGACCCGTCCGTGAGGACGACGTCGACCTCGACCGTGGGATTGCCGCGGCTGTCGATGATGCGGCGGGCGGTGACGGTCTCGATGACGGCGTCGACGGTTCCGGCTTCGTCGGTGGACATGGTGGTTCCTCCCCGTGGTGGTGTGCCGTGGCCCCGGCTGCGTCCGCGCCGACGCCGAGCCCGACAGACCAAACCCTACAGCAATGCTGTTCAGTTTCTCTGTTCAGTTTTGCTGTACAGCATGGCTGTGCAGGTCAGCCGCACGGCACGGCCGGCTCACGGGGTAAAGTGCCGTATGCCCACGCCGGAAGCCGCCACCATCGCCACCGAACTGCGCACCGCGATGGGCAAGCTCACCCGGCGCGTCAAGGACGAGGACCGCATCCCGCTCGGTCAGGCCGCCGTCCTCGGCGCGCTCGACCGGAACGGCGCCATGACCACCAGCGACCTCGCCGCCGATCAGCGCGTACGCCCCCAGTCGATGGCCCGCGCGGTGGGGCTGCTCATGGAACAGAACCTGGTCACGCGCCGCGCGCACCCCACGGACGGCCGCAAGTCGCTGGTCGAGCTGTCGGACGCGGGCCGGTCCGCGCTGGAGGCGGAGCGCGGCCGCAGGGCCGGCTGGCTCGCCCAGGCCATCGAGGCCGAACTCACGGACGAGGAGCGGGCGTTGCTTGCCCGGAGCGCCGCCCTCCTGGAGCGGCTCGCCGCACGCTAGGACCGGTCCGGCCCTGATCCGCCAGACCGGCCGCCCTGGTCCCCTGATCCGCCGAGCACGCGCACGGCCTCCACGATCAGGTTCCAGAACCCGTCCGTGTCGACCTCCATGCCGACCGCGGTGTCGGCGGGCAGGTCCGTCACCCCGTGCAGGTCCACGACCGTCGCGCCCCGTGTGTGGGTGCCGTTGAGCTCGACCGTCACCGCCGCCCGTACGAGGGTGACGAGGGACGGGTCGATCAGGTGGGCGACGGTGAGCGGATCGTGCAGCGGGGGTGCGTCGAAGCCGTACACCTCGCGGTAGGTGGAGGCGAAGTAGGTGAGGAGGTCGACGCAGAGCCCGCTCAGCGGTGTGCCGAGCGCGGCGATCCGGGCGACGACCTCGGGGGTGGCGCGTACCTGGTGGGTCGCGTTGAGGCCGAACATCGTCACCGGCAGTCCGCTGCGGAAGACGATGTCCGCCGCTTCCGGATCGCACAGGATGTTGAACTCGGCCGCCGGTGTGGTGTTGCCGCGGCCCGTCGAGCCGCCCATGAGCACGATCCGCTCGATCCGCCCGGCGAGTTCGGGGTGGGCGAGCAGGAAGACCGCGATGTTGGTGAGCGGCCCGGTCGGCACGAGCGTGACCGGTGCCGGGTGCGCGAGGAGGGTGTCGCGGATGAGGGTGAGGGCGTCGCGCGGGTCCTGCGGGACGTCCGGTTCGCGCGCGCCGAAGCCGGGACCGTCGAGGCCGGAGTCGCCGTGGATGTTCTCCGCGATCCGGCGCGGCCCGTGCAGCGGCCGGTCGCGGCCGGCCGCGATCGGCACGTCCTTGATCCCGGCCACCGAACAGACCCGGCGGGCGTTGAGCGTGGTCTTCTCCAGCGTCTGGTTGCCCGCCACGGTGGTGATCGCGAGCAGGTCGATCGCGGGGTGCGCGGCGGCCAGCAGGATGTTGAAGGCGTCGTCGTGACCGGGATCGCAGTCGAGAATCACGGGAACCGGCATGCCCTCACCGTCCCATATCCGGCGCGGTACGCGAAGGACGCGGCCTCGGAAACCGGTCACGGACCGCGCGTGGCGGAACGGACGGCGTCCCCGGAACCCGCCCGTCCGGGCGTACGGGCGTTCTAGCGTGCCGGGCATGACCTCGCTCAGGTACCGGCGGGCAACGGCGCTCGCCCTCGCCTCCGTCCTGCTGCTCCTTCCCCGGGCGGCCGCGGCACAGGACCCCACGGCCGTCGCGCCCGTGCGGGCGGCGACTCCGGACCGCCCCTCCTACGACGTTTCGCTGCGCGCCGACGCCGACGGCTCGCACTGGTCGGGCCGTCAGACGGTGTCCTTCCGCAACGCCTCCCGTACTCCCCTTCGTTCGGTCGACCTACGGCTCTGGGGCAACGGCTCCGACGGCTGCGGCGCCCCGGGCGCGCCGTCCCCGGTCCGGGTGAGCGAGGTCGTCGGCGGCAGCCCGCGGCCGCTCGCCGTCGGCTGCACCGCGCTGACGGTCGATCTGCCCGCGCCGCTGCCGTACGGGGCGCGCGCGAGCATCTCCTTCGACCTCGCGATCACCGTCCCGGACCGTGTGCACCGCTTCGGCCGCGACGGCGCGCACCGCTACCTCGGCAACGCGCTGCCCGTGCTGTCCGTACGGGACGAGCAGGGCCGGCACCTCGACCCGGACGTCGGTTTCGGCGAGAGCTTCTTCACCCTGGCCGGTGACTTCCGGGTCGTGCTCGACCACCCGGACGCACTGCTCGTCCCCGCGACGGGCACCACCACCCGGCGCGCGGGCGCGCCCGGCCGCACGGTCAGCACCAGCGTCGCGCACGGGGTGCGGGACTTCGCGTGGGCGGCGGGCCCGTTCCGTACGAAGACGGTGACCACGCCCGGCGGCGTGCGCCTCCACGCGTACTGGACCGCCTCCACGTCCGCCGAGGGCGTCGCCGTGGACCTCAAGGCCGCCGTCGGATCGGTCGACGAGTTCGGGGAGCGGTTCGGACGCTATCCGTACGGCGAACTCGACCTGGTCATGAGCGACCACCTCGACGACTTCGGCAGCATGGAGTTCCCGGGCCTCGTCCTGCTGTGGACCGAACCGGAGGGGTCGGCCGTCGTGCACGAGATCGCCCACCAGTGGTTCTACGGCATCGTCGGCAACGACCAGTTCTCCTCGCCCTGGCTGGACGAGTCCTTCGCCCAGTACGCGAACCAGTCGTACTACGGGGAGGACACCACCGTCTGCTGGGAGGACGCGGGCGCGTGGCCCAGCGACACGGCCGCCCTCACCCGGCCCATGGGCTACTACGCGGACGGCCACCGCTCCGAGTACGTCCGGGTCGTCTACCTGCGCGGCGCCTGCGCCCTGCACGATCTGGAGCGGGTCCTGGGCGGCCCGGCGATGGCGGGCATGCTGCGCGGCCATGTGCGGGACCACTGGCTGGGGGTCGCCACCACCGCGGACTTCAAGCGCGCGGCGCAGGCGGCGACGGTGAAGGACCTCGGGCCGTTCTGGACGGAGCACAGGATCTTCTGACGGGCGGTACGAGCTGGGCCGGGCTCGGGCACCCTGCGGCGCCCGAACCCGTGCGCCCACGCGTCACGCGTCCCAGGTGACCGGGAGGCTCTTCACCCCGTAGATGTCCGCGGTCTCCGGGCGCAGCGCGACCTCCTCGGCCGGGACGGCCAGGCGCAGCGTCGGGAAGCGCTTGAACAGTGCGGCGAACGCGACCCGCATCTCGACGCGGGCGAGCTGCGCCCCCAGGCACAGGTGGATGCCGTGGCCGAAGGCCAGGTGTCCGCCGGCGTCCCTGCGGATGTCGAGCTCGTGGGGGTCGGGGTAGCGCTCGGGGTCGCGGTTGGCGGTGTGGTACGAGAGGACGACGGTCGTGCCGGCCTCGATGGTCTGCCCGCCGACCTCGACGTCCTCGAGGGCCGTCCGCATGAAGGACTTGGCGACGGTCAGGTACCGCAGGAGCTCCTCGACGGCGCCGTCGGTGAGCGTCGGATCGGCGCGCAGCGCGGCCAGTTGCTCCGGGTTCTGCAGGAGGGCGAAGGCGCCGAGGGACAGCATGTTGGCGGTGGTGTCGAAACCGGCCGCGAGGAGGATGAGGCTGATCCCCTTCAGCTCCTCGTCGGTGAGGTCGCTGTCCGTGAGTTCGCTGAGGATGTCGTCGGTGGGGTTCGCGCGCTTGGCGGCCACGAGCCGGGCGAGGTAGTCCTGGGTGGCGGTGTAGGCCGCGATCAGTTCCTCGTCGCTCGTCTCGCCGTTCATGAAGGTGTCGATCTGCTCCTGGAAGGAGTCCCGGTCCTCGTACGGCACGCCGAGGATCTCGCAGATGATGATGGTGGGGATGGGCTTGGCGAACGCGGTCACCAGGTCCGCCGACGGTCCGGCCGCCTCCATGGCGTCCAGACGGTCGGCGGTGATCTGCTCGACCCGCTCGGTGAGCAGGCGCATCCGCCGCGCGGTGAACTTGCCCACGAGCGGCTTCCGGTAGCGCCCGTGCTGCGGTTCGTCCATGAGGAGGAACTCACCGGGCGGCGCCGGCGGCAGCGCGAAGTCGACCACGTTCATCAGGTCCTTGCGCGAGCTGAACCGGGGGTCGGCCAGGACCGACCTGACCAGCTCGTGTCCGGTGACGATCCAGCCGGGTTTCCCGCCGGGGTGGGTGTAGCGGCTGATCTGGCCGTGCTTGCGGGCGTCGATCAGCTCGGCCGGCGGGTCGAAGGGGCATCCGGACGGGCGCTCGGTCGGCAGGGTGGTGACGGTGTGGACGGACTCGCTCATGGCCATTCCTCGGTCTCGCGGCGTCGGCTGTTTGAGGCAGGCCGAAAGCTACGTTGCGTTCAGATTTTCGTCAATCAACTGAACTCCATAACCCCAGGTAGAGGCCGCGAAATTGATGCAATGACCTTGTACATTAATGCAACGACTCGTTGCAATGAATCTCTGCTTCCGGGCGTTCCCTGCGGGCGATCGCGAGGCCGGCGGCTCCGACCAGGAGCAGGAGGGCGACCGTGCCGAGGGTGAACGCCTCGAACGTCGCCCGGGACATGCCCCAGATGTCGTCGAAGGCGTACTCGATGCCGAAGAGCGCTTCCAGGGTTCCGGGGAAGAGCGCGCACCAGGAGCCGACGAGGATCCAGGCGTAGACGAGCGCCGCGCAGGTCATGAACCCGCCCTGGCCGAAGGGGACCTGGTAGGGCCGTACGACCTCGGGCCGGCGCAGCCGGAGCAGGACGAGCGCGGGCACGATGACGAGGTACGAGAGGAGCAGGGTGGTGACCGCCACGGTGAGCACCACGGCGAACACGGCGCCCGCGTCGCCCTCCGCGACCCGCATGGCCACGATCATGAAGACGGTGGCCACCGCTCCGGAGAGCAGGTTGGTGCGGACGGGCGTGCCGAGCCGCGGGTGGAAGGCGCCGAGCTTGCGGGTGAAGGAGCCGCCGTCGGCGGCGGCCATCGCCTGCATGCGGTCGCTGACGATCATCCACGCGCTGCCCTGGGTGAGGAGGGCGAAGACGAACATGACGGCGGTGAGCGTCAGGAGCGGGCCGCCCGCACCGCCGTAGATGCCGAAGACGAGCCGGGCGCCTTCCATGAAGCCGCCGATCCCGGTGACCTGGTGGGCGGGGACGACCGCGAGGAGCGCGAGGACCGGCAGCAGGTAGCAGCAGGCGGCGACGGACGCGGAACGTCCGAGGGCGGCGGGCACGTCGCGCTGCGGGTCGTGCATCTCCTCGCCGGCGGCGTTGGGGGCTTCGAAGCCGACGTACGCGAAGAGCAGGATGGGCACGAGGGCGAGGAATCCGGCCGTGGTCGGGGTGAAGTGGGCGTCGCTGAGTCCGTGGAAGCCGTGTTCGAGCCCGTAGAGCAGTGCCGTCAGGGTGAACACCGCGAGGGTGAGGACCTTCACCGCGGCGCCGAGGGTGGTGATCCATTTGCCGCGGCGCAGGGAGACGACGGCGGTGAGGATCGCGGTCCACACGAACAGCAGCTTGAACGTGTAGTCGGCGAAGGTGCCCGAGCCCAGGTGGAAGACGAAGCCGTCCCAGGTCTCGGCGGCGAGGAAGACCAGGGAGCCGCCCAGCCAGATGGGGTTGGTCACCCAGTACAGCAGGGTGGTGAGCGCGGCCGCCGAACGGCCGAGGGTGAGCTTGACCCAGACGTACGGGCCGCCCTCCTGCGGGAACGCGGCGCCGGTCTCGGCGAACAGCAGGGCGTACGGGACGAGGAAGAACAGCGCGAGCGCCGCCGTCCAGGTGGCGGCCTCGCCGCCGCCGGTGGCGATCTGCCCGACGGTGTCGAAGGAGATGACGGCGGCGATGCCCAGGGCGGTGATGTCGAGGCGCTTCAGGCTGCGCCGGAGCCCAGAGGTGGTGTGGGGAGTGCGCGGGTCGGTGGCGGAGAGAGGGGAGGACACGGGCAGTTCCTAGCGGGGAGAGGGGTACTGCGAGCAGGCGCGCGTGAGCGCGGTGACGGAGTGGCGTCCGTGTCGGGGAGGCCCGGCGGGGGCACCGGGCCTCCCGTGCGGGGTCAGGCGGGGCGGATCTCGCCGGTGGGACCGGTGCGCTCCAGGACACCGCGCAGCGCGGTGGCCACCTCCTTGGCCTCGGTCTCCGTCATGACGAGCGGCGGGGACAGGACCAGGCTGTGGGCGGAGTCGCGGACGATCACGCCGGCTTCGCGGCGGATGACGTCGTGGGGCATCCGGGCCGGGTCGAGGGGCAGGGGGGCACGGGTGGCGCGGTCCTGGACCAGTTCGACGGCCAGCATCATGCCGACGGAGCGGATCTCGCCGACGATCGGCAGGTCGCCCAGCTGTGCCTTCAGTTCGTCGTGGAGGAAGGAGCCCAGACTCGTGGCGCGGGCGAGCAGTCCTTCCCGCTCGATGATGTCGAGGTTGGCGGTGGCGACGGCGGTGGCGACCGGGTGGCCGTTGTAGGTGTAGCCCATGGGGAAGCCGTGGTCGCGCAGGAGCACCTCGGCGAGCCGGTCGCTCACCAGGAGGGCGCCGAGCGGGACGTAGCCGGAGGTGATGCCCTTGGCGGTGACGATGATGTCCGGGGTGACGTCGAAGTACTGGGCGGCGAACCACTCCCCGACCCGGCCGTACGCGGTGACGACCTCGTCGAAGATGAGGAGGATGCCGTGCCGGTCGAGGACCTCGCGCACCCGGGGCCAGTAGTCGGCCGGCGGGACGAGCATGCCGCCGACGCCCATGATGGGCTCGCCGATCATCGCGGCGATGTTCTTCGGGCCGATCTCGGCGATGCGCTCCTCGAGTTCGCGGACGAGGAAGTCGGTGACCTGCTCGGGTGCGAGCGGCTCGTCGCCGTACAGCTCGCTGCGGTACGGCCACGGGGGCGTGAGGTGGGAGACGTGCGGCATCATCGGGGCGAAGCCCTCGTGGTAGACGGGGAAGCCGGTGGCCGAGCCGCCGCCGTAGCCGATGCCGTGGTAGGCCTTGCTGCGCGCGAGGATCCAGGTCCGGCTGCCCTCGCCGCGGCGGTGGTGGTAGTAGCGGGCCATCTTGATGGCGGCCTCGTTGCCCTCGGAGCCGCCGGAGGTGAAGTAGACGTGGTTGAGCGGCTCGGGGGCGATCTCGGCCAGGCGGGCGGCGAGCTTGATGGCCGGCTCGTTGGAGAACTCCCAGAAGCTGGTGAAGTACTCCAGCTTCTTCATCTGCTCGTGGGCGATGTCGGCCACCTCCTCGCGGCCGTGTCCGATCTGCGCGAGCCAGAGGCCGCCGGTGGCGTCGAGGTAGTCGCGGCCCTCGGTGTCGGTGAGCCGGCAGCCGGAACCGGAGGCCATGATCACGCGCTCGGTGGCGGTGCCCGGCAGGTAGGGGTGGATGATGTGCGCCCGGTCGAGGCCGATCAGGTCTGCGGTGTGCTCGCTGGTCATGGTGGTGAGTCCCTTGCTGGGGTGAGGGTGTCGGGTGGGTGCCGAGCCGGCGTCCTTCGGGTCGCCGGCGGGTCAGCCGTACGCGATCCAGGTGGTCTTCAGGCCGGTGTACTTGTCGAAGGAGTGCAGGGAGAGGTCGCGGCCGTGGCCGGACTGCTTGAACCCGCCGAAGGGGGTGTACGGGCTGAGCGCGTCGACCGTGTTCACGGACACGGTCCCGGCGCGCAGGGCGTCGGCCACGCGGTGGGCGCGGCCGAGGTCGCGGGTCCACAGGGAGGCCGCGAGGCCGTAGGCCGAGTCGTTGGCGAGGTGGATCGCCTCGGCCTCGTCCCGGAAGGGGAGGACCGCGAGGACGGGGCCGAAGAGCTCCTCCCGGACGAGCGGGGCGTCGGGGCCGAGGCCGGTGACGACGGTGGGGTCGAGGTAGGCGCCGTCCCGGTCGGGCCGTGTGCCGCCGCAGACGACGGTGCCGCCCGATGAGCGCACGGCGTCGAGGACGCGTGCGGCCTGGGCCTCGTCGACGAGCGGTCCGAGCCGGGTCGCGGGGTCGAGGGGGTCGCCCGGCAGCCAGGTGCGGGCGTGCTCGGCGACGCGGGCGGTGAACTCCTCGGCGACGGAGGCCTCGACGAGGAGGCGGGTGTTGGCGGAGCACACCTGCCCGGCGTTGTAGACGAAGCCCCAGGCCGCGCGCTCCGCCGCCGCGTCCAGGTCGGCGTCGGCGAAGACCACGTTGGGGCTCTTGCCGCCGGCCTCGGGCCAGACCTGCTTCATGTTGGACTCGGCGGAGTAGGCGAGGAAGCGCTTGGCCACGGCGGTGGACCCGGTGAAGACGAGGGTGTCGACGTCCGGGTGGAGGCCGAGCGCCCGCCCGGTGGTCTCGCCCGGGCCCGGGACGACGTTCAGCACGCCG
Source organism: Streptomyces sp. R44 (assembly GCF_041053105.1). Taxonomy (NCBI): domain Bacteria; kingdom Bacillati; phylum Actinomycetota; class Actinomycetes; order Kitasatosporales; family Streptomycetaceae; genus Streptomyces; species Streptomyces sp. R44. Next base: position 7,984,154 of record NZ_CP163444.1, on the reverse strand, counting down.
TCGGGCAGGCCGGCCTCCGCGGCGAGCTCCGCGAGGAGCAGGGCGGAGAGCGGGGACTGCTCGGCGGGCTTCAGTACGACGCTGTTGCCCGCGGCCAGGGCGGGGGCCAGCTTCCAGCTCGCGAGGTCGAGGGGGAAGTTCCAGGGCACCACCGCGCCCACCACCCCGAGCGGAGCGCGGCGCACGAGGGCGAGGTTGCCCGGCGGGGCCGGGGCGGCCTCGTCGTAGAGCTTGTCGACGGCCTCGGCGTACCAGGTGAAGACGCCGGCCGCGCCGGGGACGTCGGTGCCGTGGGACTCGGCGATGGGCTTGCCCATGTCGAGGGTGTCGCAGAGGGCGAGCTCCTCGCCGTGCTCCTCGATGAGCCGGGCGAGGGCGAGCAGGACCCGCCTGCGCTCCGCGGGTGCGGTGCGCGACCAGCGGCCGTCCTCGAAGGAGGTGCGGGCCGCGGCCACGGCCCGGTCGACGTCCGCGGCGGAGCCGGCCGCGACCTGGGCGGTGGTCTTGCCGGTCGCGGGGTTCACGGTCGGGAGCCAGTGGTCCTCGGAGGGGTCGGTCCACGCTCCGTCGATGAACAGGCGGGTGCGTGGGGTGAGGTCGGCGGCGCGCTGCCGCCAGTGGGCGTACGTCTGCATGGTGTGGCCTTCGATCGCGTCGTGGGACGTCTGCGAGCCGGTGCCCGTTCGGGGGGCGGGGGAGGTGCGGCCCGGGCTGTGTGCGGGGGCGGCGGAGGGGAGAGGAGCTCGGCGGGGGGTCGTCCGCACCGACTTCTTTGAGTTGGGATTCAAACAATTGGTGAAGCGGCCGTCAATGCTCTGGACGAGAACTTCTTGCACAACCTGATCCGGTCATCAGAGAATGGGCGCCATGAGGAAAGCAGGCAGACCACGCGACCAGACGGCACGGCGGGAGGCCCTGGTCACCGCCGCGGGGCGGGCCATCGCGGAGCGCGGCCTCGAAGCCCTGCGCATCAAGGACATCGCGGAGGCCGCGGGTGTCTCCCAGGGCTCGGTCCTGTACTACTACCCCGAGCTGGACGACCTTGTCCTCGAGGTGCACCGGGGCGCCGTGGAGAGCTATCTGGCCACCCGGCAGCAGGCCTACGACGAGGCACCCGCCGACGATCCGGCCGCACGGCTGCGGGCCCTCCTGAACAGCGGGCTGCCGAGCACGGCGGACGACCCGCTCCACGGGCTGCTCTACGAACTGCACCGGCGCGCCGGCCGCAGCCCCGGGCACGCCGAGCTGATGGCCTCGCTGTTCGGCCGGGAGGTCGCGCTCTACACCACCGCGCTCGCCGTGGGCGCCGCGACCGGCGGGTTCACGCTCGCCGCGGCCGCGCCGGACCTGGCACACGGCCTGGTGGCCCTGGAGGACGGCTACGGACTGCACATCGTCAGCCGCAACGCCGCGCTGCGCCCCGACAGGGCCCGTGAGCTGATCCTGGCCCACGCCCGGGCCGTGACGGGCCGCGCGGATCTGTGAGGCTCAGGCCCCCGCGGGCCTGCCGGCGATCTCCCGCAGCAGGTCCATGACCGCCCGGGCGCGGGCGGTCTGGGTCATGCTCCGCACCGAGGCGATCCTGACGTCGAGCGGCGGTCCGCCGTCCCGGAGCCGGAGCTCGGCGACCTCGCCGCCGCCGTACGTCTGGCTGGTCGCCGGCCGCTGGTTGAGCACCGAGTAGCCGAGCCCGCGGGCCACCAGGGACCGCACGGTCTCGAAGCTCCCCGTGCGGTAGCGCACGTCGGGCGCGGTGCCGGTGGCGGCCACCAGGGAGCGGAAGTAGTCGCGGCTGTGGGGCAGGTCGAGGAGGACGAGAGGCTCCGCGGACAGCTCGGCGAGCTCGACGCTGTCCCGTCCCGCCAGCGGGTGACCGGCCGCGACGATGACGTACGCCGGTGCCCGGGCGACCGTCTCGCCGTCCAGGTCCGGCTCGGCCGCGAGACCGAGGTCGTAGGTGAGCGCGAAGTCGACGCGTCCCGCCGTCAGGGCCTGGACGAGCTGGTCCGCCTCCGCCTCCACGACGTCGAGCTCGATGCCCGGGTGGCGCCGGGTGCACTCGCTGAACAGGGCCGGCAGGTAGTGGGGTGCCAGGGTCACGAAGCAGCCGACGGTCACCGGCCCGGAGAGGGACTCGCCCCCTCCCCTGGCCTCCTCGGCGACCTCGCGGGCGCGGGCGAGGAGTTCCTCCGCCTGCTGCCGGAGCCGCTCCCCCGCGGGTGTGAGGGTCAGGCCCCGGCCGCGCCGGCGGATGAAGAGCTGGACCCTGAGGTCCTGCTCCAGGTTGTGGACGGCCGTGGACACGGCGGACTGCGCGATGTGCAGCTCCGCCGCCGCCTCCGTCATCGAGCCGCGTTCGGCGGCGACGAGGAAGTAGCGGAGCTGGACGAGTGTGAAACCCACTGGTGACGTCATGCGTGGCCCTCGCGCCTGGTGGTCCGGTCGCCTCCGACCCTATGCGGCGCCGGCCGGAACGGTCTCAGAGGGCGGGCCGTCCGGTGAGGGCGGCGGGGCTGAGGAGCTCGCCGAGTTCCGCCTCCGTCAGCAGCGCCCGCTCGCGTACGAGGTCGAGCGCGGGTCTGCCGGTGTGATGGGCCTCGACCGCGAGCGCGCAGGCGGTCTCGTAGCCGAGCGCGGGACCGAGCGCGGTCACGAGTCCGGTGGAGGCGGCCACGGTCTCGGCGAGCCGTTCGCGGTTGGCGGTGATGCCCCGCACGCAATGTTCGGCGAGGACGCCGATGCCCGCGGTGAGGTGGTCGAGGCCGGCGCTCAGGCTGCGGTGGATGACCGGCCCGAAGGCGTTGAGCTGGAGCTGCCCGCCCTCGGCCGCGAGCGTCACGGTCACGTCGTTGCCGATGACCTCGAAGGCGATCTGGTTGACCGCCTCCGGGATCACCGGATTCACCTTGCCGGGCATGATGGACGAACCGGCCTGCCGCGCGGGCAGGTTGATCTCGCCGAGTCCGGCCTGCGGTCCCGAGGAGAGCAGACGCAGGTCGTTGCAGATCTTGGACAGCTTCACGGCGACGCGCTTGAGCACCCCGGACAGGTGCACGAAGACGCCGACGTCCTGGGTGGCCTCCACGAGGTCGGGCGCGGACACGAGCGTCGGGATGCCGGTCAGCCGCCCGAGCTCCTCGATCGCCCGCTCCCGGTAGCCCGGGCGGGCGTTGAGGCCGGTGCCGATCGCCGTGCCGCCGAGGCCGAGCTCGTGCAGCAGCGGCCTGACCTCGGCGAGCCGCTGCTCGTCCTCGGCGAGGGTGGCGGCGTACGCCCCGAACTCCTGGCCCAGGGTCATGGGCACGGCGTCCTGGAGCTGGGTGCGGCCCATCTTCAGGACGTCGGCGAACTCGGCGGCCTTGTCCTCGAAGGCGCCGCGCAGGCCGGCCAGGGCGGCGAGCAGTTCGACGAGGTGCGCGTCGAGGGCCAGTTTCAGGGCGGTCGGACAGACGTCGTTGGTGCTCTGGCCGAGGTTGACGTGGTCGAGCGGGTGCAGGACCGCGTATTCGCCGCGGGAGCGGCCGAGGAGTTCCAGGGCGCGGTTGGCGATCACCTCGTTGGCGTTCATGTTCGTCGAGGTGCCCGCGCCGCCCTGGATCAGGTCGACCACGAACTGGTCGTGGAGCGCCCCGGCACGGATCTCGGCGCAGGCGTCCGCGATCGCCGAGGCGAGCGCGGGGTCCAGGGCGCCGACCTCGGCGTTGGCGCGGGCCGCGGCGCTCTTGACCGCCGCCAGGGCGCCGATCATGTGCGGCCGGGAGGCGAGGGTCTCCCCGGTGAGGGGGAAGTTGGCCAGCGCCCGGGCGGTGTGCGCCCCGTAGTAGGCGTCCGCCGGGACGTCGACGTCGCCGAGCATGTCGTGCTCCGTCCGGTGCCGCTCGGGGGTCGGGGTCATCGGGGTCCTTCACTCGGTCGGGGAGGGAGGGCTCGGTCCACGCCGGTCCAGGCCAGCGCCATCGCCCCGTCGAGCAGGGCCCGCTCGGCGGTCCCGCCCACGCAGTGCGCGGCGAACTCGTGCTGGTGGTTGGTGGCCGGCAGGGAGCCGATGCCGATGTAGGGGTGGATGGCCGGCACGACCTGGGAGACGTTGCCCATGTCGGTGGAGGCCCGGTTCATCCGTGCGGCCTGGCCGGGCGGCGCGAACTCCCGGCCCAGGGCGAGGGCGTTCGTACGGTAGTGGCCGAGGGCGGTCTCGTCGGTGCGGAACTCCGCGTACGGCCTGCTCTCGGGCTCGATCCGGAGGTCGCAGCCGGTCGCGAGGGCACCGGCCTCGAAGGCCCGCATGACGCGGGGTTCCAGTGCGGCGAGTTCGGCGAGCGTCTCGGCCCGTACGTACCACCGTCCGGTCGCCCGCTCCGGGATGGCGTTCGGGGCGTCCCCGGCGTGGGTCACCACGCCGTGCACCCGGGCCGAGGCGGGCAGGTGCTGGCGGAGCAGGCCGATCGCGACCTGGGCCACGGTGAAGGCGTCGGCCGCGTTGACCCCGGCCTCCGGGTAGGCCGCGGCGTGCGCGGACTTCCCGGTGTAGGAGATCTTGGAGTGGCTGACCGCGAAGGGGCGGGCCTCGGCGACGTCGACCGGCGCCGGATGCACCATCATCGCGAGGTCGACCCCGGCGAACGCGCCCCGGTCGAGCAGCTCGATCTTCCCGCCGCCGCCCTCCTCGGCCGGGGTGCCGTAGACCTCGACGGTGAGACCCGCGTCGTCGGCGACGGCGGCGAGGCCGAGCGCGGCCCCGACGGAACTCGCCGCGATGAGGTTGTGCCCGCACGCGTGGCCGAGGCCGGGCAGCGCGTCGTACTCGGCGCACAGGGCGATCCGTACCGGCCCGCTGCCGAACCGGGCGTGGAAGGCCGTCTCCAGTCCCAGATAGGACGGGGTGACGTCGAATCCGGCCCGGTCGAGGAGTTCGGGTACGGCGGCCGCGGCCCGGTGCTCCTCCCAGGCGGTCTCCGGGTCGGTGTGCAGCCGCTCGGAGAGGCCGACGAGCTCCTCGGCACGGCGGCGGACCGCGCGCCGGGCCGCTTCCTTCAGGTCCGCCGTCACAGGTCCCCCGGGACGCCGTACGAGGGGGCGGAGGCGGGGTCGAGTCCGCGCCGCACGTAGTCGTCGCGCTGCGGCAGCCAGACGTCGAGGAGTTCGCCGAGCCGGTCGACGGGCTCGTCGGCCCAGTCCACCCGCAGATCGGTCACCCGCCAGTCGACGTCCGCGACGACCGCCAGGCCCGCGGAGTGCACCGGCCCCTCCTCGCCGCCGGCCGCGACGGCGGCCCTGAGGGCGGCGAGGAGACGCTCTTCGAGTTCTCCGGTGGCGGCGGCGTAGGCGTCGACGAGCACGCCGGGGATGTGCGTGCCGGACAGCATGTTGCCGGCGGCCACCGCGCCGTCCGCGGTGGCCGAGGCGTACGTGCCGAGGGTGTGCGCACCGCTGAAGGCGAACCCGGGTCCGGTGCGGCCCAGCACCGTCAACTGGCGGTAGGCGATGGTCTTTTCACGGCCCGCCTCGCCGGTGACCTCGGCCAGGGCGCGTTCCGGGTCGGCGTGTTCGGCGAGGCCCGCGAGGAGGCGCGTGCCGAGCGTGGGGTCGGTGATGTTCTGCGAGGCCGCCGCGCCGACGCCGGGGCGCAGATGGGCGACCCGGGCGAAGACCGCCGGACTCGACGAGCTCGCCACCATGCCGAACCGCGCGCCGTCGCGTACGAGGAGGGAGAAGGTCATGCCGATTCCTCCTGCGGGATCACGGCGATCGCGTCGATCTCGCACAGCCACTCCGGCCGGGCGAGGGCGGAGACGACCAGACCGGTGGAGATGGGGTGCACGCCCTTGGTCCAGCGGCCGACCGTGCGGTACACGGCTTCGCGGTAGCGCGGGTCGATCAGGTAGATCGTTAGCTTGACCAGGTGGTCCATCCGGCTGCCCGCCTCTTCGAGCAGCATCTTGATGTTGGCCATGGCCCGCTCGGCCTGGGCCTCGGCGTCGCCGATGCCCACGGACTCGCTGGTGTCGAGGTCCTGGCCGATCTGGCCCCGGACGTACACGGTGTTCCCTGCGACGACGGCCTGGCAGAGGTCGTTGTCGAGGTTCTGCTCGGGATAGGTCGCGCGGGTGTTGAACGGACGGATCCGGGTGTGCCCGCCGGCGACGATCGGGGGCTTCGGGGGCGTGGAGGTCATGATCCGCTCCTCAGTTCTTCGGGTCGGTGGGGTCGTACGCGAGATAGCCGCGCTGCCGTGCGATGTGGTCGGCGACGAACCGGGCGTCGTGCCAGACGCCCCAGATGAAGCTCGAACCGCGCCGGGACAGCCAGGGCAGGCCCAGGAAGTAGACGCCGGGCTCGGCGGAGACTCCGCGTCGCTGGTCCGGCCGGCCGGCCTCGTCGAACGCGTCGACGTCCAGCCAGCCGTAGTCGCTCGCGAAACCCGTCGCCCACACGAGGGAGGTCACACCCGCCTCGGCGAGGTCGAGCTCCAGGCGGGGGCCGGTCACGCACTCCGGGTCCGGCCCGAGGACATGCGCCTCCGGCTCCTCGGGGAGGTCGAGCCCGTTGCGCTCGACGTACGCGTCGGCGGCCCGGAGGAACTCCAGGTACCGGGCGTCGCCGAAGGCGATGTTCGCGGCGAGGTCCGGCGCGAAGCGCAGCACGCCGTCGCCGTAGGACGTGGTCAGGCCGACGAGTTCGATGCCGGAGGCGGCCAGGTCCCGGAAGTCCACGGTGTGGCCGCCGCGCGCGCCGCTGACCGCGATGGTGACGTGCTCGGCACCCTGGGGAGGGGTCTGCGCGTCCCAGATCCCGAGCACCCCGAGCCACCAGCAGAAGTCGCGTCCGCGGTACGCGCGGGGCGGACGGTCGTGCGGACCGACGGAGAGGAACACCCGGCGCCCGGACCGGCGCAGTTCGTCGGCGATCTGCACGCCGGAGGAGCCGGCCCCCACGACGAGGACCGCGCCCTCGGGCAGCTGCTCCGGATTGCGGTAGCCGCTGGAGTGGATCTGCGTGGGGACGGCGCCGTCCGGCACGACGGGCGGGATCACGGGCCGCTGGAACGCCCCGGTCGCGGCCACGACGAAGCGCGCGTCGATCGTGCCCTGCGGCGTCTCGACGCGGAAGCCGGGCCGGCCGGCGAGCCGGCGCACCGAGGTGACCTCGACACCGCTGCGGACGGGGGCGCCGATCTTCTCGGCGTACGCGACGAAGTAGTCGGCGACCTGCTCCTTCGACGCGAAGGCGTCGGGAGCGACGCCGTCGAACTCCAGGCCGGGGAAGCGGTCGTGCCACGCGGGCCCGTTCGCGACCAGGGAGTCCCAGCGCTCGGAGCGCCACCGCTCGGCGATCCGGTGCCGCTCCAGGACGAGGTGCGGGATGTCGTGGGCGCCCAGGTGCTCGCTCATCGCGACACCCGCCTGGCCGGCCCCGACGACGACTACTTCGGTCTCTTCATGCGGCATGTGTGCCTCCGCTCTCGTGGACTGTGCAACCGCACGGCACATCCTTGGAGCGCTCCGTGGAACTGTCCAACAGATGTTTTTGTTGAGAGTCATCTGATTCGGAGATATACACAGCTCGGACGGCTCTTGACCTCGGTGATCGCCGGGCATTAATTTGCAGCGTCGACCCATGACGACCGAGAGGAGGCGACCGGCGGATGAACACCAGCTCCGACCTGAGCCGCCTCGCCCACACCACGGTCTGGGTTCCGGGTCGCATCGCCCACGGCTGCTGACGACGCCGTTCCGCCGCGCCCGCCCGCGGGCACGCCGACGGCTTCCCCGGTTCTCCCGGCTTCCCTTCACGCTTCCCGGCACGCCCCTGTCGCGTGCCGTTCCGCGCCCGCTTCTCCGCCGTGGCGCGTCTGAACACAGAAAGCTGCCCGACATTGGCGAACATGATGAACCGACCCATCGCGCACGGAATCGAGGGCCCGTCATGGTAGCGGCGCGTATCACCGTCAACGGAGAAGAAGCACCCATCGCACCGGCCGCACCCCACACCACGGTGCTGGACTTCCTGCGCGAGCGCGGCCTCACCGGCACCAAGGAGGGCTGCGCCGAGGGTGAGTGCGGCGCCTGTTCGGTCCTGGTGGCCCGCCCCGGGGTGAACAAGCCCACCGACTGGGTGGCGGTCAACGCCTGCCTGGTCCCGGTCGCCTCGCTCGACGGCCAGGAGATCGTCACCTCCGAGGGTCTCGCCACCGCCGGCGCGCCCGGCACGCCGCCCACCCTGCACCCCGTGCAGGAGGAGATGGCGGTCCGCGGCGGATCCCAATGCGGTTACTGCACACCCGGGTTCGTGTGCAGCATGGCCGCCGAGTACTACCGGCCCGACCGCTGCGCCCACGGGGAGGCGGACGGCGCGGCGGCCGACGCCGAGCACGGTCCGAACGGCTTCGATCTGCACGCCCTGAGCGGCAACCTGTGCCGCTGTACGGGCTACCGCCCCATCCGCGACGCCGCCTTCGCCGTGGGGGCGCCCACCGACGAGGACCCGCTCGCCCGGCGCCGCGAGCAGGCTCCGCCCGCACCGGTCGCCACCGAGTACGCCCAGGACGACAGCGTGTTCGTCCGGAAGGACACCCTGGCCGAGACGCTGCGGGTGCTGCGCGAGCGGCCCGACGCTGTGGTGGTCGCCGGTTCCACCGACTGGGGCGTGGAGGTGAACATCCGGTCCAGGAGGGCGGGGTGTGTCATCGCGGTCGACCGCCTTCCCGAACTGCGGGAGCTGCGGGTCGAGTCGGACGCCATCGAGATCGGGGCGGCGCTGACCCTCACCGAGATCGAGCGACGTCTCGACGGCGAAGTCCCGCTCCTCGCCGAGCTGTTCCCCCAGTTCGCCTCGCGGCTCATCCGCAACGGCGCGACCCTCGGCGGCAATCTGGGCACCGGCTCCCCCATCGGCGACAGCCCGCCGGCGCTGCTCGCGCTCGACGCGTCGGTGGTGCTCGCCGACGCCGACGGTGAGCGCGAGGTCCCCCTCTCCGCGTACTTCACCGGCTACCGGCAGAGCGTGCGCCGTCCCGGCGAGCTGATCCGCGCGGTGCGCGTCCCGCTGCCGCTGTCGCCGGTCGTGGCCTTCCACAAGATCGCCAAGCGGCGTTTCGACGACATCTCCAGCGTGGCGGTCGCGTTCGCGCTGGACGTCCAGGACGGGATCGTCCGCAAGGCGCGCATCGGCCTGGGCGGTGTCGCCGCCACCCCGATCCGCGCGCTCGCCACCGAGGCGGCCCTGGAGGGCAGGCCGTGGACGGCGGAGACCGTCGAGGCCGCGGCCCCTGTGCTGCGCGACGAGGGCACCCCGATGAGCGACCACCGGGCGAGCGCGGCCTACCGCTCCGCGATGCTCGGCCAGAGCCTGCTGAAGCTGTACGCGCGAACCACCGAGGCGGTGTCGTCATGAGCCAGTTGTCCCAGCGTCCCGAGAAGTCCGTCGTCGGTCTCTCGCTGCCGCACGAGAGCGCCGCCCAGCACGTCACCGGCACCGCGCTCTACACCGACGACCTGGTCCACCGCACCAAGGACGTGCTGCACGCCCACCCGGTCCAGGTCATGAAGGCCCACGGCACCATCACCGCGCTGCGTACCGAGCCGGCGCTCGCCGTGCCCGGTGTGGTGCGCGTCCTCACCGGTGCCGACGTGCCCGGCGTCAACGACGCCGGGATGAAGCACGACGAGCCACTCTTCCCCGACGAGGTCATGTTCCACGGCCACGCGGTCGCCTGGGTGCTCGGCGAGACCCTTGAGGCGGCCCGGCTCGGCGCCGAGGCCGTCGTGGTGGAACTCGACGAGAAGCCCTCCCTGGTGACGCTCCAGGAGGCGATCGCCGCCGACAGCTTCCACGGCGCCCGGCCGGTGATGGTGACCGGCGACGTCGACGCCGGCTTCGCCGACTCCGCGCATGTGTTCACCGGGGAGCTGCAGTTCTCCGACCAGGAGCACTTCTACCTGGAGACGCACGCGGCCCTCGCCCACATCGACGAGGCCGGGCAGGTCTTCGTCCAGAGCAGCACCCAGCACCCGTCCGAGACCCAGGAGATCGTCGCGCACGTGCTCGGCCTGCACAGTCACGAGGTGACCGTGCAGTGTCTGCGGATGGGCGGCGGCTTCGGCGGCAAGGAGATGCAGCCGCACGGCTTCGCGGCCGTCGCCGCGCTCGGCGCCAGGCTGACCGGCCGCCCGGTGCGGGTCCGGCTCAACCGGACCCAGGACCTGACCATGTCCGGCAAGCGGCACGGCTTCCACGCCGCGTGGCGGATCGGCTTCGACGCCGAGGGCCGCGTCCAGGCCCTCGACGCCACCCTGACCGCGGACGGCGGCTGGAGCCTGGACCTGTCCGAGCCGGTGGTGGCCCGCGCGCTGTGCCACATCGACAACACGTACTGGCTCCCCAACGCCCGTATCACCGGTCGCATCGCCAGGACCAACAAGGTCTCCAACACCGCCTTCCGCGGCTTCGGCGGGCCCCAGGGCATGCTGGTGATCGAGGACATCATGGGCCGGTGCGCGCCGCTGCTCGGCCTCGATCCGGCGGAGCTGCGGGAGCGCAACTTCTACCGGAAGGGCCAGACGACGCCGTACGGGCAGCCGGTCGTCCAGCCGGAGCGGATCTCGGCCGTCTGGGAGCAGGTCAAGGAGAACGCGGACTTCGCCGACCGCCGGCGCGAGATCGCCGCCTTCAACGCCGCGCACCCGCACACCAAGCGGGCCCTCGCGCTGACCGGCCTGAAGTTCGGCATCTCGTTCAACCTCACCGCCTTCAACCAGGGCGGCGCGCTGGTGCTGATCTACAAGGACGGCTCCGTCCTGATCAACCACGGCGGCACCGAGATGGGCCAGGGCCTGCACACCAAGATGCTCCAGGTGGCGGCGACCACCCTCGGCATCCCGCTGCACAAGGTGCGGCTCGCCCCGACGCGTACGGACAAGGTGCCCAACACCTCCGCCACCGCCGCCAGCGCGGGCACGGACCTCAACGGCGCGGCGGTGAAGAACGCCTGCGAGCAGCTGCGCGAGCGGCTGCTCCAGGTGGCCGCGACCCAGCTCGGCACGAACGCCTCGGACGTACGGATCGTCGAGGGCGTCGCGCGCGGCCTCGGCAGCGACCGGGAGCTGGGCTGGGACGACCTGGTGCGCACCGCGTACTTCCAGCGGGTGCAGCTGTCGGCGGCCGGTTTCTACCGGACGGAGGGGCTGCACTGGGACGCGAAGTCGTTCCACGGCTCGCCGTTCAAGTACTTCGCCCACGGCGCCGCCGCGGCCGAGGTGGAGGTGGACGGCTTCACCGGCGGGTACCGCATCCGGCGGGTGGACATCGTGCACGACGTCGGCGACAGCCTCTCCCCCCTGATCGACATCGGTCAGGTCGAGGGCGGTTTCGTGCAGGGCGCGGGGTGGCTGACCCTGGAGGACCTCCGCTGGGACGCCGGCGACGGGCCGAACCGCGGCCGGCTCCTGACGCAGGCGGCGAGCACGTACAAGCTCCCGAGCTTCTCCGAGATGCCGGAGGAGTTCCACGTCACGCTCCTCCAGAACGCCGGCGAGGAGGGCGCGGTGTACGGCTCCAAGGCCGTGGGCGAGCCTCCGCTGATGCTGGCCTTCTCCGTACGGGAGGCCCTGCGGCAGGCCGCGGCCGCGTTCGGGCCGGACGGGATCAGCGTGGAGCTGGCCTCGCCCGCGACGCCGGAGGCGGTGTACTGGGCGATCGAGACGGCCCGTGACAGGCTCCGCACGGGCGCGGAAGTCCTGAGCGGTGCCTGACATGACGTGGTTCGCCGCGGTCGCGCGGCTGCGGGCACGCCGGGAGTCCGGCGTGCTCGTGACCGTCGCGACCGTGCGCGGCCACGCCCCCCGCGACGCCGGCGCGAAGCTCGTGGTCGGGCGGACCGAGACATGGGGCTCGATCGGCGGCGGGAACGTGGAGGCCGTCGCGATCGACCGGGCCCGGGAGATGATCGCCGCGGCCGAGGCGGAGCCGGAGCTGATGGACTTCGCCCTGAACGACAAGGTGACCAACCGGCACGGGGTGCAGTGCTGCGGCGGCACGGTGTCGGTGCTGCTCGAACCGCTGCCGGTGGTCCGGGCGGTGGCGATCTTCGGCGTCGGGCACGTCGGCCTCGAACTGGCGCGGATCCTGGCCCGTCAGGATCTCGACCTCCATCTGATCGACACCCGCTCCGACGCCCTCGCGGAGGAGCGGCTCGGTGTGCTCGCGGACGCGGTGGCGCAGGTGCGGGTGCACCACACGCCGCTGCTGCCCGAGGAGGTCCTGGAGGAGCTGCCGCTCGGCACCCACGTCCTGATCATGACCCATGACCACGCCGAGGACGCCGCGCTGTGCGACGCCGCCCTGCGCACGCCCCACCTCGGCTCCATCGGTCTGATCGGCTCGGCGGCGAAGTGGGCGCGGTTCCGCAAGCGCCTCTCCACCGAGGGCGGTCACGACGACGCCACCATCGACCGGATCAAGACCCCGATCGGGCTCGCCGACATCAGCGGCAAGGAACCGGCGACGATCGCGGTCAGCGTGGCCGCCGACCTGCTGCGCACCTTCGAGGCCGAGGGGAACTGACTCCTCGGTCCGCATCGGCAGGGGCACCGCGGCTTCGTTGATACCTTTCGTTTGTCGAGTGAAAGTAATCGACTTCACTCGCGACAGAAGGGGAAGTCGGGTGCTGACGGAAGAGCGACGTGAGGCGATCCTGCGCATGGTGGAGCGCCGGGGGACGATCACGGTCAAGGACGTGGCGGCGGAGCTGGGTGTCTCCGCCGTCACGGTCCGGCAGGACGTGCGGGATCTGGCGGGCCGCGGGCTCGTCGTCCGGGTGCACGGCGGCGCGATGTCTCCGGCGGCGGCGGACCAGGCCGTCGCCCCGGGCACGACGGGGGTGGCGGGGACGACGCGGACGACGACGGCGCGGGCGGAGGCGCGCCGGGAGTCCGTCCTCGGTCTGGTCGTTCCGCCGGGGGACTACTACTACCCCGAGATCATCCGTGGCGTGCAGGACGCGGCGCGCGCGCACGGCGTCCGTATCGTCCTGGCGGTGTCCGGGGAGACGACGGCGGACAACCAGGAGCAGGCGCGACGCCTGGTGGCGGCGGGCGCGGACGGTCTGCTCCTGATGCCCCGCGCGGGGCTCGAACCCGCCGAGGAGTGGCCGGCGGGTCTCGACGTGCCGGTCGTGCTCGTGGACCGCAGGGCCGGGGCGCGGGCGGGCCGGCTGGAGCAGGTCGCGTCCGACCACGCCCACGGCGCGGGCCTGGCCGTACGGCACCTCGCCGGGCTCGGGCACGGGCGGATCGCCCTGGTGGCCCGCGCGGAGAGCCCCAACACCCCCCTGATCAGGGAGGGTTACGCGGCGGCCTGCGCGGACCTGGGTCTTCCGACGGGCCCGGAGTACAGCGTCGGCCCGATCGAGGGCTCCACCTCGGCCGAGTGGTTCGAGGAGCTCGTGGGCGCGGTCGAGGCGGGTGACGTCCGTGCCGCTCTCGTCCACAACGACCTGGACGCGGTCACCCTCGTGGGCCTCCTCCAGGCGCGGGGCCTGCGCGTCCCGGAGGACCTGGCCGTCGTGACGTACGACGACGAGGTCGCCGAGCTGAGCGATGTCCCCCTCACCGCCGTGGCACCGCCGAAGCGGGCGGTCGGGGCGTGGGCGGTCGATCTGATGAGGCGCCGCCTGACCGAACCGGAGGCACCCCTGGCCGAGTTGCTGCTCCGCCCCGAGCTCCGGGTACGGGCTTCCAGCGGAGGCCCCGTGGGCGAGCGCCCGGCACCGTAGGGACGGGTCGGGCGGGGCGGGGAACCGACACCTTCACATCACTTGCTTTCGTTTCATGTCGAATGAAGGTGAAAGCATTGACGAAGCATGCGAACTGTCAAATGATGCCGTTCGACGCCCCAGCGAACGATCGGTGCACATCATGCTTCGCAGAACAACGGCCGCCCTGGCCGGATCCGTCGCCGCTCTCTCCCTCCTCGCCACCGCCTGCGGAGGGACGTCCGGCCAGGACGCCCCCTCCGGCAGGGCGACGACGGGGAAGGTCACCTTCTGGTCCTTCCTCAAGGGTTCGGACCATGTGGCCGAGGCCTTCAACCGCACGCATCCCGACATCCAGGTGACCTTCGAGACCGTCCCGTCGGGCCAGGAGTACTACTCCAAGCTCACCAACGCCGTGAAGGCCGGCACCGCCCCGGACGTCGCGGTCGTCGAGTACCCCCACCTGCCGGAGTTCGCTGCCCAGGGCAAGATCGAGGATCTGAGCGGAACGCTCGGCCCGGTCGTGAAGGACAGGTTCCCCGAGGCCGTACGGCAGTTGGTCGACCTCGGCGGCAGGACCTGGGCGGTCCCCCGGGACGCGGCTCCCCTGATGATGATGTACCGGAAGGACTTCTTCACCGCGCACAGGATCGCGGTGCCCACCACGTGGGACGCCTACCGGAACATGACCGAGCAGGTGAGGAAGGCCGACCCGGACGCCCGCGGCGGCGCCCTCTTCACCGACAACCCCGGCCTGCTGACCGCGCTCGCCTGGCAGGCCGGCGGACGGTGGTTCGACGCCGGTCAGGACTCCTGGAAGGTCACGCTCGACGACGGCCCGTCGAAGAAGACCGCCGCCTACTGGGGCGACCTCGCCCGCAAGGACCTCGTCCGCTCGCTGAGCACCCTCGACCCCTTCTGGACGAGCGTCCAGAAGAACCGCACGGTCGCCTACGTCTGCGCGAGCTGGTGCGCCGGAGCGCACCAGGCGACCGTCCCCGACCAGAAGGGCAAGTGGGCCGTGGCGCCCGTGCCCACCTGGGACGGCAAGCCCGCCTCCGCCATGTACGGCGGCTCGTCCTTTGTCGTCCCGAAGGGGTCCCGCAACAGCGGGGCCGCCGCCGAGTTCATCAAGTGGATCACCACCGATCCCGAGGGCATGAAGGCGTGGGTGTCCTCCGGCACCAGCAGCATGTTCCCCGCAGACCCGGCGCTCGTACCGGTCACGAAGGCCGCGTTCGGGACGGCGTACTACGGCGGGCAGGACGTCTACGCGATCGGCAAGGCCTCGTACGACGCGATCCGGCCGGGCTGGACGTGGGGCCCGGCCATGGGCACCACCAACACCGCCCTCGTCGACGAACTCCCCAAGGTCGCCGACGGCACGGTGTCCCTGCCCGAGGTGCTCACCGTGGCCGAGCGGACCACCGTCGCCCAGATGAGGCAGCGCGGCATGCGGGTCACCGCCCCGTAGGACAGCCCCTCCGTAGGACAGCCCCTCCGGCCGGTGCCGGCCACGCATCGACGTCGGCACCGGCGCCCCACCGCCCCACCCCGAAAGGGCCGTCATGGCGACCCCGTCCACCCTCGGACAGCGCAGGACCGCCGCGCTGCTCCTGTCACCGTTCCTCGGCCTCTTCGCGGCCGTCACCCTCGCCCCGCTGCTGTACGCCGCCTGGCTGAGCCTGTTCACCACCCGCACCTCCGGCCTCGGCTTCGGCGGCACCGAGAGCGTCTTCGCCGGCTGGGACAACTACGTACGGGCCCTCACCGACCCGGAGTTCCTCGACGGCTTCCTCGTCGTCGCCGCGTACTGCGCCGTCTACATCCCCGTGATGATCGGCGGAGCGCTCGCCCTCGCCCTGCTGCTCGACTCCGGTCTCGCCAAGGCCCGGACCTTCTTCCAGCTCGCGCTCTTCCTGCCGCACGCGGTACCCGGCCTGATCGCCGCGCTGATCTGGGTCTACCTCTACACGCCCGGCCTGAGCCCGGTGATCGACCTCCTCGAATCCGGCGGCGTCGGCTTCAGCTTCCTGTCCGCCGACCACGCCGTCCTCTCCACGGCCAACATCGCCGTCTGGGAGTGGACCGGCTACAACATGGTCATCTTCTACGCCGCTCTGCAGGCCGTCCCCCGCGAGACCCTGGACGCCGCCAAGGTCGACGGGGCCGGCGCCGTACGGACCGCGCTGTCCATCAAGGTCCCGATGATCCGGCCCGCCGTCGCCCTCGCGGTCCTGTTCACGGTCATCGGGTCGATCCAGCTCTTCACCGAGCCGAAGGTCATCTACAACGCGTCCAGCGCGATCGGCAGCAGCTGGACCCCCAACATGTACGTCCAGACGGCCGCCTTCCAGAACAACGACTTCGGTCTGGCCGCTGCGGCCTCGCTGCTGATCGCCCTGTTCGCCGCCGTGCTGTCGTTCGCCGTCACCCGTATCTCACGCCGCGGGAGCAAGCCGTGACCACGCTGTCCATGCCTTCCAGGCCTTCCTCCAGGCCTTCCTCCACGCCTTCCTCCACGGTCTCCGTCGGGCGCGCCCCCAAGGCGCCCTCGGCGCTGCTGTCCAAGGCCGGGGTGACCGCACTCCTCGGCCTCGCGACCCTCTACACCCTGCTGCCCCTGACGTGGCTGCTGCTGTCCTCCACCAAGAGCCGCGCGGACCTCTTCGGCACCAACGGCTTCGCCCCGGGCCGCGAGATGCACCTCGGGGAGAACCTGGAGCGGCTCTTCACGGCGGACGGCGGTGTCTATCTGCGCTGGGTGCTCAACACCGTGGCGTACGCGGGCGTCGGGGCGCTCCTCGCGGCGCTGTTCGGCGTCGCGGCCGGCTACGCCTTCGACAAGCTCGTCTTCCCGGGCAAGGAGCGGTTGTTCTCGCTCGTGCTGCTCGGCGTGATGGTGCCCGGTACGGCCCTGGCGATCCCCCTCTATCTGCTCGCGGCCGAGGCCGGTCTCGTCAACACCTTCTGGAGCGTGTTCGTCCCCGGCCTCGTCTTCCCGTTCGGCGTGTACCTGGCGCGGGTCTTCAGCGCGGCCTACGTACCGGACGAGGTCCTGGAAGCGGCGCGGATGGACGGGGCCGGCGAGTTCCGTGCCTTCCGCACCGTCGCCCTCCCGATGCTCGCGCCCGGCTTCGTGACCATCTTCCTCTTCCAGTTCACCCAGATCTGGAACAGCTTCTTCCTGCCCCTGGTGATGCTCTCCGACCAGGAGCTGTACCCGGTCAACCTCGGGCTCTACGTGTGGTATTCGTCCGCGCTGTCCCAGGGCCACCCCGAGGACTACCTGCTCGCCGTCGTCGGCTCGCTGGTGGCGGTGGCCCCGCTGATCGCCGTCTTCCTGATGCTCCAGCGGTTCTGGAAGTCCGGCATGACCGCTGGCGCCGTCAAGTAGCCCGTCGACGTAGGGAGTTCTCCCATGAACCCGCACCAGACCATCCGCCCGCGCGCCCTGTTCGCCATGGGCCGGCGCCACCGGGACGCGCTGTTCCCGCCGGAGGGGTGGCGGCGTCTCACCTCGTACGTCGACATCGACCCGGACCACGTCGCCGAGGACCTCGCCCAGGAGCCCTCGCTGGCCGAGGTCGAGCTCCTGATCACCTCCTGGGGCTGTCCCGTCCTCGACGAGGAGGTGCTGGCACGGGCCCCGGCGCTGAAGGCGGTCGTCCACGCGGCCGGCAGCGTCAAGCACCATGTGACCCGGGCGTGCTGGGACCGCGGACTCGCGGTGTCCTCGGCCGCCGCGGCCAACGCCGTGCCCGTCGCCGAGTACACGGTCGCGGCGATCCTCTTCGCCAACAAACGGGTCCTCGACATCGGCGCCCTCTACCGCGAGCGGCGCACGCCGCTCGACTGGTCCCGGCGCTTCCCCGGCTTCGGCAACTACCGGCGGACCGTGGGCGTCGTCGGTGCCTCGCTGGTGGGCCGCAAGGTGCTCGAACTGCTGCGGCCCCACGACCTCGACCTGCTGCTCGCCGACCCCCACGTCGACGCGGAACAGGCGGCGGCGCTCGGCGCCCGGCACGTGGAGCTCGACGAGCTGGTCGCCGCCTCCGACGTCGTCTCCCTGCACGCGCCCGCGCTGGCCGAGACCCGCCATCTGATGGACGCGCGGCGGCTGTCGCTCCTGCGCGACGGCGCCACGCTCGTCAACACGGCCCGGGGCTCCCTCGTCGCCACCGAGGCCCTGACCGCCGAAGCCGTCTCCGGACGCATCCACGCGGTCATCGACGTCACCGAACCGGAGGTACTGCCGCCGGCCTCGCCCCTCTACTCCCTGCCGAACGTCCTCCTGACGCCCCACATCGCCGGCTCCCTGGGCGGCGAACTCCGGCGGATCACCGAGAGCGCCCTCGACGAGGTCGAGCGCTACTGCTCAGGACAGCCCTTCCGGTACGCCGTGCACCACGCGGCCCTCGCCACCTCGGCCTGACGGTCCGAGGCCTTCCGTACGACCCCCGTCCCGCACCACGACCCAAGGAGTCCCCCATGTCGCACTCTCCGTCGATGGGCAGGCGTCAGCTGCTCCGGGCGGGCGGAGCCCTCGGGCTCGCCGCCGCCGCGGCCCCCCTCCTCACGGCCACCGCCCACGCCGCCGCACCGTCCGAGGCCCGCACCACCGTCACCGATCTGGGTCCCGCCATCGAACAGTTCGCGCTCATGAGCGGGATCCTGGTCGGCGACACCGTCTACATCGGCTCCCGCAACCTCACCCCGACCCGCCTGATCGCCTTCCACCTGCCGACCCGCGAGGTCGTGGCCCGGACCGACCTCGGGACGGGGCACTCGGTCCAGGCCCTCGCCGCGGACGCCGACGGCCGGTACCTGTACGCCGGTGTCCTCACCAAGGCCGACGAGGGGCTGCCGAACCTCTTCCGCTGGGACCTCCGCTCGCCGGACAGGCCCGCGGTGGCCGTCGGCCGGACCGAGGACCGCGACATCCGCGAGCTCGCCGTCGCCCCGGACGGCACCGTGTACGCCGTCGGCGGCGTGCCGGGGAAGGCGCCCGCGCTGTGGAGGTACGACCCCGGCACCGGTCTGGTCGCCAGGCTCGGCGTGCCCGACCCGAACGCCACCCTGGCCAGGGCCGTCGCCGCCACGGACACGACCGTCTTCTTCGGAGCCGGCAGCACCCTGGCCGGCGGGGGCGGGGCGAGCAGGGCCTCGCTGTACGCCTACGACCGGGCGAAGGGCACGTTCACCGACGTCACCCCGCCGGAGCTGCGGCGGGATCCCAGCCTGCGCGAACTCGCCGTCTTCGGCGACCGTCTCGTCGTCACCACGGCGGGGTCGACCGAGCCCGCGAAGCTCGCCGTGATGGACCTGGCCGACCTCTCCTCGTACACCGTCACGGCCACGGCGGGGAAGACGGCCAAGACGCTGACGACGGACGGCGAGCGGATCTACTTCGCCGGGGACGCCGGTCTGCACGCCTACACGATCGCCACCCGGAGCATCGCGCCCGTCTGGAACGACGCCGGAGACCTCGGCGAGGTGTGGGGGCTCGACCACCTCGACGGCGGGCTCGCCGTCGTCTCGGGGTACGGCTTCGTGGCCGAGATCGACACCGCCACCGGCACGTCCGTCGTCACCGACCTCGGTCGGGCGGGGGCGCCCGTCACGCCGCAGACCTGCATGGGAATCGCCGCCGACGGCCGGTACGTGTACGTCGGCGGCAACAACGTCATCGCCCGCCACGACCTGGGCGCCGGCGAGGTGCTCAACCTCCGGGCGCCGGGCGAGGCGAAGGACGCCGAGGTGCTCGACGGAGTGCTGTACACGGGTCAGTACAGCTCGCAGGGCATGTGGACGTACGACCCCGCCACCGACGCACAGCCCCACCGGCTCGCGCCGTTCCCGAGCGAACAGAACCGCCCCCTCGACCTGTGCTTCGACGCCGTCAACGGCCTCCTCCTCGCGGGCGCGCAGTCCGACACCGAGGGCGGCGGCTCCCTGTGGACGTACTCCCTCCAAAACGGCAGCAAGGCCGCGTACATCAATCCGATCGACGGGGTGCAGCTGGTGCGCGCCGTCACCACCCGGGAGGGCGTCGCCTACCTCGGGGGCGACAACCCGACCGCGCAGGGCCCGCGCGGCACGCTCGTCGCCTTCGACCCGGTCGCCGGGCGGGAGTTGTGGCGCATCGACCTCCCGGTGGCCACGGGTGTGGCGGCCCTCGCGGTGCACGGCTGCCACCTGTACGGGCTCAGCCGCCGGGGCGGCCTCTTCGTCGTCGACCTGCGGATCCGGCGGGTGGTCCACACCGCCGACCTGCGGGCCCTCTGTCCGGGCTTCGCGGCCATGGTGACCTGTCGGGGCTGGGTCTACGGCGTCTCCGACACCACGCTGTTCCGCGTCCACCCGAGGACGTTCGCCGTCACGACGGTCGTGGCCGGCATCGACGGCGCCTGGTACAGCGGTCCGCACGTCAACACCGACGGCCTCGGGCGGCTGTACACGCTGCGCGGCCACCACCTGGTCCGCGTCGACGACCGGCCGGTCCTGTGAGGGCTTTCGCATGAGGCACGTCATCGCCCTGGACGGGGGCGGAACCGGGGTGCGGGCGGCGCTGGTCGGGCTCGACGGGACGCCGCTGCACGAGGCGCGGCGGGCGTTCGGTCGCGGGTCCGTCGTGGAGTCGGTCCTGCGGTGCGCGGAGGAGCTCCGGGCCGAGGGGCAGAGGCGGTTCGGGACGGGCGCGGAGGCCGCGGGTGTCGCCGTGCCCGGCAGCCTCCGAGAGGTCCCGCTGCGGGAGTTGCTGGGCCGGAGGCTGGGGAGGATCCCCGTCGCGGTGGCGTACGGGGTCCGTGCCGCCGGCCTCGCCGAGGGCCGCCTCGGGGCGGGGCGCGGGGCGGGCGGGTTCCTGTTCGTGTCGCTCGGTCGCCGTGTCGCCGGCGCGGTCGGGACCGGTCGCGGTGTCGAGACCGGTGCCCACGGCGGGGCCGGCGAGATCGGCCACGTCGTCGTCCGCCCCGGCGGTCCCGCGTGCGGCTGCGGCCGGCGCGCCTGCCTGGACGCGGTCCCCTCGCCCGCCGCGGTCGCCCGCGACTGGGCCGCCGCGAGCGGGGCGGCGGACGCCGGCGCCGCCGGCTGCGTCCGGGCCGTCAGGAGGGGGGACGCGGCGGCGGCCGAGGTGTGGCGGGCGGCGGTCGAGGCCCTCGCCGACGGCCTGATCACCGCGCACACCCTGCTCGACTGCCGCACCGTGATCATCGGTGGCGGTCTCGCCGAGGCCGGGGACACGCTCTTCGTGCCGCTGCGCGCCGCCGTGAAGGAGCGCATCGCGTTCCGGAAGCTGCCCGAGCTCGTGCCCGCGGCGCTCGGGGCGGCCGCGGGGTGCCTGGGTGCGGGGCTGCTCGCCGCGGATCTGCTCGCGGTGCCCCCACGCGCCGGTTCGTGCCCGGATCGTGGGGGCGTGCGGACGTCCGGGGAGCCGGCTACAGGCCGCCGGTGAACAGCAGCTTGTTCGGGGTGCCTCCGCTGACGTTGCTCAGCAGACCCTTCGTGGCGTTGTCGTCGATCCACTCGGCGACCTCGGCCGGGGCCGCCGCGGGGTGTTCGGCCTTGTAGAGCGCGGCGACCCCGGCCACGTGCGGGGCGGCCATGGAGGTGCCGTTCTGGGCGATCGAGCCGCCGCCGATCCGCGCCGAGACGATGTCCTGGCCGGGTGCGAAGAGTTCGACGCACGGGCCGTGGTTGGAGAAGGAGGTCTCCTCGTCCCAGATGTTGGAGGCGGCGACGGTGAGCACGCCCTGCGCCGACGCGGGCGAGACGTCGCAGGCGTCCTTCGCCGAGTTGCCCGCCGCGATGACGGGCAGGACGCCCGCGTCGAAGAGCGCCGTGGCGGCGTCGTTCAGGGCGACGGACTTGTCGCCGCCCAGGGAGCCGTTGAGGACGGCCGGCTGCCGGGCGTTCCTGGCGACCCAGTCGAGCCCGGCGATCATGCCGGAGTACGTGCCGCGCCCGTCGCAGCCGAGGACCCGGACGCTCACCAGGGAGGCCTTGCGGGCGACCCCGTACGTCTTCCCGGCGACCGTGCCCGCGACGTGCGTGCCGTGGCCGTTGCAGTCCTGGCCGTAGCGTCCGTCGCCCATCGCGTCGAAACCGAAGGCGGCGCGGCCGCCGAACTCGTCGTGGTGGTAGTCGATGCCGGTGTCGAGGATGTACGCGGTCACCCCGGCGCCGCTGCCACGGGTGGTGAAGTCGTTGTCGAGCGGCAGGTTCCACTGGTTGATCCGGTCCAGGCCCCAGGAGGCGGCCGGGCCGCGGGTCGCCGCCGGCGCGGTCGGCTGGGGCGGCGCGAGCGCCACCGCGTCCTCCTCGACCGAGGCCACCCCCGGGGTGTTCCGGACCACCGCCAGCTGGAGCTCGGTCAGCGGGGCCGCGAAGCCGTTGATGGCCTTCTCGTAGACGAACGTGGGCTTGAGGTTCAGCTGCTCGGCGGCCTGGGCGGCGTCGACCGTCCTGTCGAGGGTGACGATGTACTTGCCGGGCACCGCGTTGGCGGCGGTGACGAGCGGGGCCGGGGTCGGCTCCGGACCGGCGGCGGCCCCGGACGCGGCCGTCGCCGGGGCGGTGACGGTGACGGTGACGGCGGTCAGGGCGACGCTCGCGAGAGCGAGTCTGGTACGTGCGTTCATGCCGGTGAGGCCACCATGCAGAAACGATCACGCCCTACGACATCTCTGAGCGATTCTGATCGATTCCAACGAATGCCGCATTTATCGCCGCAATGTCCATCCGCTAGGGTCACGAGCCCGCGGTACCCGAGATGTCAGGAGACCCCGCATGGCGATCCAGCGGATGGACAACGTCCTCATCGTCGTCGAAGACCTCGACGCCGTCCTGTCGTTCTTCGTCGAGCTCGGCATGGAGCTGGAAGGCCGGAGGCCCCTGGAGGGCCGGTGGGTCGATCGTGTCGTCGGAATCGACGGCTGCCGCGAGGACATCGCCGTGCTGCGCACCCCGGACGGCCACGGGAAGATCGAGCTGGCGAAGTTCCACACGCCGAAGGCCATCAGCCCCGAACCGCGGGACGCGCCGGTGAACACGCTGGGCCTCCGGCGCGTCATGTTCGCCGTGGACGACATCGACGCGACCGTCGCCCGTCTGCGCGCCTCCCACGGCGCCGAACTCGTCGGCGAGGTGGTGCGGTACGAGGACGTCTACCTGCTCTGCTACCTCCGCGGCCCGGAGGGCATCGTCGTAGGCCTGGCCGAAGAGCTCGGCTGACGGCCGCGCGGCCCAACGGCTGTCCTCCGTGCGTGGGCGAGCGAACGTTTCCGCTGTTCCCGCCCACTGACGTGCCGGGTCATGATCGGCGCCCCCGCCGGAGCCACCCGAGGCCTCCGGCCGTTCCCGGAGGTGTCCTCTCGTGCTGCTCGTCATCCTCGCCGCCCTGGGCGCTCTGCTCGCCGGACCGGCCGCGAACCGGTTCCTCAGGCCCAGGCTGCTCAGCGAGGACGACGAAGGGCGACGCCGTCTGCTACGCCCGCGCCGTCCGCGAGCAGGAGTGGCCGGCCATGAGCGACGGCGAGGGCTCCCCGGCCCCCAGCGTCTGGTCCACGGACTTCCGTACGACCTTCCGCACCCTGGAGGGCAAGCCCGTCTTCGGGATGCTGTTCGCCGCCGACAACAAGCGCTCCGACGAGCGGGAGGAGCGCCTGACCCAGGCCACGGCCAGCATCCCCGGCGCCATCCTCTGGTTCCTGCTCGCCACCCTGGCCATCACCGTGATGGGCCTCGGCATCTGCCTGCCCCGCAGGAACAACCGCGGCCAGGTGATCACCCTTGTGGTGATCACCGCACTGCTGACCACGACCCTGTGCATCATCCGGGACGTCGACCGGCCTTTCGGCGGCATCATCGACGTCGAGCCGACGGCGATCACCGAGGCCGAGCGGCAGGCCACCCGCGACTTCCTCGTCCCCAGCAGGATCACCGAACTCCCCTGCGACGACCGGGGGAACCGGATCGCCTGAGCCGATGCCGGCCGTGCGGGGAGCACTGGCGCCCCGCACCGGAGGTGTGTTTTGCTGCATCCATGAGCCTTCTCGTGACGCGCCGACACGTGGACTACGTGCGCGTCACGACCATGGCGTGTTCCCGCTGACACCGAGGCCTCGACCCGGCGTCCGGACACCGACGCACACGCCCCACGACTCCTGGGCGCCCTTTGACGGCCTCGTCCTGCCTTCACCCCCTTTCACCTCAGCAGGAGGAGACGCATGAGCGTCCATGACACCACCCGTGCCCCCGAGGCCGGCCGAGAGGCCGTCGACGTCGATCCGGAGCTCTTCGCCGCGGAATGGGAGAAGTGGCACCAGGGCAAGGACGCCCGGCTGGCCGCGGAGCACGGCTTCCTCGCGATCACCGGTCTGCACTGGCTCTCCACCGAGCCGCAGACCTTCCCCGGCACGCCGGGCACCTGGTCGACCGGCCCCGAAGGCGTCGTCGTCGAGCTCGACGAGGGCACCGAACTCGTCGTCGACGGCCACGTCGTCCGGGGGCGACACCTGTTCGGCGTCATCCCGGAGCGCAGTGGCATCGACGCCGTGTGGGGCGACACCGTGCTGGAGGTCGCCAAGCGCGGCGGCAACGACATCGTCCGCCCGCGGAACCCCGCCCACCCGCTGCGGGCCGACTTCAAGGGCACGCCCGCGTACGAGCCCGATCCGCGCTGGGTGGTCACGGGCCGGTACGAGACCTTCGACGAGCCGCGGCCGACGACGGTCGGCGCCTCCGTCGAGGGACTGCAGCACGTGTACGACGCTCCCGGCCGGGTCGTCTTCCGGCTGGACGGACAGGAGTTGAGCCTGACCGCGTTCAACGGGCACGCGCCCGGCAGCCTCACGCTGCTGTTCACCGACGCGACCTCGGGCGTCACCACCTACGCGGCCAACCGGAATCTCACCGTGGAGACCCCCGGGCCCGACGGCACGGTCGTGCTCGACTTCAACCGCGCGACCAACCTGCCCTGCGCCTACACCGACTTCGCGACCTGCCCGCTGCCGCCGGCCGAGAACCGGCTGCCGGTCGCCGTCGAGGCCGGAGAGCGGATCCCCCACGAGCGCGGCCCGGTCGACTGACGGAGGCCCCCGGACGGTGTCGCCGCGCAGTGTTGCCACGACGTGACGGCGTCGTGGCAACCCCGTGGCGATCCCGTCCGCTTCCCGGCGGCGCGGCCCCGACTCGCCTAGCATCCCGGGCACACGGTCCCGCCGCCGGCGCGTTCCGTTTCTCGCGAGGACAGGTTCCCATGGGCATTTCAAGCACCCTCAGCGTCGACGAAGCCCTGCCGCGGCTG
The DNA here is from genome assembly GCF_041053105.1 of Streptomyces sp. R44. Taxonomy (NCBI): domain Bacteria; kingdom Bacillati; phylum Actinomycetota; class Actinomycetes; order Kitasatosporales; family Streptomycetaceae; genus Streptomyces; species Streptomyces sp. R44. Next base: position 7,959,099 of record NZ_CP163444.1, on the reverse strand, counting down.
CCCGAGCTGAACGTGGTCGACGTCCGCACCCCCGGAGAGTTCGCCTCCGGCCGGCTGCCGGGTGCCGTCAACGTTCCCCTGCCCCTCATCGACGACAGCCTCGCGGACCTGCGGCGGACCGCGGAGACCGGGCCGCTGCTCCTCGTGTGCGCCTCGGGCACCCGCTCCGAGAAGGGCGCCGCGGTCCTCGCCTCCCACGGGATCCCCGCCGCGAGCCTCGCCGGCGGCACCCGGGCCTGGGCCGACGCCGGTCACGGTCTCGAGTACCCGCCCGGTCCCGTACGAGCCGTCTGGGGGATGGAGCGCCAGGTGCGCTTCACCGCCGGGGCCCTGGTGCTGCTCGGGCTCGTCCTCGGGCTGCTCGTGCATCCGGCGTTCCCGCTGCTGTCGGCGGCGATCGCGGGAGGCCTGGTGTTCTCGGCGGTCACCGACACCTGCGGCATGGCGGTCGTTCTGGGCCGGCTTCCGTTCAATCGGCGGGGCTGACGACGTCCGTGCCTCCAGGGCGGCGGACCCGGCCGAGCAGCGCCGTGAGGAGCACGGCCGTCAGGGTGCCGGCGACGACGCCGCTGCCCAGGATCGTCCGGGCCCAGCCGGGGAAGCCCGCGTACAGGTCCGGGCTGAGCAGCGGCAGCAGTCCCGCCGTCAGCGCGAGGGCGGCGGTCAGCGAGCCCGTGCCCGTACCGGACAGATCGGCCCGTCGGAGCATCTCGACGCCCATGACGGCGATCACGGCGTAGACCACGAGGGCGGAACCGCCCACGACGGCCTCGGGTATGCCGGCCAGGGCCCGGGAGACGGGCGTGGCCAGGCCGAGGACGACCAGGAGCACTCCGGCACCGGCGGTCACGAAGCGGCTGCGGACGCCGGTGAGCCGGCCGATGCCGATGTTCTCGGCGCTGGTGACCATGAGGGAGGTGCCGAAGAGACCGCCGGCCAGGGACACCAGGGCGTCGGCGCGGGCGACGCGCGGAACGTCGCGCTCGGGGGCCGGAGTCCGGCCCACGGTCTCGCTGTTGAGCACGGTCTGCCCGGTGATCTCGGCCAGGGTCGTGAGGCTGAACACGAGGAGCGGAAGCGCGGCCAGCAGGTCGAACCGCGGTGCGCCGAAGGGCAGGAACACGGGCAGGGCGAAGCCGCTGCCGGCCGCCGGGCCGAACGAGCCCAGGCCGGTCACCACCGCGACGACGGTTCCCGCCGCCATCCCGAGGAGGACGGAGGTCTGTCGCCAGACGCCCCGCAGGAACACGTACGCGGCGACGGTCGCCGCCACCGTGAGGGCGGCGAGGAGCACGGCGCGCGGCTCCCCCGTGCCGTCCGGACCGGTGACGAGCCGGGCGGCGACCCGGATCATCGCGATCCCGATGAGCAGCACGGTCACGCCCATGACCAGCGGCGGGAAGAGCCGTACGACACGGGCGTACAGGGGAAGGACGGCGAGCAGCAGCGCGGCCGCCAGGAGAACGGCGCCGGTCGCGGTCGCCGGTCCGTGTTCCTGGGCGATCTGGAGGAACAGCGCGGTCGCGGCGCCGCCGGGCAGCATGACGAACGGGAGCCGGCCGCCGATCCGCCACACGCCGAGGGACTGGAGCAGGGCGCCCGCGCCGCAGAGCAGCAGGACGGTGCTGAGCAGGGAGGCCGTCGCTGCCGGTGTCATCTTCAGACTGCCGGCGACGAGGAAGACGGTGGAGACCGGGGCGGCGATCATCGCGAGGACGTGCTGGGCCGCGAGCGGGGCCAGGCGCCGGTACGGGACGCGCGCGTCGACGTCCTCGACCGGGCGGGCGTCCGCGGGTCTTGCGGTGGGTGTGGTCGTCATGCCGTCGCCTCCAGCCACGGGATGTCGGCGGCGGAGTAGCGGTAGGCGCGGAAGACGGCGTTGGGCTGGGACGGGAAGAGGCTGCGGACCTCGCTCTCGCCGTAGCCGGCGAAGTAGGGGACGACGTACTCCCAGCACAGGTAGCCGTCCTTCGTCACCTCGAAGAGCCGGCCGGACGGAGAGTCGGTGACGAGCGTGTTGCCGTTCGGGAGGCGCTGCGCGGAGCCCATGAAGGGCGCGAAGAAGAACTCGCGGGCCGGGTCGTGGTACTCCCACACGATCTCGCCGTCGGTCCGGTCGATCTCGACGACGCGGGAGTAGGGGACGTCGTGGCCGGGCCGGAAGACGCCGTTGTCGAAGACGAGCAGCCGGCCGTCGTCCAGTTCGGTGGGCGCGTGCTGCTGGCTGACGGTGCCGGGGCGGCTGCGCCAGAGGATCTCGCCGGTGTCGCGGCTGATGACGACGACGGCCGAGACGCTGCGCAGGCTGGCGAGGATGTTGCCGTCCCGCAGGGGGGTGACGCTGTTGATCAGCGGCCAGTGCTCGCGGGCGTAGGCCTCGTGCAGCGGGAAGGCCTCGGGGTCGAGGTGCTCGGCGGCGCGCCAGGACCACAGGACTGCGCCGTCCGGGCCGACCTCCTTGATGGTGTCGGCCCACACGAGGCCGCCTTCGGCTTCGGAGCCGGGCACTCCGCCGCGTACCGCCGCCGCCTCGGCCCCGGCGAGGGGTTCCAGGGCGGTGTAGAGGATGCGGCCGTCGTCGAGGTGGTGGGCGTCGTGGTGCTGGAGGGGGTCGCGGTGCTCGCTCAGCACGGTTCCGTCGGCCGCGGCGCGGAGCATGACGCCGCCGCGGTACTTGTGCCACATCGGGAAGAGGGCCTTCTCCCCCGGGAGGACGCCGTTGTAGGCGAGGGTGCCGTCGGCGAGCAGTCGGGCGTGGCGGCCGGGGCGGTACGGCAGGTTCCACTGGTGGACGGTGCGGCCGTGGAGGTCGATGAGGTAGACCTCGCCGGTGCCGGTGAGGGGTGCGTAGAGGGTGTAGCCCTCGGACGCGGCCGTCTCGTCGAGGGCGATGAGGCCGGTGGGACGTCGGCGGCGTGAGTTCTGGTCGATCGGGGGCACGTCGGGGCTCCTTCAAACTTTCTTTGATGAGAACAACCGACTTTGACGGTAGAGGCGTTGTGTGACGGGCGTGTGTCGGGAGTACGAAACCGTTTCCGGGCTTCCGGGCCGGGCCGCGTAGGGTGCCGTCAGGCGCCACCGGGTGCCGGAGGGAAAGGACGGGACCATCCATGGAGGCCGCGAACACACCGCGGGTGGGCGCCGCCGTGCGCCGCCGGCGACGGGCACTCGACCTGACGCTCGCCGAGGTGGCGCGGAGCAGCGGACTGTCCTCCCCCTTCCTGAGCCAGATCGAGAACGACCGGGCGCGGCCCAGCATGCGCTCGCTCCAGCGGATCGCGGACGCCCTCGGGACCACGGCCGTCCAGCTGCTCGCGGCCTCCGACGAGACCCGTACGGTCGACGTGGTGCGCGCCGACGACGACAGCGGCCTCGACCGGGAGGCGCGCGTCCGTCCGGTGGTGCGCGGCCGGCATCAGCTGCACGCGCTCGAGTTCGTCGGCGCGCACGAGGCGGACCGCGAGTTCCGGCACCGGAACGACGAGCTGCTGTACGTGGCGGACGGCGCGGTGGAGGTGGAGGCCGACGGCCGCCTCCACCGACTGGGCCGCGGGGACACGCTGCTGCTGTCCGGGGGCGTCCGCCACCGCTGGCGCACCACGGAACCGGGCTCCCGGATCCTGGCGGTCGCGATCGGGGACCACGTGGAGGTGCTGGAGCCATGACCTGGACGGCACCCCCGGTCGTACGCACCCAACAGCTGGGCGGCCTGGGCTCCGTGACGGAGCGTCAGATGCTGGAGGGGTGGCTCACCTGGCACCGGGAGACCCTGCTCGCCAAGTGCGCCGGGCTCGACCCGGGCCAGTTGGCGCGCGCGACGGTGGAGCCCTCGGACCTTACGCTCCTCGGCCTGGTCCGGCACATGGCGGAGGTGGAGCGGTGGTGGTTCCGGCGCGGCTTCGCGGGTGAGGATCTCGGGGACGTCTTCACCGGCCCGGCGGACGGCAACGAGGGACTCGACGGAGTGCTCGCGGCCGACGCCGAGCGGGACTTCGGGCTGTTCCGGGCCGAGGTCGAGGCCTGCGACGCGGCGGCGGCCGGCCACGACCTCGACGAGACCTTCCTGTCCTCGCGCGGGGTCTCCCTCAGCCTGCGCTGGGTGTACATGCTGATGATCCAGGAGTACGCCCGCCACAACGGTCACGCCGACTTCCTGCGAGAGCGGACCGACGGGGTGACGGGTGACGAGTGACGAGTGACGGGTGACGGGTGACGGGTGACGTCCGGTACGGCGCCGGGAGTGCCGTACCGGACGGGGCCGCGGGCCGGCCTCAGGCCTCGCGGGCGCCCTCGTACATGGCCTCGACGAGTTCGGCGTACTCGCGCTCCACGACAGGGCGTTTCACCTTGAGGCTCGGCGTGAGCTCGCCGTGTTCGACGTCCAGGTCGCGCGGCAGGAGCGAGAACTTCTTGATCGTCTGCCAGCGCTGGAGGCCGCCGTTGACGCGCTGGACGAAGGCGTCGATCAGCGCGTGCACCTCCGGCGCGGCGACGACCTCGGCATAGGCGCGGCCGCCGAGGCCGTTCGAGGCCGCCCACGGCATGATCGCGGTCTCGTCGAGCGCGATGAGGGCCGTGCAGTGGTTGCGGCCGTTGCCGATGACCAGGATGTTGCTGACGAACGGGCAGACCGCCTTGAACCGGCCCTCGATCTCGGTGGGCGCCACGTACTTGCCGCCCGAGGTCTTGAACAGGTCCTTCTTGCGGTCCGTGATCCGGACGAAGCCCTCCTTGTCGATCTCGCCGATGTCCCCGGTACGGAACCAGCCGTCGCTCTCCAGGACTTCGGCGGTCTTCTCGGGAAGGTTGTGGTAGCCGCGCATGATGCCGGGCCCCCGCAGGAGGATCTCCCCGTCCTCGGCGATGCGGACCTCGGTGCCCGGCAGGGGCCTGCCGACCGTGCCCACGCGGTAGTCGTCGACCGGGTTGACGGTGCAGGCCGCGCTGGTCTCCGTCAGGCCGTAGCCCTCCAGGACGGGCACGCCCGCGCCGGCGAAGAAGTAGCCGATGTCGGGGGCGAGCGCGGCGCTGCCCGAGGCGCTGCCGCGGAGCTCTCCGCCGAAGGCCGCCCGTATCCTGCCGTAGACGAGCTTGTCGGCGAGGGCGTGCTGGGCGCTCAGCCACAGGGGCACCTTGCGGCTGCCCGTCGCCACCATGCTCTCCTGCCCGGTCCTGGCGTAGTCGCGCGCCACCTTCGCCGCCCACCGGAAGACCCTGTACCTCGCGCCGCCCTCGGCCCTCGCCTTCGCGGCGATGCCGTTGTAGACCTTCTCGAAGACCCTCGGCGCCGAGGCCATCACGGTGGGCCGGACGACGGGCAGGTTGGTGACGATGCGGTCGATCCGGCCGTCGACCGCCATCACGTGCCCGGTCTGCACCTGGCCGGAGATCAGGGCCTTGCCGAAGACGTGGGACAGCGGCAGCCAGAGGAACTGCACGTCGCCGGGTTCGAGGAGCCCGCTGACCTCCTGCGCGGCGCCCTGGTAGGACCAGCAGTCGTGCACCAGACGCACCCCCTTGGGGCGGCCGGTGGTCCCGGAGGTGTAGATCAGGGTGGCGAGCTGCTCCCGCTCGATGGCCCCGACGGTCGTGTCGATCGCGTCCGGGTGTTCCTGGAGGTACGCCGTGCCGCGCTCCTCCAGGTCGGCGAGGGACAGCACCTCCAGGCCCTTGACCTGCGGGAGGTCCGCCTCCGGGTCGAAGAGGATCGCGTGGCCGAGGCCGGGCAGGCGGTCCGCGTGCTCGACGACCTTGGCGAGTTGGGCGGCGTTCTCGACGAAGATCGCCCGGCTGTCGGAGTCCGCGAGGATGTACGCCGTCTCGTCGGCGTCGGTGCTCGGGTAGACGGCCGTGGCGGCGGCGCCCGCGCACATCACCCCGAGGTCGGCGAAGATCCACTCCACCCGCGTCGAGGAGGAGATGGCCACGCGCTCCTCGGTCCGCAGGCCGAGGGCGAGCAGACCGGCGGCGATCGCCCGCACCCGCTCGGCCGTCTGGGCCCAGGTCAGCGAGCGCCACTCCTCGGCGCCCTCGGCGCCCTCGGCGCCCTGACCGGCCGGCACGGGGTAGCGGTAGGCCTCCCGGTCGGGTGTGGCCTCGACCCGCGAGAGGAAGAGGTGCGCCACCGAACGCGGCCGGTTTTCGAGCAGGTGTTGCGCGGAACTCATGGCGACCTCCGGACCCAGTGCGCCGGCCAACGTTGGTGACCGGCAGGTAACTTGCGCGCAGGAGGTGAGATTAAGGGGGAAACCCGTCGCCGCGTAAGGGGTCGTCAGCTCCCGTCGACCTCCAGGCCGCCGCCGCGTAAGGGGTCGTCAGCTCCCGTCCGCCTCCAAGGGGCGTAAGCCCGTCCGCCTCCAGGCCGCCGCCGAAGGTGTCGTCAGCTCCCGTCCCTCTCCCCGCGCGCCGCGATCAGCGGGCCGAGGAGTCGCGTGCCCGGCCCCACCCGGCCGCCGGGGCCCGGGAGTTGGGTGGTGTCGGCGACCGTGAGCGGCTCCCGGCAGGCTTCGCAGGCCACGACCGGGGTGCCGACGTGCCCGCAGGCGTCGTGGCGGATCCGGGCGGGCGGACCCGCGGGCCCCGCGTACCACTTGTCCCCCCACGCCATCAGCGCGAGCAGCACGGGGTAGAGCTCCCGGCCCTTCTCGGTGGCCACGTACTCCTCGCGCGGCGGACTGTCCTGGTACCGCTCGCGCGCGAGGACGCCCTCCTCGACGAGCCGGGCGAGACGCGCGGCGAGGACCTTGCGGGAGAGGCCGAGGTCCTCCACCAACTCGTCGAAGCGGCGGATGCCGACGAGGACGTCACGCATGATCAGGGCCGTCCAGGCGTCGCCGAACAGGTCGGTCGCGCGGGCGATCGAGCAGGCGACGTCGGAGAGCGGGGTTCTGGTCACACCGCCATCCTATCCGCGACGAGTTCCCTCGGGGAACTGGACGATGCTAGGTTTACCGAGGGAACTCACCCGATCGTCGAGGGAGCCGCCATGCCCGTCGCCCCGCACATCGCACTCGACTCGGCCGGCCCCACGGCCGTCGACGGCCGCCACATCCGGGCCCTGACCTTCCAGTCCGTACGGCTCGACTACCTGCGGCGCGTGCTCGCGGAGCTGAGCCTGCCGACGGACGGCGGCCGGGCGCTCGTCGTCGGCAGCGGGCGCGGTCTGCTCGCCCGCGGCCTCGCACAGCTCGGTTTCGAGGTCGTCGCCGCCGACCCCTCCCCCGCCGCGACGGCCCTCGCCGTGGCGGCGGACGAGGACCCCGGCGTCAGCTATCTGACCTCACCCGCGGAGGAACTCGACCTGCCCGACGGCTCGTTCGACCTCGTGTACTGCGCCGACACCCTGGAGATCACCGAGCGGCCGGACGCGGTCCTCGCGGAGGCCGCGCGCGTCCTGCGCCACGGCGGAGCCTTCGTCTACGACACGGTGAACCGCACTCCCCTGTCCCGCCTCATCTACCTCGGCGCCTTCCAGGCGTTCCCCGGCACGCGGATCATGCCTCCCGGCCGCTACGCCGCGCACCGGCTGCGCCGCCCGGCGGAGCTCGCCGAGGCCCTCGGGCGGGCGGGACTCTCCGCCCGGGACGTCTCGTCGTTCAAGCCCCGTGACGTACGCAGTCTGGTGCGGGCGACGCGCGGGCGCAGGCGCGGCACACTGACCGACGAGCAGCTGCCGGCCCTGGTCGACATGGTCATCGAGGAGGACGGCAGCCCGGTGGTGACGTACCTGGGGTACGCGGTCCACCGGTCCTGAGCCGCTCCCCCGCCTCTCGTAGTGCCTGCGAGGGCCTGCGAGGGCCTGGGAGGGCCGGTGGAACCACGTGGCAGCGGGGCGGAGGCATGCGGATACGGTCCTTGCTGTGGCGCGTTGAATCACGCACGCGTCACATCAGGGAGGGAATTCATGCGTACACCCCTGTTCCGGCGTCTGGCCGCCTCGGCCGGCGCGCTGGGACTCACTTCGCTCGGCCTGCTCGGCGCGGGCGCCGCGCCCGCACAGGCGGCGGTGAGCGACTGCCCCACGGGGTACTTCTGTGCGTGGGCGAACACCGACAGCACGGGCTCGATGTTCAAGACGCAGTCGAGCAAGGCGACACTGGGCACGTGGGACAACAAGTTCCGCCTGATCATCAACCGCACGCCGGGTTTCGCCTGCACCTTCAACGAGCCGAACTACGTGGACGGTGCCGGGCGGTACGGGAACGACGGCTACACCACCAGCATCGCCAGCAGGTCCGTCAGTTCGGTGAAGATCGTCCGCACGATCCGGGAGTGCGAGGGACCCGCGTACCCCTACTGGCTCACGGAGACCTCGCCCACGGCCGCGGGCTTCGGCGACATGAACGGCGACCGGAGGGCGGACGTCCTCGTCCGTGACCTGGTCGGACGCCTGTGGTTCCTGCCCGGTGACGGCAATGGCCGTCTGGTCGGCACGGGCGGCTGGAACGCCTTCGACGCCATGGTCCGGCACGGCGACTTCAGCCGGGACAACCGCGAGGACGTGATCGTCCGCGAGGCGTCCACCGGCAGACTGTGGCTCTACCCCGGCACCGGGACCGGCGGCCTCGGCACGCGCAGGCTGATCGGCGCCGGCGGCTGGAACGGCATGAGCCGGATCGCCGCGTTCGGCGACCTGACCGGCGACGCGCGGGCCGACCTGCTCGCGGTGGAGAAGTCCACCGGCAGGCTGTGGCTGTACCCGGGCACCTCCCCGGGCACCCTGGGCGCACGCAAGCTGCTCGGCAACGGCGGCTGGAACGGCATGAACGCCCTGGCGGGCGTCGGTGACATGAACGGCGACGGCCGGGCCGACCTCTACGCCCGCGAGGCGTCGACCGGCAAGCTCTGGCTCTACCCGGGCAGGGCCGGCGCGCTCGGTTCGCGTGTGCTGGTCGGTAGCGGCGGCTGGAACGGCATGCCGGCGATCATCGCCAACGGCGACTGGTCGGGCGACGGCCGACCGGACCTCATCGCGACGAAGGCCGAGGACGGCATGCTGTACCGGTACGCGGGTACGGGCAGCGGCGGCCTCGGAGCCGGCGACTGGCTCGGCGGCGGCGACTGGCGGGACCTGAACGGCGCCTTCTGAGCCTCGAAAGGGCCTTCGCCTCCGGGCGGGGGCCCTTTCACGCACCCGGCAAAGGCCGCTGCAGTACGTGGGCCTGTCCGGAAAGCAGCGCCGTCTGCCCGGAGGGCAGGGGCCGCGGCGCCCGGGACGTGCCAGGCGTCGCGGCCCAGGCGGGACTTTCCGGACAAGCCTAGGGTCGGGGCACCCAGGCCCCCGGGCCCCGGTCGTTCAGCAGGGCGCAGACGAACTGCTCCTCGACGGCGCGCAGTCGGGTCAGCAGGGCCGGGTTCGTCGTGACCTGGCTGGTGACGGAGACCGTCACCGTGCGTCGGCCGTCCCGCGTCGACGCGGCGAACTGCGTGTAGCCGGGGGTGTTGCCGGTGTGGCCGAGGACCGTGCCGCAGCGGGTGGTGTAGCGGAAGAGCCCGAGACCGGCCGCGTTGGCGCCGGGTCCGGCCGGTTCCGAGGCACCGCCGGGGAGGAAGTCCTGCTGGGCCTGACGGGTCATGGGCGTGAGCAGCTCCGGTCCGGCGTAGCCGCCGATGAACCTGCTGAGGTCGGCGGGGGTGGAGACGATGCCGCCGGAGGCCCAGGCGCCGGAGGCGCTGACCGCCTCGCTCACGTCCTCGGGCGGCTCGCCCGGGGCGGTGAAGTAGCCGTGCAGGAAGGGCCGGGGCAGGCGGTAGCCCTGGGGGAGGCTGGTCTCCGTGAGGTCGAGCGGGCGGTACACGAGGTGCTTCAGGAGCGACTCGTACGGTCGGCCGGTGGCCTGTTCGGCCATGAGGGCGACGGCGATGTTGTCCGAGTTGGAGTAGGCGTAGCGGCTGCCCGGCGGGAAGAGGAGCGGCTGGTCGGCCACGAAGTCGAGGAGGCGGCGGGAGTCGAAGTGGTGGCGGGGGTCGGCGCGGACGATGTCCTGGAAGGCCTTGCTCTTGCTGAAGTCCGGGAGTCCGCTGGTGTGCTGGAGGAGCTGGCGCAGGGTCACCGCGTGCCAGTCGGCGGGCAGGTGGGGCAGGCGCCGGCCGATGGTGTCGTCCAGGTCCAGGGCCCGCCGGTCCACGAGGCTCAGCGCGACGGCGCCACTGAAGGCCTTGGCCACGCTGGCGATGCGCATGTGGTCGTCGGGCCGGGGCGGGCGTCCCGTGCCCACCTCGGCCGTGCCGGCCCGGTAGACCTGCCGTACGCCGTCCCGGGTGAGGACCGCGATCGCGCCGGGCGGGCCGCCCGGCGCTCCCACCAGGTCGGCGAGGGCCTTCCGCAGTGCCGGGTCTCCGTGACCGCCGTCGTACGGGACGGCCGTGGCCGGTGCCGTCGCGGCGCCGGCCAGGACGGCGGCCGCCACGACCGCCCCGGCGGCCGCCGTGCGGAATCGGCGCCCGGGGCGGCGTCCGGTGCGGCCACGGGCGGAGCTCGTGGAATTCCGCCCGGCGTACGCGGCGGGAACACGTCGGGGCATGCGCTACCTCCTCGGTTGCGGGACCGGGCACGGCGGACGGTGGGCACGGGCCCGGATGCGGCCGGAGGACCGGCCGTACGGGCGCTCGTCGGCCACCAGGCCGTCCTGTCCCAGGATCCGGCCACCTTCTCGCGGTACGGGCTCCGCCGCGCGCCGCCTGCGCCATCCGGCTCACACGCGCGCGCGTGGTGGACGGCCCGGGGTGGCGTCCCGTCAGCCGGTGGGCGCGGTCGCGCCGGGCCGGGTCCGGTAGCCGAGGGTCACCAGGACCGTGGCGACCAGGACGACCGCGCCCACCGTGCGCAGCGCCGGGCTCATCGCGTCGGCGAAGGAGCCCGCGCGGGCGTCGGCCTCGTGGACGGCGAGCACGGTGCCGGTGACGGCCACGCCGAGGGCGGCGCCCATCTCACGGGCCGAGGTGCCGAGGCCGGAGCCGAGACCCGCCTGGTGGGCGGGGAGGGCGGTGACGACGCCGACCGTCAGGGCGGGCATGCACAGGCCGGTGCCCGCCGAGATGACGAGGAGCCAGCAGGCGTACAGCGCGTACGGTGTGGCCGCGCCGGCGGTGGAGGCTCCCAGGAGCCCGGCGCCGATCAGGGCCAGCCCGGTGGTGACGGTGGGGCGCGGTCCCGAGGCGGCCTGCCAGCGGGTCGCGACCTTGGGGAAGAGGGCCATGCCAATCGTGAGCGGGACGATGGCGAGGCCGGTGACGGCGGGGCCGTACCCCTTGACGTACTGGAGGTACTGCGAGTTGGCGTAGAAGAGCGAGAAGAGGCCGAAGAAGCCGGTGGCCGTGCCGAGGACGGCGGCGCGCAGCTGTCCGGAGCGGAAGACCCGCGGGTCGAACAGGGCGGCCCGCGAGCGGAGCGCGTACCGGGTGAACAGGGCGGTCAGTGCCGCACCCACGGCGAAGAAGGCGAGGATGCGGGGTGAGGTCCAGCCGTACACCGGGCCTTCGATGATGCCCGCGAGGAGGGCGACCAGGGCCGCGACGAGCAGCAGGGTGCCCCGGGGGTCGGGGCGTCCGTGCGGGGAGCGCTCGGTGCGCGGCACGGCGACCGCGACGGTCAGGGCGAGCAGTGCGCCCAGGGGGACCATCACCCAGAACAGGGCCCGCCAGGTGAGGAACTGGCCGGCGGCTCCCCCGCCGACGTTCCCCGCGAGGCCGCCCAGGCCGACGGCGAGGGTCCAGGAGGCGAGCGCCCGGGCCCGGCGTTCGGGTCCGGCGAGCTGGACGAGGATCGACATGGTCGCGGGCATGATGCAGGCGGCTCCGGCGCCGGACACCCCTCGGCCCGCGATCAGCAGGGCGGGCGACGTGGCCAGGGCGCTGAGCGTGGCCCCGGCGGCGAAGAGCGCGAGTCCGGCGAGCAGGACGCCCTTGCGGCCCCGGCGGTCACCGAGCGCTCCGGCGGGGATGAGCAGTCCGGCGAAGACGATGACGTACGCGTCGACCGTCCACAGCAGCTCGGTGGAGGTCGGATGCAGGGCCGAGGCGGCGAGTTGGGGGATGAGGAGGTTGATGGCGGCGACCATGCTCTGGGCGACGAGGACGCAGGCGCACAGGGCGAGCAGGGTCGACCGCTTCAGCGGGCTCGGCGCGGTGTCGGCCGGGGCGGCGGGTGGCGTCGAGAGGGCAGGCGAGGACATGGCTCCTCCGGGGAGCGTCGTGGTGAGGGGATGTGCGCCCACCGTAGGCTCGGCCCGTGGATTACTTCCAGTGCATCTTTCGCAAGGGATGAGTGCGTATGACGCAATCGGCGGACCCGACCGGTCTCGACCTCAATCTTCTCGTCGCCCTCGACGTCCTTCTGGAGGAACAGAGCGTGCGGGGAGCGGCCCGGCGGCTGCATCTGTCCGAGCCCGCCACCAGCCGTACCCTCGGCCGGATCAGGAAGGCGCTCGGCGATCCGATCCTCGTGCGTGCGGGGCGCGCGATGGTGCCGACGCCGTACGCGCTGTCCGTACGGGCCGAGGTCGGCGCGGTCGTGGAGCGGGCGCGGGCGCTGTTCGCGGCCTCGGGTCCCACCGATCTCCGGGCCGTCGCGCGGACGTTCACGGTGCTCGGTCAGGATTCCCATCCCGCCCTGCTCGGTCCGGCCCTGCTCGCGCGCGCCGGGCGGGAGGCTCCGCGGGTGCGGCTGCGGTTCCTGAACGAGAGTCACATCGACGCGCCGACGCTGCGGGAGGGCGTCGCCGACCTGGAGATCGGTGTCATCGACACGGTTCATCCCGAGGTGCGCACCGAGCACGTCCTGGACGACCGCATGCTCGCGGTCGTCCGGGCGGGGCATCCGCTCCTCCGGGGGCGCCTGACGCGCCGGAGGTTCGCGGAGGTGGACCATCTGGTGACGTCCCGCCGGGGGCGGCTGCACGGCCCGATCGACACCGCTCTGGCCGAGCACGGGCTGCGGCGGCGGGTGGTCGCGAGCGTCGGCACGTACCCGGCGTCGCTGTTCGTCCTGCGCGACACCGACCTCGTCGGCCTGATCAGCGAGCGGAGCCGCTCCTTGGCCGAGTCCCTCGGGCTGGTCACCTTCGAGGTCCCGCTCGACCTGCCGCCGCTGCCGGTCGGTCTCGCCTGGCATCCGCGGCACGACGCCGATCCGGCGCACGCCTGGTTGCGCGGCTGTGTGCGGGACCTGCTGCTCGGCCGGGACGGCTGAGCCCCGGCACCCCCGTGGCGCGGAGGGGTGCCGGGGCCGTGGGTCAGGCCGCTCGGTCGGCGGCGAGCTGGGCGGCCAGGGCCGGGATGCCGAGGGCCTGCTCGTCGGCCGGGGTGGCCTGGTACAGCTTGTTGGTCAGCTGGTAGGGGTCGTCGACCAGGTCGTAGTACTCGCGGAACTTCACCTGGCCGGTGCCGGACACCGTGCCGTTCACGTCGGTCGTCAGGTCGTAGTACTCGGTGTACTGCTTGTCCTTCGCCACGTACGAGGACCAGGTCGGCGCGCCGCCGGTGCCGGTGCCCTGCTTCCACCACTCCACGAGGAGGTGGTCGCGGCTGTAGCCGGAGAGCAGTGAGCGGCCGTCCTGCGGGGCGCCCGGGGTGATGCCGGCGGCGTCGAGGATGGTCGGCGCGATGTCGATGTTCGCGACGATGCGGTTGTCCTGGGTGCCCGCGCCCAGTCCGCCGGCCGGCCAGGAGAGGTAGAACGGCACCTCGTGCGCCGGGCGGTAGGGCACCGACTTCGCGGTCCAGCCGTGGTCGCCCCAGCTGAAGCCGTTGTCGCCGATGTAGATGACGAGGGTGTTGTCGAGCTGGCCCAGGGCCTGGAGCTTGTCCTTGAAGGCCTGCACGGCGTCGTCGACGGAGAGCAGGGTGCGCAGCTGCTCGGCGCGGATGGTCTGGCCGTCGGCGAGGGTGCCGGTGGCGTTCTTGATGTAGCCCGGCTTGTCGCTGCGGTCGTTCTCGGGGACGGAGGGGCGGCCGTTCCAGTCGGGCACGGGGGTGCCGGCGTACTTGGCCTCGGGGGTGCGGGGGCCGTGGGACGCGTAGGGCGTGACGTAGGCGAACCAGGGCCGGGTGTCGGTGGCCGCCTTGTCGAGGAAGTTCAGCGTGCGGTTCTTGACGATGGTGGTGGTGTAGCCGTTGATCGTCTGGACGGTGCCGTTGACGTTCCACTGGGCGTCGACGTAGCCGGGCTGGAGGAGGGCGAACTCCTCGAAGTGCGGCGGATTGTCCGCCAGCGTCCAGGAGTTGAGGTACTTGCCGAACAGGCCGGTGCGGTAGCCCGCCTGCTTGAGGTACTTCTGCACGGTGGTGCTCTGGTCGAGCGCGTACGAGGCCTTGTTGTTGCGTACGCCGTGGTGGTGCGCGTGACGGCCGGAGAACACGCTGGAGCGCGAGGGTGCGCAGAGCGGTGTGGTGACGTGGCCGTTGGTGAACTTCACGCCCTGGTCGGCGAGCCAGGCGACGGTCTTGGGGAGCGCCCATTCGGTGTGCTTGGGCTGGTCGTCGGTGACGATCAGCAGGATGTTCGGCCGGGTGGCGGCAGCGGCGGGGCCGGCCGCGGCGACCTGTGCGACGCCGGGTACGGCGGTCGCGGCCGCGACGGCGGCGGCGCCGCCGAGGAAGCCTCTCCGGCTGACCTGCGGTCGTCGGTTCTCGCTCATGATGTCCATTCCTCCGGGTGCGTGGGCGCAGGGGGGCGCCACGGACGGACGGCGCACGAGGTGCCGTCGGCCGTGGTGCGGAAGGGGAAGAGACGGGAGTCAGGCGGGGCGCCAGGTGGGGATCCCGTGGGGGGGAAGGGGGCGCGGTCAGCGCGCCGGGGCGACCGTACACAGGGCGCTCGCCATGTGTCCCTGGTCGACGTGGCGGCGCGCAGTGAGAGTTCCTGCTGCCATGCTCACGACAGTAGGGGGAAGCGGGCCGCGGTTCCATGTACGGCGGATGAAATGGGCGGCGCCGTGCCGTGGCGTCCCGCCGGTGGGCGGCGGTCAGGCGCCGAGCAGCGCCTCGGCCCGCTGGACGAGCAGCGGCAGGAGCCGCTCGCGCCAGGTGTCGAGGTGGACCATGCCGCTGGACATCCCGCCGTGCGCGAACCGCTTCCGGTGGACGACCGAGGACTCGGCGGACGCGAGGTCGACGCCGACGACCTCGCCGAACGCCGCCCGCAGCAGGGCGTCGACGGCGAGGACCGACGGCGGGACGTCCGTCCCGGCCAGGTGGTCGCGCAGGGCACGCCAGACGTACGGGTCGCCCCGCAGGCCCCAGGTGCCCGGCTCGGGCTCGAAGAGCACGGCCATCCTCGTCGTCACGTCGTCACGTCCTCCCCGCGTCACCGGGACAGTCTCCCAGGGACGGCCGACGGGCGGGAGGCCGCGTCCGGTGCCAGGGTGGGGCGTACTGGATCCGCGAAAGGGAATCGCCATGCTCACCACCGCCTTCGTGCCGGGGTCCCCCTGCTGGCTCGACCTCGGCGCCCCCGACGTGCCGGCCGCCGCGGCCTTCTACCGGGCCGTGCTCGGCTGGGAGTACGAGCCCATGGGCGAGGGGCAGGACGCCGAGGGCGGGATGTTCCGCGCGGACGGGAAGATCGTCGCCGGACTCGGCAGGCTGACCGAGCCGGGCGCGCGCTCGGCCTGGATGATCTACTACTCCGTCCCCGACGCCGACGAGACGACCCGGGCGGTGGAGGGCGCGGGCGGCACGGTCCGGGTGGCGCCGAAGAGCTACGGCGAGCAGGGCCGGATGGCCCAGTACAGCGACCCGCTGGGGGGACAGTTCGCCGTCTGGCAGCCGGGCGACACCAAGGGGGTCGAGCTGGTGGACGAGCCGGTCTCCCTGAGCTGGACCGAGCTGTACACGAGCGACGCGGCGGCCGCGAAGGAGTTCTACGGCGGAGTCCTCGGCTGGTGGTTCGACGACATGGAACTGCCGGGCGGCGCGGGGACGTACAGCCTCATCACGCCCGCGGGGCTTCCCGCGGAGCGCATGCACGGCGGTCTCCTGCAGGTGGCGGAGGCGGACCTCGCCCTCGCGCACGGGAAGCCGTACTGGCACCCCGTCTTCGCCGTCGCCGACTGCGACGCCACGGTCGACAAGGTCAACGCGAGCGGCGGCAGCGTGCAGATGGGCCCGGTGGACATGGAAGGCGTCGGGCGGCTCGCCGTCTGTCTCGACCCGTCGAACGCCGACTTCGTGGTCCTCACCCCGCCCGCGGGCTGATCCCGGTATGGAAACACGGCCGCCGCCCCGTGAGAATGCGCCCATGACGGATGCAGCAGCGACACCGGCGGACCAGGACGCCGTACGCGTCGAGCGCGAAGGACCCGTGACCACGGTGGTCCTGTCACGGCCCACCGCCCGCAACGCCGTGGACGGGCCGACGGCCGCCCGACTGGCCGACGCCTTCCGCGCGTTCGAGGCCGACGAGGACGCCGCGGTCGCCGTCCTCTGGGGCGAGGGCGGCACGTTCTGCGCGGGCGCCGACCTCAAGGCCGTCGGCACCGGGCGCGGGAACCGCGTGGCGCCCGACGGCGACGGGCCGATGGGCCCGACCCGGCTGCGCCTCACGAAGCCGGTCATCGCGGCCGTCAGCGGCCATGCCGTCGCCGGCGGCCTCGAACTGGCCCTCTGGTGCGACCTGCGCGTGGTCGAGGAGGACGCGGTCCTGGGGGTCTTCTGCCGCCGCTGGGGCGTACCCCTGATCGACGGCGGCACGGTCCGGCTGCCACGGCTGATCGGCGAGAGCCGTGCCATGGACCTGATCCTGACGGGCCGGCCGGTCCCGGCCGCGGAGGCGTACGAGATCGGGCTCGCCAACCGTCTCGTACCGAAGGGCCGGGGCCGGGCCGCGGCGGAGGAGCTCGCCCGGGAGATCGCCGGGTTCCCCCGGCTGTGCCTGCGGCACGACCGTCTGTCCGTCCGGGAGCAGCACGGCCTGCCCGAGCCCGAGGCGCTTGCGAACGAACTGCGGCACGGCATGGTGCCCCTGACGGCCGGTGAGACCCTCTCGGGCGCGGCGCGCTTCGCGGCCGGGGCGGGCCGGCACGGTTCGTTCACCGCCTGATCCGTACCCGGCGGTCCGTCCCCCGGGGACCGGTCACCGGTCCACCGACGAGAGTCCGATCTCCGCGCAGCCGCCACGGAGGGTGTCGAGGCCGCAGGTACGGGATGGCTAGGACCCCCGGGGGCGCCAGGCCGAGCGGGCGCAGCGCCGCGGGGAGCGCCGACGGCCCCTGGTCGATCCTCCAGTCCCCCTGCCTGCGGGTTCGAGGATTTCCGGCGACCGCACCAGTCGTCTCCCCTCCCTCCTCCGGGCTTCACTGGCTGAAAAGCAGTGACCGGGAGGCGTGGGGAGACATGGACCTGAACACGGTGACGGACGTCCGGGACGCGCGGCTGCGCGAGCCGTGGCGTCCCGGCGACGCGTGGCTCGGCGGTGGCACGTATCTCTTCTCCGAGCCGCAGCCGCATCTGCGCCGGCTGGTCGATCTGAGCCGGACGGGGTGGGAGCCGCTCACCCGCCACCCCGACGGCTCCCTGGAGATCGCCGCCACCTGCACCGTCGCCCGGCTGTCCCGTCACGGGCGGACGATGGACGCCCCTGCGGCGCCCTTGTTCGAGCAGTGCTGCCGGGCCTTCCTCGCCTCGTTCAAGATCTGGAACATGGCGACCGTCGGCGGGAACCTGTGCAACGGGCTCCCGGCCGGGCCGCTGATCTCGCTGACCGCCGCCCTCGACGGCACGTGTCTGCTCCGGGCGCAGGACGGCTCGTCGCGCCGGGTGAGGGTCGTCGACTTCGTCACGGGCGCCGGGCGCAAGGACCTCGCGGAGGGCGAGCTGCTGCGTTCGGTCACCCTGCCGGCGCGCGCCCTGGACTGTCGTACGGCGTTCCGGCAGGCGTCGCTGTACGGGCTCGGGCGCTCGGGCGCCCTGGTCATCGGGACGCTCGATCCGGTCGACGGCTCGCTGGCGGTGACGATCAGCGCGGCGACCGTACGGCCGTTCCGGTTCTGGTTCCCGCTGCCGCCGACGCGCGAGGGGCTGCGGGCGGCGATCGCTGCCGCCGTCCGGGACGAGGACTGGTACGACGACATCCACGGACTGCCCGAGTGGCGGCGGCACATGGGGTTCCGGCTCGCCGAGGAAGTCCGCCGCGAACTGATCCGTACCGCCGAGGAGAACACCCGATGAGCTTCCACGTCCGTGTCAACGACCGTTCCTTCGACCACGAGCCGCGGGCCGGCCAGTGTCTGCGCACCTATCTGCGCGAGCGCGGCTGGTTCGGTGTGAAGAAGGGCTGTGACGCCGGGGACTGCGGCGCCTGCACCGTCCACGTCGACGGAGAGCCGGTGCACAGCTGCCTGTACCCGGCGGTGCGGGCCGAGGGGCGGGCCGTCACGACCATGGAGGGGCTCGCCTCGCCGGACGGCGAACTCCACCCGGTCCAGCGGAGGTTCCTCGACGCGCAGGGTTACCAGTGCGGTTTCTGCACGGCCGGTTTCCTGATGACCACCGCCGCCCTGGAGGCCGAGCGGGGCACCGCGCACGACGACGGCAAGCTCGACGACCTGCCCCGCGCGTTCAAGGGCAACATCTGCCGCTGCACCGGCTACCGGGCGATCGAGGACGCCGTGCGCGGCGTGAAGCACACCGAACGGCCCTGCGCGGGCGAGGCCGTCGGCCGGAACGTGGGCGCCCCGGCCGGTCCCGAGGTCGTCACGGGCCGGGCCCGGTACACCTTCGACGTCGAGGTACCGGGGCTGCTGCACATGAAGCTGCTCCGCTCCCCGCACCCGCACGCGCGGATCGTCGCGATCGACACCGCGGCCGCCCTCCGCGTCCCGGGGGTCCATGCCGTCCTCACCCACGAGGACGCGCCCGCGACCCGGTACTCCAGCGCGCGCCACGAGCACCCCACCGAGGACCCCGACGACACCCGCGTCCTGGACGACGTCGTCCGGTACGTCGGGCAGCGGGTCGCCGCCGTCGTCGCCGACAGCGAGCAGGCCGCCGAGGAGGGCTGCCGCCGGATCGAGGTGACGTACGAGGAACTCCCCCACGTCACCGACCCGGAGGCGGCGATGCGGCCGGGCGCGCCGCTGCTGCACGGCGACAAGGGCACGGAGGCGCGGATCGCCCGCGCGGAGAACAACGTGGCGGGCGAGGTGCACGGCGAGATCGGCGACGTCGAGCGGGGGTTCGCCGAGGCGGACGTCGTGTACGAGGAGACCTTCCGCACCCAGCGGGTGCAGCACGCCAGCCTGGAGACGCACGGCTGCGTCGCGTACTTCGAGCCGAGGGAGGACGGCACGGGAGAACGGCTCACCGTCCGCTCCTCCACGCAGACCCCGTTCCTGACCCGGCGCGCCCTGTGCGCGCTGTACGGGCTGGCCGAGGACGAGGTGCGGGTGGTCGCGGGCCGGGTCGGCGGCGGCTTCGGCGGCAAGCAGGAGATGCTCACCGAGGACATCGTGACGCTGGCCGCGCTGAAGCTGCGACGGCCCGTGAAGCTGGAGTACACCCGCGCCGAGCAGTTCCACGGCGCCACCACCCGGCACCCCTTCACCATCGGCATCACAGTGGGGGCACGCGCCGACGGGACCCTGACCGCCGTGCGGATGCGGGTCGTGTCCGACACCGGCGCGTACGGCAACCACGGGCCGGCCGTGATGTTCCACAGCGTCGGCGAGTCCTTCGCCGTCTACCGCGCCCCGCACAAGAAGGTCGACGCGTACGCCGTCTACACCAACGTCGTCCCGGCGGGCGCCTTCCGTGGCTACGGGCTCGGCCAGGTCACCTTCGCCGTCGAGTCCGTCATGGACGAACTGGCCCGGCGGCTCGGGATGGACCCGCTGGTCTTCCGGGAGAAGAACATCATCGGCCCGGGTGAGGCCCTGCACAGCCCGATCGGCGAGGAGGAGGACCTCCACATCGCCTCGTACGGGCTCGACCAGTGTCTCTCGGTGGTGCGCCGGGCCCTCGCCGAGGACCGCAGCGCCGAGGAGGCCCCGGAGGGCTGGCTGGTCGGCGAGGGCACCGGGATGGCGATGATCGCGACCGGGCCGCCCGGCGGCCACTACGCCGACGCGCGGGTGTCCTTGCTGGAGGACGGGACGTACGACATCGCCGTCGGCACCGCCGAGTTCGGCAACGGCACCACCACCGTCCACCAGCAGATCACCGCAGGCGCGCTCCACACCACCGAGGACCGCCTCAGGATCCGGCAGTCCGACACGGACGTCGTGCGGCACGACACCGGCGCCTTCGGCTCGGCCGGCACCGTCGTCGCCGGCAAGGCCGTGCTGCTCGCCGCCACCTCCCTCGCCGAGCGGCTGCGCACCCTGGCCGCCCGCCACACGGGCGTGGCCCGGCACCTGTGCGTGCTCGGCGCCGAGGCCGTGGAGTGCGCCGGTCGTACGGTGAGCCTGAAGGAGCTGTACGAGGCGGGGCACGCGCTCGGCGCGGCGGAGGAGCTGGCGGCGGACGGCCACTGGGGCGGTTCGCCTCGGTCGGTGGCCTTCAACGCCCAGTGGTTCCGGGTCGCGGTCGACCCGGGCAGCGGGGAGATCCAGATCCTGCGGAGCGTGCACGCGGCCGACGCCGGCAAGGTCATGAACCCGATGCAGTGCCGCGGCCAGGTGGAGGGCGGAGTCGCCCAGGCGCTGGGCGCCACCCTCTTCGAGAACGTGCGGACCGACGAGCGGGGTGAGGTCACCACGGCCGCGTTCCGCCGCTACCGGCTCCCCCAGTACGCCGATGTGCCCCGCACGGAGGTCCACTTCACCGAGACGTCCGACGCCATCGGGCCGCTGGGCGCCAAGTCCATGAGCGAGAGCCCGTTCAACCCCGTCGCCCCCGCCCTCGCCAACGCCCTGCGCGACGCGACCGGCATCCGTTTCACCGAGCTGCCCGTCACCCGGGACAGGGTGTGGGCCGCGCTGGACCGCCGGGCGCGGGGCCTTGGTGGATGAACCTGGAGGATGCGCCCCGCCGTCTCGTATCAAGCTCCGGCTCGGCGCGGTCGGGCATCACTGGGCGCAGTGGCCACACCGACCGCCCGGCCGGGGTTCGATCCGGCGCGCCGCAAGGAGCGGTCGCGCTTCCTGCTCACGGTGAGCGGCGGCGACGGGCATCACGCGCTGCTGTCCTGGGCGGAGATCGACGCGGACTTCGGCGACGCGCCGATCCTGCTCGCGACCCGGATGGACGAGGAGTGGCTCGACACCTCGGGCACCCAGCTGGTCGTCCCCTCGGACCGGTGCGGCGCCCGGTACGTGAGCGCCGTCACCGGCATCTGGATCGGTGCCTTCCGTGCGCCGCGCGCCCCCGAGGCCGGGCTCAGCCCTGTATCCGGTAGAGCCTGATGTCCCGGTTGACGAACAGGTGGACGTAGCCGCACGTCCAGCAGATCAGGCCGGTCGCCGACTCGTTCGCCCAGGCCATGTTGAAGAACTCCATGCCCGTGCTGTTCAGCTTCACCTCCCGCTCACGGAAGGTGTCGTTGTCGCACATCCGGCAGCGGATCGGCTTCTCGCCGATCGCCGCGTGCACCGGCTTGGCCATGCTGTCGCTCGCTCTCTCCGCCGGTTCCGGCGGTGTTCGGGCACGGGCGGCGCGCTTCGTTCGCGTCGTCCTGGTCGATTCCGGCACCCGTACCCGCCCGCTGCTTGTACCGTGGGACCAAGGTCCGGTGCCGCCGACTCCCCCGTTTGGCGGCACCGGACCCCTCTGTGATCCTGAGGCCTGATCATCCGCCGCGCACTGCCGGTGTCCGGCAGTGTTCGACGCCTTCTCGATGCCGCTTCCTCTCCCTGCCCACGGGCGTGTCACTCTTGATCACCGCGCGTCAGGAACACGTCAGGGGCGCGTCAGAACGGGGGAGGAAACGTGTCGGAGAGAGAGCCCGCCGAGGAGTACCTGGACGGGTACGCCGAGATCCTGGCGGGTGTGTGCGCGACCCGCCGCAGACTCACCCGGGAGGAGCGCGACGCCCTGGGTTCGCTCGGCGAGCGGGCCGCGGAGGCCGGCATCGGACTGCGCGCCCTCGTCCGGGCCCATCTCTCCGCCGCCGAGCGGGTGCGCCCCGGTCTGCCGCCGTCCGCCGCCGACCACCTGCTGAGCGCCGTCGAGCAGGCCGTGGACGCCTTCGCCGAGGGGCACGAGCGGGCCCAGTACCTGGCGATGCGTCAGGAGGAGGCGGCACGCCGGGAGTTCATCGACGACCTGCTGTACGGCCGGAGCGATCTGGGCCGTCTCGCCGAGCGGGCCGAGCGCTTCGGGCTGCTCCTGTCCCCCGCTCACACCGTGGCCGTCGCCCAGGGCCCGGAACCGTACAGCGACGGCTACGCGGTCACCCGTACCGTCGAGTCCTCGCTCGTCGCCCGCTTCGGCAGTCGCCGGATCCTGCTCACCGCCAAGGACGGGCGGCTGATCTGCGTCGCGCCGGCCGACGAGCCCGAGGTGCTCACCCACTTCGCCAAGCAGGCGTACGCGGCGGCCGACGGCGGCCAGGTCGCCATCGGCCGCCCGCACCCGGGCGCGGGCGGTGTCGTCCACTCCTACGAGGAGGCCCTCAACGCCCTCGCCCTCGCGGCCCGCATGAACCTGAGCGAGCCGGTCCTGCACGCCGCCGACCTCCTCGTCTACCCGGTCCTCACCCGTGACCGGCAGGCCATGGCCGACCTCGTCCGCACCGTGCTCGGCCCGCTCCGGCAGGCCCGCGGCGGCGCGAAGCCCCTCCTGGAGACGCTCACGGCGTACTTCGACAGCGGCTGCGTCACCGCGCAGGCGGCCCGCGAACTCAGCCTCAGCGTGCGGGCCATGACCTACCGCCTCGACCGCATCCACCGGCTCACCGGCGCGGACCCCGGCGATCCCGTGCAGCGCTACGCCCTCCAGACGGCCGTCATCGGCGCCCGTCTCCTGGACTGGCCCGAGCAGCCGCTGTAGAGCGCCGCTCGACAGCCCGGAAGGATCGTTTCTTTGCGCGAGTGATCCCGAACTGATCGCCCGCCGTGGAGAGTTGTCGGTTTCCGGTCGTCCGTGGCGGGCAGGTTTGGAGAGCCGTGGGGCGGGCAGTGGTCGGCCTCGCGGCGCACCGGTGCGGGTCGAGGACAGAAGGAGGTCGGTCCCCATGACAGTGCGCGCCGTCGACGTGCCCCTGCTATGGATGCCCCACGCGCTGCGGGTGAATCCGCATCTGCCCGCCCTGCACGAGGAGAGCGAGTCCTGGGCACGCGCCATGGGCATGCTCGACGGCTACCCGGGGCCGCCGGCCCGCCCCGCGATCTGGAGCCGGGCCAAGTTCCACGCGATGACCGTCGACCAGCTGACCGCCTGGACCCTCCCCGACGCCTCGCTCTCCGACCTCCGGCTCAACCACCGCTTCAACATCTGGGCCCTGGCCTGGGACGACTACTTCGCGTCCGCGTTCAAGCAGACCGGCGACCTCGCCGGAGCACGCGCCTTCACCACCCGGCTGCACGCCTTCCTGCGGCCCGAGCGGGGGGCCAGGCTGCCCGAGCCGACGAACGCCGTCGAGCGGGGAATCGCCGATCTGCAGCAGCACCTCTTCCCGCCGAGACTGGACCACTGGCGTGTGGAGTTCAACCGGGCTCTGGCGCGTTACATCGACGCGGGAGTCGAGGAACTGGCCAACAGCCGCAGCGGCCGCATTCCCCATCTGATCGACTACGCCCCGTTCCGCCGGGAGAGTTTCGCCGCCTACACCGCCCCCTATTCCGTGGAATTGTCCACGGGCGCGCGAATACCCGCGAAAATACGCCACACGCGGACCGTACAGGCGCTGCTCGACGCCTTCATGGATTTCATGGGGCTTGCGAACGACATCGCGTCCTATGAAAGGGAAGTGCACGAGGAGAACGATGTCAACAATCTGGTTCTGGTCGTCGGAACCTCCCTGGGCATCACCCTGCACGCCGCCGTACCCGCCGCACTCCATCTGGTGAACGCCCGCCTGCGGGAGTTCGAGCACCTCAGGCAGAGCGAACTGCCGCTGCTCGTCCACCGGTCCGGCCTCGACCACGACGAGCGGGCCGAGCTGGAGACCTGGCTCCGGGGAGCCTGTGGCTTCCTCTCCGGCCTCCACGCCTGGTACACCGGAGCGCCCCGCTACGCCTCCGGGGACGGGTCGTTCCCGGAGTGAGGGCAGCGGGGCCGCCCCGGCGCACCCCTACTTCCCGCGCAGGAACCGCCGGACGCGCGCCCACCACGAACGCCGGGGCGCGGGCCGTCCCGCCGCCACCGGAGCGGTCGCCGCCCCCGGGTCGCTCACCGGCCGCGGAGCCGTCACGGGCCTTCCGTCGCTCCGGGCCGGCGGGGCCGGCAGCGGGGCCGGGTCGTCGTCGCCCTGGGGCGCACGTGGCGCGAAGGTCACCGGCAGGGCCGTGAGGTGCCGGGCCCAGGTGGAGGAACGCCAGCTGAGGTCCTCCTCGGGAATGGCCAGGGCGACGTCGGGAAGCCGGGTGAGCAGGATGTCGATGCCCGCGTCGGCGATGATGCGGCCGATGTCCTGGCCCGGGCATTCGTGCGTGCCCGCGCTGAAGGACAGGTGCGCGCGGTTGTGGTGCACGGGGGTCGCGGCGTCCGGGCGGATCGCCGTGTCGACGTTGCCCGCGGCCAGACCGAGCAGGAGCATGTCCCCCGCCTTGATCTCCTGCCCGCCGAGCGTGGTGTCGCCGTTGGCCCAGCGGCCGGGGCACACCATGAGCGGCGGCTCGTCCCAGAGGACCTGCTCCACCGCCTCCGGAACGGTCATCTGGCCGCCCGCGAGGGAGCCGCGGAACCGGGGATCGGTGACGACCATGCGCATGACGTTGGACATCAGGTTGGCGGTCGTCTCGTAGCCGGCGAGCAGGATGAGCCTCAGGTGGTGCTTGACCTCCTCGTCGGTGAGCGCCGCCGGGTGGGCCATCAGCGCGGAGGCGACGTCGTGGCCCGGATGGGCGCGCTTCTCGACGACCAGCTTTTCGAGGCATTCGAGCACATAGGCGTTGCTGGCCAGCGAGGTCTCGGTCGCCTTGAACAGGTCACGGGCGGCGTGCACCAGCCTGGGGGCGTCCTCGTCCTCGTCCGACATCCCGAGCAGATGGATGAGGGTGAGCATGGGCAGGTGCTCGGTGAACTGCTCCACCAGCTCCACCTCGCCGCGCTCGCAGAAGGTGTCGATCAGCTGGTGGGAGAAGCGGGTGATGAGACGGCGGACGCCCCGGTGGTCGAACTGGCTGAGGCTGGACGTGACCGCGCCCCGCAGCCGCTGGTGCTCCTCGCCGTCCGCGCAGACGCAGTCGGGGCGCCAGCCGATCATCGGGATCAGCGGAGAGGTCTCGGGGTCGATCTCCCCGCTCCGCCAGCCGTGCCAGACGCGGGGGTCGCGGGAGAACTGGGTCGGGCGGCTGGCCACGTCCCGGTTCTCCAGGTACCCGAGGACGAGCCAGGCGCGGACGTCGCCGTCGAGCAGGACGGGCGCCACCGGGCCGTGGGCGGCGCGCAGCTCCTCGTACAGGCCCATCGGGTCCGTCGACGCGGCGGGGCCGTAGAGCCGGGTGGCTCCGCCGGGGCCGTCGCCGATGTGGGCCGGACAGCCCGGGGGCGGGATCGCCCCGGGCTGTGCGGTGGCGTGTTCGGTGGGTGGGACGGTCATGCGGTCTCCTGGGCGGCGGCGAGGGTGCACAGGTAGCCCATCAGCGCGAGCAGGGTGTCGCGGCAGGACGCCCGGTCCCGGGCGTCACAGGTGACGATGGGCACGGAGTCGTTGAGGGCCAGAGCGGTGCGCAGATCTGTCAGGGGGTACTGCGGGGCCTCCGGGAAGGTGTTGACGGCCACGACGAACGGGACGCGGCGGTCTTCGAGCCGGGTGATGACCTCGAAGGAGACCTCGATCCTGCGGGTGTCGACGAGGACGACGGCGCCCAGCGCGCCTTCGAAGATGCCGTTCCACAGGAACCAGAAGCGCTCCTGTCCGGGTGTGCCGAACAGATAGAGGATCAGCTCCTGGTTGATGCTGATGCGGCCGAAGTCCAGCGCGACGGTCGTGGTCTTCTTGCCCTTGGCGCCGGGGTTGTCGTCGATCCCGACGCCCGCCTGCGTCATGGTCTCCTCGGTGGTCAGGGGCGGGATCTCGCTCACCGACCCGACCATGGTCGTCTTGCCGACGCCGAAGCCGCCGACGATCACGACCTTCACTCCCCTGGCGCCGTGCGGCAGCAGCAGGTCGGTGTCGCGCCGGCCGGCCTCGAGCAGGTCAGAGTTTGCGTAGTCCATGGATCACCGCCTCCAGTAGGCCGCGTTCGGGATAGGCCGCCACGGGTACGGGCGAGATGGCCTCGACCCGCTCCTCCTCGACGAGCTGGGCGAGCAGCACGGTGACGACGCTGAACGGGAGACCGAGGTACGCGGAGACCTCGGCCACCGAGAGCGGGTACGTGCACAGGGTGAGGATGGCCGAGTGCTCGGGCTGCATGGCGGGGTCGGGCTCGGACCTCGTTGCGATGAGGGTGACCAGGTTGAACTTCCCGGTCGAGGGGTCCGGGCCGCCGGTAACGACGTAGAGCGGGACGGGTGTGCCTTCATGCCAGGGGCCCTGGTTCTCCGATGTCACATCGCCTGCCCGACGTCCTCACGAGGCGGACTGGTCATGTGCTGGCCGATGCGGATCACCAGCGTGCGCATGCGGTTGCCGAGGAGTCCGGCGTCCACCTCCGGGTCGGCGAGGACCGCGAGATACGCCCCGGGGCCGGCGGCCATCAGGGAGAAGTAGCCGCCGTCGGCCTCGATCCCGACCATGTGCGTCGATCCGTCCCCCTGCGGGAACATCTGCGCGATGGCCCGGGCCAGGCTCTGGATGCCGGAGCAGGCGGCGGCGATCGCGTCGGCGGTGTCGGGGGCCGTGTTCGCCTGCCCGATGCTGAGGCCGTCCGACGACAGGACGACCACGTGTCGCACGTACGGGACACTGCTCACCAGGTCCGTGAGCATCCAGTCCATGTTCGGCAGTGGCTGCATGTTACTCGTCCTCATCTGACGGCTCGCTGGGGGAAAGAATGGGGTCGGCGACCGCTGCGTCGTCGCCGCTCTTGGTGCCGTTGAACGCCTCCCACATCAGTCCCGGCTGGCGGGAGCCGGCCAGGGAGGCCGCCGGGTCGGCGGGCGGGGGCCCGGTCTGGAGGAGCGGCGTCGGGACCGGCGACTCGCGTCGTCGCTGCGGGAGCATGGGCGAGGGCGCCTCCCGTCGTCGTTGCGGGAGTCCGTTGGCGGTCTTCCTGGCCACGACGGCGTCCCCGCCGGCGTCGGGCGCGGGGGTCGGCCGGGGCAGGACGGGGCCTCCCGCGCGCCGCCTCCGGAGGATCTCCGAGGTCAGCAGGGAGCCCTGGGGAACGGTGGTGATCAGCCCGCGGGGGACGAGCACCACGGCCCGTACGCCTCCGTAGGCGGAGGTGCGCAGGTCGACCTCGCAGCCGTGCTCGCGGGCCAGTCGGCTGACGACCGGGAGGCCGATCTGGGTGAGCTCGCCCAGGCTCGACAGGTTGACCCCGGTCTGCGACTGGGCCATGACGCGCTCGACGCGCCGCCGGACCTCCTCGGTGAGACCGACTCCGCGGTCCTCGATCTCGATCGCGATGCCGGAGGGCACCTCGCTCGCGGTCACCTCGACCGGGGTGTGCGGCGGGGAGAACGTCGTGGCGTTGTCGAGGAGTTCGGCGAGGAGGTGCATCATCGGCTCGGCACCGGGGCCGGTCACCGCGACCTCCGCCACCGACTGCAGCTTGACGCGGGGGTAGTCCACGATGCGGGACATGGCCCCGCGCAGGATGTCGTAGAGCGGGATCGCCTTGGACCACTGGCGCCCCGGCCGGGCGTCGCCGAGGACCGCGACGCTGGCCGCGAGGCGGCCGATCAGGGCGTTGCGGTGGTCGACGTTCTGCAGTCCCCGGGAGACCACGAGGTCGTTGCCGTGCAGGATCTGCATGGCGTGGAGGTCCTTGGTGAGCTGGTGCACGATCGCCTGGACCCGGCGCGCGACCGCCACGAGGGCGCGCTGGGAGGCGTCGCGGGTGTGCTCCTCGGTCTCCACGGCCTCCAGGGACGTCCGCAGGGCCGCCTTGAGCGCCACGACGTACTCGGGGTCGAGGTGCTGCCCGAATTTCACGGCGTTGATGATGTCCGGGGAGGCGTCGCCCCTGTGGAGTCGGGAGATGGCCGCGGGGAGGAGTTCCTGGGCGAGCCAGAGGACGGTGGCCCTCTGGTCCGCCAGGCGCCCGAGGAGCTCGGCCTCGCGCTGGGCGTGCTGCTCCGCCGCCTCGACCCTCGCCCGCGTGTGCCGCTCGGCCTCCGCCGCGCGTGTTCGGCGCGCGGCGATGGCCGAGGTGGCGACCGTCAGGAGGACCGCGGCAAGTCCGCACCAGGCGACCGGTGTCCGTATCTGCGCGGAGGAGAGGAGCAGCGCTATGGCGGAGGCTACGGCCAGAACTCCGGGCGGGAGGAGCCATACCCGGGCGGCCGAGGTCGGCCGGGATCTGGAAATTGAACCTGCACGAACCATCAGGGGGTCCCTAAACCGTCTGAAATGAACGGACTGAGGTGATGCATTGCGCGGCGGTGACTCGCTGTGAGCACGGCGCAACACATCGGGGAGCATAGTCAGTTCGGGTTCGCCATGTGACCTTGCTGGAAGGACAGCCTCCAGCGGTCAATTCCCCTCTATAAAACGACCATTCGCCGAACGGAAATGCGCGGGACCGATCACGTTCTGGCGTGTGTACCCATGGGTCCGCCCCCGGGCCCCGTCGCGGGTGTGCGACGAGGACCGAGGGCGGACACGTCCCCGGGCCGGGTGCCCGTCAGGCCGAGGCACGGGCTCGCCGCGCGCGGCGGCGGAGGTGGAGCGCACCACCCACCGCGGCGCCGGCGAGCAGCAGGCCGCCCGCCGCGAGCGGGGCGCTCGTGGAGTCGGCCGCGGGCTCCGCGGCGGTCGCGACGGACCCCGCCGCACCGGCCGCCGCGACGGTATCGGCCCGGCCCGCGGC
Organism: Streptomyces sp. R44; assembly: GCF_041053105.1. NCBI lineage: Bacteria > Bacillati > Actinomycetota > Actinomycetes > Kitasatosporales > Streptomycetaceae > Streptomyces > Streptomyces sp. R44. The sequence continues at coordinate 7,930,081 of NZ_CP163444.1, read as the reverse complement.
ACTCGCGGCCCAGCCGAAGCCGGCCTCGACGCCGCCGTGCGGCCGGCTCGAGATGCGGTACGTGACGGTCTGCTTGATCCGCGGCGGGCACTTCAGGGTGACCGTGTCCGTGCCGGACGTGGCGCCTTCGGGCACGACGAACTCGCCGACCAGGACACCCTGCCGGTTGCCCGGCAGCAGGTGGAACTTGCCGCCCGCCTCCGACTCCCCCTTGCCGTAGGTCTCCTTGCCGCAGGCGGTGGTGGTGACGGTGACGGTGGTGCCGGGGGCCGCGTTCAGCGGCGCGATCCGGACATCGGAGTCCCCGGGGGCTGCGAGTGCCGTGGGGGCGGACAGGACGACGGCGCCGACGATCAGGCTGATCTGCAGACCGGTGCGTACGCGACGCATGCTTCTCTCCTTCGGTGGAGCTTTCCGGCCGGCTCCTTCGCGCGGCACCTGTGCTGTGCTCCGTGCACGAGGCAAAGGCCGCCGCGCACTCCCCGCAACACGGGGAGCGCGTTCGGCCGTCCTCCGGTCGGCCGCACGGCCGCGCCCGCCCGGACCCGTCACAGCAGGTCACCGTCGTGGGCGTACCGCCCCCCGGGTGATCCCGCCCCGCACGCGAACGGACCAGCGCCCGTACGGCCGCCGCACAAGGCCCCCGGTCGGCCCCGGCCCGCCCGGGGGATCAGCGGTGGCGGGCCGGAACGGGCGCTCATAACTTCGCGATATGACGAAACGACAGATCGCCCTCCTGGCGTGCACCGCGGCCCTCACGGCCTCGGGGCTCGGGGCCGCCGCGCCCTCGGCCGGCAGCGGGTCGGTGCACCGGGTGAAGCCGGGCGAATCGATCCAGCAGGCCGTGGACTCCGCGCGCCCCGGCGACACCATCATCCTCGCCCCCGGCACGTACCACGAGAGCGTCCGCATCACCACGTCGCACCTCACCCTCCGCGGCTCGACCGTCTTCCCCACCGTCATCCGGCCCGCCGCCACCCCCGGCGCCGACACCTGCGCGCAGGCGGGCAACGGCATCTGCGTGACCGGCACCGAGGCCCGTCCCGTCGAGGGCGTGACCGTGCGCTCGCTGACCCTCCGGGGCTTCGCCAAGAACGGCCTGTGGGCCAAATGGACCGACCGCCTGGTGGTCCAGCGGGTCACCGCCGAGTCCAACGGCACCTGGGGCATCGCCCAGGAGCGTTCCGTACGCGGAGTGCTGCGCCACAACACCGCCCGGGGCAACGGCGACGCGGGCCTGTTCCTGGCCAACACCGTCACCGAGGAAGGAGGAGCCACCGACACCCACGGCACGGTCGTCAGCGGCAACCGGGTGTCCGGCAACAGGATCGGCATCACGGTGCGGCGCCTGCGGAACCTGACCGTCGACCACAACGAGGCCACCGGCAACTGCGCCGCCGTGTTCGTGGTGGGCGACGAGTCCACCCCGCGCGCCGGGGCGATGACCCTGCGTCGGAACCACATCCACGAGAACAACAAGCTCTGCCCGAAGACCCCGCGCCTGCCCTTCCTCCAGGGCTCGGGCATCGTCGTCACCGGCGCCGAGGACACGGTCGTCGCCCACAACCGGGTCGAGGACAACGTCGGCAGCTCACCGCTGTCCGGCGGCATCGTGCTCTTCAAGAGCTTCGTGGGCGTCCCCAACGAACGGATCGAGATCCACGACAACGTGGTGCTGCGCAACGGCACCGCCGACCTCGCGAACCGGGACGTCAGCAAGACCAACACGTTCCGCCACAACACCTGCGGCGTCTCCGAGCCCGCGGGCATGTGCTGACCGCCCGCCCCGACTCCCCCACCCGTATGGCATGACAGCAAAGGCAAGGCGAAACAGATGACGACCGTCGATTCCGCTCCCCCGCCGCCGATGCGGCTGAGAGAACTCGTCTTCGGCGCGGCGTGCGCCGCCGCCGTGCGCGCGGCCGCCCGCCTGGGCGTGGCCGACGCACTGGGAGACACCCCCATGACCGCGGAGGACCTCGCGGCCGCGGTGAAGACCGAACCACGCACCCTGCGGCGCCTGCTGCGCGCCCTGTCCTGCCAGGGCGTCTTCGCCGAGCAGCCCGACGGCGCCTTCGCCCACACGGAGATGTCCCGGCTGCTGCGCGAGGACGATCCGCACAGCCTGCGCTACATCGCGCTGTGGTGCACCGAGCCCTGGACCTGGGACGTCTGGCCCAAGCTCGACGAGGCCGTCCGCTCCGGCCGCAATGTCTTCGAGGACGTGTACGAGCGGGAGTTCTTCTCGTACCTCAACGAGGAGGCGCCCGAGTCCGCGTACGTCTTCAACCGGGCCATGACCACGTCGAGCAGGCAGTCGGCCGAGGACGTCGCCGAACTCCTCGATCTGCGCGGAGCCTCCTCCGTCGCGGACATCGGCGGCGGACAGGGCCACGTCCTGGCGAGCCTCCTGGAGAAGCACCCCACGCTGCACGGCACGCTGCTCGACCTGCCGGCGGTGGTCGGCAACGCCGATCCGCGGCTGCGGGAGAACGGCTCGCTGGCCTCCCGCGTACGCATCGTGCCCGGCGACTGCCGGGAGGACATTCCGGTCCGGGCCGACGTCTACATCATCAAGAACATCCTGGAGTGGGACGACGACAGCACCCGCAGGTGCCTGGCGAACGTCCGCAAGGCCGCCGAGCCCGGCGCCCGCGTCGTCGTCATCGAGAACCTCGTGGACGACACCCCCTCCATGAGGTTCACGACGGCCATGGACCTCCTGCTGCTGCTCAACGTCGGTGGCGCGAAGCACACCCGGCAGAGCATGGTGGAGCGGCTCACGGCCGCCGGGCTCGTCATCGGCGAGATCCGCCCGGTCAACGCGTACCTGCACGCCTTCGAGTGCACCGTGCCCGGCTGATCCCGGACCACGGCGGAAACCTCAGGCCGCCCGCTCCGCGTCTGTCGCGGGGCGGGCGGCCTCGGGTTTCACCGGGTTCCCGGCTCAGGAGCCGGCGTCACGCTCCCAGCGGTAGAAGCAGTGCGCCATGGCGTCCTTGGGGCTGCGCCAGGTCGTCGGGTCGTACGCGCTGACGTACGCCGACAGACGCTCGCTGACGCCGCGGAACTCGGGGTGTCCGGCCAGCCTGGCGACGTGGGGCGCCGGGTCCTGCTCGGACTCGATCAGGTGCAGATAGACGTCACCGAACTGGAACAGGCTGCGCCGGGCGACCCCCACCAGATGCGGCAGCTCGCCGCGGTCGGAGTCGGCGAACACGTCCGCGATCGCGGGCGCCGAGCCGGGCGCCATACGGGCGACGATCAGTGCGTGGTGCATTCTTTTCCTTTCTGGCGAGTGCCCGTCAGGCGTTGCGGACCGGCGCGGTCCGGCGCTCGCTCGCGGCCTGGACGAGGCGGTCCCGGATGAGGGCCATCTGGACGCGGGAGTTGCGGTTGATGTTCTCGGTCATCCACTCGTCGTCGACGGGGGCGTCGGGCTTCATCGCGAAGTCCTGGATCCAGCGCATCTGGACGCCGCCGGGCAGCTCCTCGTACTCCCAGGCGATGTTCATGTGCGCGAAGGGGCCGGTCTCGACGCGGCGGGCGCGCACCTTCCGGTTCTCGCGGTCGGTGGTGCGCTCCGACACCCAGCTCCAGACCTTCCCGTTCTCGTCGGGGTGCATGGTCAGGCGGAACTTGGTGGTGTCGCCCTTCCGTTCGAGGACCTCGACGGAGGCGTACTCGCTGAAGAGCTGCGGCCAGTTCTCGATGTCGTTGGTCATGTCCCAGACCAGATCGAGAGGGGCGTCGATGGTGATGCTGTTGTCGGTGTGTCCGGACACGTCAGACTCCTGCGAGGGCGTTGTTGACGAGGGCGATGAACTCGGCCGGCGTCTTGCAGCGCTCGGCGTCGGTGGGCAGCGCCACGCCGTGCCGGTTCTCCAGCTCGCCGACGATGCCGAGCAGGCCGAGCGAGTCGACGCCGAGGCCGCTGAAGGGGGTCTCGGGGGCCTCTTCGAGCTGGGTGGGGTCGACGGTCACGCCGGCCGACTGCTTCATCAGCGTGGCCAGTTCGCCGAAGGTGAGTTCGGTGGTGATCATCTTCGTTTCTCCTTCCTCGCCCGGAGCTACCGGGCGAGTCCGCCACCGCGGCGCACGACGAGCGCCGCGTTGGATCCCATGAGTCCCCTGCTGAGGACGAGGGCCGTGCGCAGCTCGGCGGGCCGGGCTGCGGACATGACCACGTCGAGGTCGCAGTCGATGTCGAACACGTTGGGGGTGGGGGGCACCAGGCCGTGTTCCATGGCGAGCACGGCGGCCGCGGTGTCCAGAACGGGTGCCCCGCAGTAGGCCCGGCCGTAGCCGGTCTTGGGTGCCGTCACGGGGACGCGCGTGGCGTGCGCGCCCAGGGCGTCGGCGATCGCGAGGGCCTCGGCGCGGTCCGCCTCCGGCACGCCCAGGGCGTCGGGGAAGACGACGTCGATCTCCTCCGGGGCGCAGCCCGCCTCGTCGAGGGCGACCCGGATGGCGCGGGCGAGTCCCTCCCGGGACTCCGCCCAGCGGGAGGCGCCGGTGAAGGTGGCGCCGTGGCCGGCGATCGTGGCCCGTACGCTCGCACCCCGGTCGAGGGCGTGCTTCTCGTCCTCGACGACGAACATGGCGCCGCCCTCGGCGGGGACGAAGCCGCAGGCCTTCGCCGTGAAGGGACGGTAGGCCCGGTCGGGGTCGTCGACGGTGCTGAGCTCGGGGTAGCCGAGCTGGCACACCATCGAGTACGGGGCGAGGGGGGCTTCCGCGGCTCCGACGACGACGGCACCGGTCCCGCGCCGGACGGCGCGGGCGGCGTGCGCGAGGGAGTCGAGACCGCCGGCCTCGTCGCTGGCGACCACCCCGCACGGGCCCTTGAAGCCGTGCCGGATGGAGATCTGGCCGGTGCTCGCGGCGTAGAACCAGGCGATGGACTGGTACGGGCCGACGAACTTGGAGCCCTGTCCCCAGAGCTTCTGCAGCTCGCGCTGGCCGAACTCGCCGCCGCCCGAGCCCGCGGCGGTGACAACGCCGATGGAGAAGGGCTCCTCGGGTCCTTCCTCGTGGCCGAGGCCGGCCTCGTCGAGGGCGAGGGAGGCCGCCGCCATGGCGTAGTGGGTGAACCGGTCGGTCTGGACGAGGAAGCGCTCGTCGATGAGGGCGGAGGCGTCGAAGCCCTCGACCTGGCCCGCGACCTTGAGGGGCAGGTGTTCGCAGCCCTCGCGGGTGATCCGGTCGAGAACGCCGAGGCCCTCCCGGACGGACTTCCAGTACGCGTCGGAGCGCAGTCCGTTGGGGGCGATCACACCGATGCCGGTGACGACCGCCCGCGGTGACCGCTGTGTGCTCATCGTGTCCTCCCGCCCGGCCCGGTCAGGAGCACGGCGGACTGGAAGCCTCCGAAGCCGCTGCCGACGGAGAGCACGTTCCTGAGCTTCCGGGGGCGGGCGGTGCGCGGCACGTAGTCCAGGTCGCACTCGGGGTCGGGGATCTCGTAGTTGGCGGTCGGGGGCACCACCTGGTGCCGCAGGGCGAGCACGCAGGCGGCGACCTCTATCGCGCCGATCGCGCCGAGCGAGTGGCCCACCATGGATTTGATGGAGCTCATGGGCGTGTCGTACGCGTGGGAGCCCAGGGACCGCTTGACGGCGGCGGTCTCGTGCCGGTCGTTCTGGCGGGTGCCGGAGCCGTGCGCGTTGACGTAGTCGATCGACGTGGGGTCGAGCCTGGCCTGGTCGAGCGCGGTGTCGATCGCCCGGGCCATCTCGATGCCCTCGCCGGTCAGACCGGTCATGTGGTACGCGTTCCCGTAGGTGGCGTAGCCGCTGATCTCGCAGTAGATGTGCGCGTCGCGGGCCCTGGCGTGCTCGTACTCCTCCAGGACGAGGACGGCCGCTCCTTCTCCCATGACGAAGCCGTTGCGGCGGTTGTCGAAGGGTTTGGAGGCGTGCTCGGGGTCGTCGTTGTCGGGCGAGGTGGCCTTGATGGCGTCGAAGCAGGCCATGGTGATCGGGGAGATCGGCGAGTCCGACGCCCCGGCTATGACGACGTCCGCCCGGCCCTCCTCGATGGTGTGGAAGGCGTAGCCGACGGCGTCGAGGCCGGAGGTGCAGCCGGTGGAGACGGTCTGCACCGGGCCGCGGGCCCCGAACTGTTCGGCGACCACCGCGGCGAGCGTGCTCGGCGAGAACGCCATGTGCAGCTTGGGGTCGGCGGCGCGGTGGTCCACGTCCCACCGCTGTCCGCGCTCGCTGACCAGGACGTAGTCGTGCTCCAGGCGGGTGGTGCCGCCGACGGCGCTGCCGAGGCTGACGCCGACGCGCCAGGGGTCCTCGGTGGCGGCGTCGAGCCCGGAGTCCCGTACGGCTTCCCCGGCGGCGACCGCGGCGAACTGGACGTACCGGTCCGCGTGCTGGATCAGGTCGGGGGGCAGCCCGTGGGCGTACGGATCGAAGTCGCACTCGGCGGCGATGCGGGAGCGCAGGCCGGCGGGGTCGAACAGGGTGATGCCTCGGGTCGCCGTACGCCCCTGGGCGAGGAGGTCCCAGAAAGCCGCCGTTCCGGCACCGCCCGGGGCGACCACCCCTATGCCGGTGACGGCCACGCGCCGGGTCACTCGAGCGCCCCCTCGACGGCCTCCTCGGTGTCGACGTGACCGAGGCTCGGGTGCGGGGCGAGCGGCCCCAGGTGGAAGACCATGCGGGCCTCCACGTCGCCGACGTTGCGGAAGCGGTGCCGGACGCCGATGGGGATCAGGAGGCCCTGGTCGGGCACGAGCGGGTGCGTCTCGCCGTCCAGGTCCACTTCGAACCGGCCCGAGACGACGTACACGAACTCCTCGGAGTACGGGTGGTAGTGCTCGGCGATGCGCTCGCCCGGCTGGGCGATGGCCATCCCCATGAAGCCGCTGGTCGACTTCACCGTGGCGGGCGTGAGCATGGCCCGCACGTCGCCCCCGCGTCTGCGGTTGGGCTCCGTGTCGCTCAGGTTCACGATGAGCCGAGTCTGCTCGAGCATGGTTGATACCTCCGAGTGGTGCGGTGAGATGTGACGGACGGTGGGGGCCGGTGGCCCGGTGCGCCGGGCTCTCGCGGGCGGTCGGGCCGGTGGCCCCGGGACCGTCCTCTCAGGAGTCGGCCGCGCGGCGGTCGGTGACGGGCAGCATGTCGGCGTGCGACAGCAGCCGGTTGAGGTTGCGCTCGGTCTCCAGCGACCCCTCCACGCCGATCGCGGGCCCGTCGAGGAGGCGCTGCAGCGCCTTGGCCTTGCCGGCGCCCTTGACGCCGAGGGCGGCCACGGGATCGAGGTCGAGGTCGCCCTCGACGTCGACGAGGCGCACCACGACGTCGTCGCGCTGGAAGACGGTGCTGCCGTAGACGGGGCTGTCGGGGTCGACGGCCGCCTCCGCGTCCTGCTCGGCGAGGAGCCGGGCCAGGTCCGAACCGCGGCCTTCCTCGGCCGGGTAGTACAGGGCGTGGCGCCGCAGGTCGGCCGGCTCGGGGCGGGCGGCGACCACGTGGTGCACGGCGGGCAGGGCCGCCCGGGTGAAGAAGACGCGGGCCGACTCGGGGTCGGTGAGGTCCCGGTCCTGCTCCAGGTAGGGGTTGATGGCCTCCTCGACGGCCCGCACGCCGGGCTGCCGGGCGACGTGCCGCAGCGCGGACAGGAGGTCGCCCTCCACCTCGACGGCCCGCACGACCCGGTTGCCGTGCATGAACAGCGAGGTGCGGCGCAGCCGGGTGTTCTCGTCGACCTGGGCCGCGGGCGACTCGTATCCGGCCAGGAGCTCGGCGACCTTCGACTCGGAGCCGGGCTTGACGGTGAACGTGAGCGCGTGGCGGGTCACTCCGTCGCCGACGCGGGCCGCCACCTGCTCGCCGGCGGCCGTCTCCGGGGTGAGGGGCCGCTGTGCGCCGGTCTCCCGGAGGATGCTGTAGCGCATGGACCGGGTGTCCCGGACGCAGCTGTGCATGGGCTTGACCATCTCGACGTGTTCCTCGCTGTTCACCCAGGCGAGGAAGGGCGGGGCGCTCTCCCATTCGCTGGTGATGAGCCACTGCGAGGGGTTCTCGATGGACTGGCAGAGCTGGTCGCTGATGTGGCCGGGGACGCCGGCCACCTGCTTGCGCATGACCTCGTACGCTTCGAGGAACTGCTGCTGGGCTCCGTCGTACAGGTCGAGCAGCAGGATCACCCGCAGCCTGGACCCGTCGAACACCGACTGCGATATGCGTGCCGTGGTGGTCATACGGCGCACCTCTTCTCGTCTGTGAGTCTGCTCGTCTGTGAGAGCGGGGAAGGACCGCCTGGCTCCGATGGCCGGGGTCGTCATGTACCGAACGTTGGCTCGGGCGCACGTTCTACGCGAGCCCCACGGAGCGGATGAGTGAACCGTGCGTCATTCGGGTGCCCTCCGCGCAGGGTCCGGGGCTGGGCCGGGAAGGCATGTGCATCCCATCCCCGACCCGCGTCACCGGTGACGCTGGAGGCCATCGATGAACCGAAGCGAAGCGACCGGTGAGATCGGACATCGCACGCCCGTCCTCATCGTGGGCGGCTCCCTGGTGGGGCTGTCCACCTCGCTCTTCCTGGGCCGTCTCGGCGTGCCGCACACGCTCGTCGAGCGCCATGCGGGCACGTCGATCCACCCGCGGGGCCGCGGGAACAACGTGCGCACCATGGAGGTGTTCCGCGGCGCGGGGGTCCGGGAGCGGATCCACGAGGCCGCGAGGACCCTGTCGGCGAACAACGGGATCTTCCAGGCGCCGAGCCTGGCGGGTGACGACGGCGAGTGGCTGTTCCGGGAGATCGATCCCGGCGGTGGCCTCGCGCGGTTCAGTCCCGCCGAATGGTGCCTGTGCAGCCAGAACGATCTCGAACCCGTGCTGCTGCGGACCGCGCGGGAGCTGGGCGGGGATCTGCGGTACTCGACCGAGCTGATGTCGTTCGAGCAGGACGCCGAAGGGGTGACGGCGCGGGTCAAGAGCCGGGAGACCGGTGAGCACACCACCGTCCGGGCGGACTACCTCGTCGCGGCGGACGGCCCCCGCAGCCCCATCCGGGAGCAGCTCGGCATCGGGCAGACGGGGCCGGGGGACCTGTTCCACAACGTGAGCATCACGTTCGAGTCGCGCGATCTGGCGGCGGTCGTCGGCGACCGGCGCTTCATCGTCTGCTACCTCACGACCCCGGAGGGCGACGGCGCTCTCCTGCCGGTGGACAACGCCGAGCGATGGGTGTTCCACGCCCCCTGGCACCCCGAACACGGCGAAACGCTGGAGGAGTTCACCGACGAGCGGTGCAGGGAGCACATCCGGCGCGCCGTGGGCGTGCCGGATCTGCACGTGGAGATCACGGGCAGGGCCCCGTGGCACGCGGCGGAGCGGATCGCCGAACGGTACGCGGACGGGCGGGTGTTCCTCGCCGGCGACTCGGCCCACGAGATGCCGCCCACGGGGGCGTTCGGCTCCAACACCGGCATCCAGGACGCGCACAACCTCGCCTGGAAGCTCGCGGCGGTACTGGGCGGCTGGGCCGGCCCCGAGCTGCTCGCGTCCTACGACGCGGAGCGCAGGCCGGTCGCGGAGGCGACGAGCGCCCGTGCCTCCTCGCGTTCGGTCGAGCACAGCCACCCGGGGTACGCCCCGGGGCCGGGCGCGGGCGGGAAGCGGGGCGGGATCCTCAACGTGGCGCTGGGGTACCGCTATCCGCAGGGCGCGGTGCTCGGCGCGGACCCGGCGGTGCCGGTCGTGCCGGACGGGCTCCGTCTGACGGGCGAGCCGGGCAGCCGCGCGCCGCACCTCTGGCTGAACCGGGCGGGTGAACGGATCTCCACCCTGGATCTGTACGAGAAGTCTCCGGTGCTGCTGACCACGGCGGGTGCCGTCGGCGGCTGGTACTCGGCGGCGGCCCGGGTCGCCGAGCGCCTCGCGGTGCCCCTCGCGTCGTACCGGATCGGCGACGGGCCGGACGCGGACCTCTCCCCCTCGGACGGCGAGGACTGGGCGGAGGCCCATGGCGTCACCGTGAACGGAGCGGTGCTGGTGCGCCCGGACGGTTTCGTCGCCTGGCGGTCCGAGGGGACGTCGGAGGACCCGGAATCGGAGCTGAGGGCCGCCCTCACGGCCGTACTCGGCCTCGGGTCCCGGCCGGACGCCCGCTGAGACGGGCGGCGAGGGGGTCCGCGAACCCCGGGGAGCGGACCGCCCCGCCGCCCGGGGCCGGCTCAGCCGTGGGAGAGCAGCGCCGCGGTGAGTTCGGCCGCGCGCCGGTGCCAGAGGTCCGCGCCCCGGAGCATGGCGTGGCCGCCCGTCGGCATCGGGATGCCCGCCGCGTCGGCGCCCGCCTCCCTGGCCCGGCGGACGAACTCCCAGGACTGGCGGGCCGAGGTGACCCGGTCGGTCTCGTCGTGGAGGAGGTAGAGCCGCCGGCCGCCGAGGTGGTCCACGGGCTCGTCGGCGGGGCACCACGGCGCGAGGGCGACCACTCCGCGCACGGCGGGGTCGCCCGCCGCGCGGAGGGCGGCCCGGCCGCCCATGGAGTGACCGAGGAGCACGACGGGCACGGACCCGACCTGCTCCCGGAGCCGCGCGAGCGCCGTCTCGGCGTCCTGGGCGGCGTCCGCGCGTGCGCCGTTCCAGCCGCGGTGGCGGTAGCGCACCTCGGCGACGAGCACGCCCCGGCCCCGGACGGCCCGGGTCACCGCGCCGACGAAGGGGCGCATCCGCAGCGCCGGCAGGTTGAGGGCGGGCGGCGGCTCCGGCCCCTCGGCGCGGCCGCCGTGGAGCAGCAGCACGGCGGCGGTGGGCGCGGCGGGCGCGCTGCGGACGAGGAGCGCGGCCGCGTCGGCACGGCGGGTGGGGCACAGGGTCATCGCGCGGCCTCTCCGCTCGCGTGCCGTCCCGTCGGCCGGGGGACGCACCCGCCCGTGCGGGAGGGATGACCGGGCCGCTGCGCCATGGGGCCTCCAGGGGTCGTGAGGACGGGACACCGTAAGGGGCGAAGTCTGCCAGGCCCAGGTGTCCGTCAGGTATACGGCGCTCCCCGGGCCCTCCCGTCACCGCGGGTGCGTGCCGCCCACCCCATGGAGGGTCCGCTCCACGGAACCCGGCGCGGCTCGTACCCCGACTCGAACGCGCGCACCCGCAAGGATGAGCGCCGCGCCCTTCCCGGCTCCGCTTGCGGGGTGGCGGGTGCGGGGCGTCGGAGAGTGGAGCCCTACGCCGTCGTCCTGTTCGAGCAGGGAGCCTGATGGGCAGCCGCCTGATCCGTCGTTGCCGTGACACCTTCCTCGTCGTGGTGCTCGCCGCCGTGACCGCCGCCGCGCCCGGCGCGCCGGCCCGCTCGGGCAGCGCCTCCGCCGCCGCGCCCGCCTTCGATCCGGGGCCCGCCCGGGCGGCCCTGGAGCGCCTGCTGCCCGCCCGGGCCGCGCAGTTCACCCTGGTCCCCGTGCCGGAGACCCGCTCCGGGGACTCCTTCTCGGTCTCCGGCGCGGCGGGCGCGATCCAGGTGCGGGGCACCTCGCCGGCCACGCTGCTCACCGGGGTGGGCTGGTATCTGGAGCGGGTCGCCGGGGTCGACATCGGATGGCCGGGCGACAGCGTGGGCCGGCTGCCGGCCACGCTCCCCGCGGTCCCGGGCACGATCACCCGCTCGGCGAGCGTGCCGCACCGGTACGCCCTGAACGACACCGACGAGGGGTACTCCGGCGCGTACCGCGACTTCACCTCGTACCAGCGCGACATCGATCTGATGGCGCTGCACGGCGTGAACGAGGTCTTCGTGCCGACCGGGGCCGAATACCCGTACTACCGGGCACTCCAGGGGTTCGGCTACGGCGCGGAGGAGGTGCGGGCCTGGATCCCGGGTCCCGCGCATCAGGCCTGGTGGCTGCTGCAGAACATGTCGGGCTTCGGGGGTCCGGTCTCCGAGCGGCTGATCGAGGCGCGGGCGGCTCTGGGAGGCCGGATCGCGGGGCACCTGCGCTCCCTGGGGATGACCCCGGTGCTTCCGGGCTTCTTCGGTACGGTGCCGCCCGGGTTCGCCGACCGGAACCCGGGGGCGGTCACGGTCCCGCAGGGCAAGTGGGTCGGGTTCGCCCGGCCCGACTGGCTGGATCCGACCGGACCCGTCTTCGGTGAACTGGCCGCCGCCTACTACCGGGCGCAGCGGGACCGGTTCGGTGACACCGCCCTGTTCAAGATGGACCTGCTGCACGAGGGCGGCACGCCCGGGCCGGTCGACGTGGCGCGGGCGGCGGGGGCCGTCCAGGAGGCCCTGGACACCGCGCACCCCGGGGCCACGTGGGTCATGCTGGGCTGGCAGAACAACCCGTCCGCGGCCCTCCTGAGCGGGGTGGACCGGAGCAGGGTGCTGATCGTCGACGGCCTCTCCGACCGGTACGAGGGGCTCGACCGCGAGAAGCAGTGGGGCGGTACGTCCTACGCGTTCGGTTCCATCGCCAACTTCGGCGGCCACACCAGCCTGGGCGCCAACACGGGCGTGTGGGTGGACCGTTTCCGTACGTGGCTGACCAGGTCCGACAGTGCGCTGAGCGGAATCGCCTACCTCCCCGAGGGCACCGGCGGGAACCCCGCGGCCTTCGACCTGTTCACCGAACTCGCCTGGGAGCCGGATCCGATCGACCACCGCGCCTGGTTCGCCGCCTACGCGGCCCGGCGCTACGGCGGTGCCGACCCGCACGCGGCCGCCGCCTGGGAGCAGTTGCGCCTCGGCCCGTACAGTGGGACCTCCGGTACGTGGAGCGAGCCGCAGGACAGCCTCTTCACGGCCCGGCCGAGCCTGACCGCGTCCAAGGCCGCACGCTGGAGCCCGACGGCCATGCGGTACGACGCCGGCACGGTGGAGCGCGCCCTGTCCGAACTGCTCCAGGTGGCGCCGGAGCTGCGGACCTCGGACGCGTACCGCTTCGACGTGGTGGACGTGGCACGCCAGGCGCTCACCAACCGGGGCCGGGCCCTGCTGCCGCGCGTCAAGGCCGCGTACGACGCGAAGGATCTGGAGGGCTTCCGGGCGCTGGTGCGCGAGTGGAACGCCGACGAGGAGCTGCTCGGACGGCTCGTCTCCTCCGACCGGCGTTTCCTGATCGGCCCGTGGCTCGCCGACGCCCGTTCCTGGGGCGCCGACGCGGACGAGAAGGACCGGCTCGAGTACGACGCCCGCTCGATCCTCACCACCTGGGCCGACCGGGGGCCGAGCGAGAGCGGCGGCCTGCACGACTACGCCAACCGCGAGTGGGCCGGTCTCGTCCAGGACGTGTACGCGCCGCGCTGGGCCGCGTACTTCGCGAGTCTCGACACCGCGCTCGTACGGGGCACGGCGCCGGTCGCGATCGACTGGTTCGCCCGGGACGACGCCTGGGCGCGCGGCCGCCAGGGCTACCCGACGGTGCCGACGGGCGACCCGGTCGCCCTGGCGGAGGAGGTGGGGGCGGCCCTGGCCCTGGCGTCCACGGCCGCGCACCCATGAGGCCGTCCCCTCCGGTCATCACCGGCCTCGCGTGAACCAGTTCTTCCTCGTCGCGGACCCGGACTGCTTGTCCGGCCAGGCCGGATCGCCGGGGGCGGCGAACGGGACGGGTGCCGGCGCGCCCGGCGGCGCCGGGGGCAGCGGCCGGGTCGGCGGCTGCAGGTGCTTCAGCCGTGCCCGCCACGGGCCGTCCGCCATCTCGAACTGGACGACGAGGGGCCCCTCGGGCAGCGGTACGGTCTCGCGCCGCTTGCCGATCTCGTTGACCACGTTCTCGTACCGCGGCAGGGTCGTGTGGTCGTCGTGCCCCGCGAGTTCGTAGACGTGGACGATGAGGTTGTCGTCGCCGCGGTAGTGGACGGCCATGTCGGCCACGCCTCCCGTGTGCAGCAGCACCTGGGGACCGCGGTACGGGGCCTCCTCCTCCGTCAGGCGAGGGGCGGCCGCCAGCGGCGACACCCGGACCTGCCAGGGGCCCTCGGCCTGCAGTTTGAGACGCAGCGGGCCGTTCGCCGGGACGGTGGCGAGGAGGCTGCCGTGGAAGTCCTCCTCGGTGCTGTTGACGAGGTTGTCCTCCTCCTTGTTGCGACGGTCGAGCACCCAGAGTCCGGTGTATCCGTCGCCGCTGATGTCGAGCTGGACGACGACCGGACCCGGCGGGAGGCCGGCCACGGTGATCACGTCGTTGTCCCGGCCTGTCTCCGTGTACGGCTCGAAGACGGGCCCGTACGTCCACCAGCCGGCGGTGACGGGAGGGACGGGCGCCATGGGAGGGGCCGACGCGGGAGGGACCGCCGAGGGCGGGACCGCAGCGGGAGGGACCGGCGCTGCGGGGACCGCGAAGGGCGGGGGCGCCGCGGGCGCGACCGCTGCGGGCGGAGGAGCGAAAGCAGGCGCGGGAGCCGGCGTCGGCACCGCGGGCGCGGGAGCCGGCGCGGGCAGAGGAGCCGGCGCGGGAGCCGGCGCCGGCGCCGGGGGCGCCTGCGGCGCGGTCGGTGCCGTCGACCCGCCGGACTCGGCCACGTCCACGCCGTGGTCCGTGGCCAGACCGGCGAGCCCGGTGGCCCAACCCTGGCCCACGGCGCGGAACTTCCATCCGCCCGCCCGGCGGTAGAGCTCGGCGAGGACCATCGCCGTCTCCCCGGCGGCGTCGGTGACGTCGTAGCGCGCGACCGAGGTGCCGTCGGGTGCGAAGGCCTCCACCGAAAGGCCGGCGGCGTCCCTCATCGCGCCGTGCTCCGTCGAACCCACGAGCAGCACGCGGGCGATCTGCTCCTCCACGGCGGTGAGGCCGACCTCGACCCATGCCGTGCCGGCCTCCGCCGCCCCCGCCACTTGCGCGAGCCGGACCGCTCCTGAGGGATGCACCGGGGCGCCGTGGAAGACGACGTCCCCGTCGCCCCTGACCTTCCCCGCCTCGGTGAGCAGCAGTGCCATGGCGTCCACGCCCCCGCGCACCGCGATCCTCAACGGCACGGACGGAACGAATCCGTTGCTTCCCTTGGTCATCTCCCCCACGACACACCGGCCTTTCCCTCGGAGTCCCCACCCAAGACCTTCACAAAGAAGATCTTGCAGTCGCCGGGCCTCCTGGACAAGCTCCCGGACCTGCGGGGCCCCCGCCGCTCCGGGACCGCCCGGAGCGGTCCGGCGTAGGCTTCCCCGCACATGGACAGGGCAGAGGGGGGCGCATGACGGTCGGTGCGGAGCAGAGGTGGGAGTCGGGTCTCGACTCGGTCGTGGTGTACGCGCAGGGCGCGCTCTGCCGGCGCCTGGCCCGGGGCACGGTCCCGCCGGACGGACGGGTGCGGGTGACGGGGCTGCCCCGCTCGCTCGACCCCGGTTCGCTGCGGGCCCGGGTCCTGGGCGGCACCGGGGTGCGGGTCACCGAGGCGCGGGTGGAGGTCGAGGCGGAGCCGTACGCCGAGGGTGCTCCCGACGCACTGCGGCGCGAGGTCGAGCGGCTGCGCGAGGCGCACGAGGCGGCGCGGGCGCGCCGTGACCGGCATCAGGCCCTGATCGGGGAGGTCGGCGGGCTGCGCCCGGTCCCGCCGCCCCGCAAGCGCGAGGACCCGCACCGCCGTACCCCCGTCGACGCGTGGCTGGATCTCGCCGACTTCGTCGACGAGCGGCTGGCGGGTCTCTACGCCCGCCTCGCCGAGCTCGACGAGGCGGTCCGGCTCGCCGCGCACGCGCGGGAGGTCGCCCAGGACCGGCTCCACCGTGCCTCCACCGACGCGCCTTCGGCCCATGTCGCGACCTCGGTCTGCGCCGTGCTGACCCTCGACGGGGCCGGGGACGCGGAGAAGGCCGAGCTGGAGCTGGAGTACGGCGTGCCGGGTGCCGTCTGGGTGCCGACGTACCGCCTCACCCACCGTCAGGGCGACGGCAGCGGCCGCCTTGTGCTGCGTGCCTCGGTGGCCCAGCGGACCGGCGAGGACTGGTCGGGGGTGCGCCTCGCCCTGGCCACCGCCGACCTGCGGCGCCGCACCGATCTGCCGGCGCTCCGCTCGATCCGGATCGGACGCCGTCAGTCCGCGCCCGCGCCCTCCGGCTGGCGGGAGCCCCCGGCGGGGCTCGCCGACCTGTTCACCGGGTACGAGGCGGCGGGCCCGGCGCCCTTCCGCGGCGGTTCCGCGGTGGGAGCCGCCGCGGCCGGTTCGGCGCCCGTTCCCGTGGCGGCACCCGCACCCGCACCCGTACCGGCACCGCCTCCGCCGCCGGCGTTCACCGGGCCGCCGCAGCCCGGTGGGGCGTACGGCTCCGCTCCGGAGGCCTTCGGGGGCATGGTGCCGGGCGTCGCGCGGGCCGCGGCCCCGCGACCGGCCGGCCGGCCGCGCGCCGGTGGCGGGGCCGGCTTCGGAGCCCGCCCGCCCCAGGCCCCCGCACCCCAGGCCCCGGCGGCTCCGGGCGCGGCGGCGCCACCGCCGCCACCGCCGGCGGGCCCGCCGCAGCCGAGCGGCGCCGAACTCGACTACGCCGCCCTCGTGCTGTCCGGTCCCGAGGAGCCGGGCGCTCGCCGTGGCCGGTTGTTCCCCCGTACCTCCTCCGACGCGGTGGCCGACGAATACCGGCGCCGCGCCGAGGCGGTGGCCGGGCTGCCGCTGCCCCGGCACGCGGTGCGCCCGCGTACGTCGGCGGGTTCGTTCGACCACCGCTTCGACGCCGCCGCCCGTGCCGACGTGCCCTCGGACGGCACCTGGCACACCGTCACCGTCGGCGAGATCCCGGTCGTCCTGCACACCGAGCACCTCTGTGTGCCCTCGGTGGAGCAGACCGTGTACGCGACCCTCGTCGTCTCCAACACCACCCGCCAGGCACTGCTCGCGGGCCCGGTCGAGGTCACCGTCGACGACGACCACCTGCTGACCGCCGCGCTGCCCACGCTCGCGGCCGGCGGCGTCCGCCGGCTGGGCCTCGGGCCCGCCGAGGGCGTCCGCGTCACGCGCCGCACGCACCTGAAGGAGTCGACGGCGGGGCTGCGCAACAACATCACCGTGCTCGACCACCGCGTCCACGTGGAGCTGGCGAACCGCCTGGCGGGGCCGGTCACCGTCGAGGTCCACGAGCGGGTGCCGGTCTCCTCCGAGCCGGACGTCCGCATCGAGGAACGCGCCGACTGGACGGCGCCCGAGGACGGCACCGCGCCGGAGCACCACGCCCCGGGCACCCGCGTCTGGCGGGTGGAGCTGCCCGCCGGGGGCACCGCCGCGCTCGACGGCGGCTTCGAGATCCGCATCCCGGCCGGCAAGGCCCTGGTCGACGGCAACCGCAGGAGCTGACACCCACCATGTTCACGGAACCGCAGCCGATCGCCCTTCCCGTCACCGCCGTCACCTGTCTGGAGGACCGCGCCCATGTCGAGCGCACCGCCGTGCTCGACCTGGACGCCGGCGTCCAGCGCCTGCGCCTCGGACCGGTCGGCGCGCTCGCCGTCGACCGCACCCTCCACGCCGAGCTGACCTCCGACCACCCTGCCACCGTCCTCGACGTACGGATCGTCCGCGAGTGGACGCCGCGCGGACCGGTGCCGCCCGGCGAGGAGGACTCCGCCCTCCGTCACCGCGAGCACGCCCTCGAAGAGGAGCGGCTCGCCGTGGAGCAGCACCGCGACCGGCTGCGGGGCCGCCTCGACCTGCTCGGCCGGCTCGCCGCCGACCTGCTGCGGGAGATCGGCGAGGGGGCCGGGTTCGGCGAGTCCGAAGGTCCCCGCTGGGGACGTGAGCTGGACCGCGTGGACGCCGAGCGCGAGACGTACGGCGAGGAACTCCGTACCGTCGAGGCCCGGCTGACGGCCCTCACCGCCGAACTCGCCGGGATCCGGCGGGCGATGGAGCTCGCCGAGGAGGAGCCCGCCGAGCTCGTCGCCCATGTCGAGCTGACGGTGGAGGCGGCGGCCGCAGGGCCCGTACGGCTGCGGCTGAGCCATCTGACCCCGTGTGCCCTGTGGCGGCCCGCCTACCGGGCCGTGCTCGACGGGGGCTCGCTGACCCTGGAGACGGACGCCATGGTGTGGCAGCGCACCGGGGAGGACTGGTCGGACGTACGGCTGACGCTGTCGACCGCGCGGTCCTCGCTCGCCACCGAGCCGCCGCGGCTCGTCGAGGACCGGCTGACGCTCAAGGACCGCAGCGCGGCGGAGCGCCGCACGATCGACGTCGAACTGCGCGAGGAGGAGATCGCGACGCTCGGCCCGGCGCCGGTGGTCGGTCTGCCGGGCGTGGACGACGGCGGCGAGGCGCGGGTCCTGCACTCCCCCGCGCCGGTCTCCGTGCCTTCGGACGGCCGGGCCCACCGGGTGCCGATCTCCTCCTTCCGTGCGCCCGCGGGCGGCGAGTACGCCTGCTCGCCCGAACTGTCCCCGCTGGTCACGCAGGTGGTGCGGTGCGAGAACCTGTCCGGCCACGCGCTGCTCGCCGGGCCCGTGGACCTGGTCCGGGGCGGCGGCTTCATCGGCCGGGGAACGCTGGACTTCACCGCGCCGGGCGCCCTCACCGAACTGGCCTTCGGCAGCCGGGACGACTTCCGGGTGCTCCGGCGCACCGAGGAGTCCCGTGACACCACCGGCCTCACCCAGCGGACGGTGGTCACCCGCACGGTCCGGCTCCATGTCTCCCGGTTCTCCGCCCCCGGGGAGGAGGAGGGCCGGGTCGTGGTCCTGCGGGAGCGGATTCCCGTCTCCGAGGTGTCGGCGGTGGACGTGCGCCTGCGCGCCGAGGCCTGCACTCCGGCGCCCGACGAGGTCGACGACGAGGGGATCGTCCGCTGGACCGTGCGCATGCCGCCCGGCGGCCGCCGTACGGTCACCCTGGTGTACGAGCTGTCGGCGACGGCCAAGGTCGCGGGGCTCTGAGCCCGGGGTCGGGGCGCCGCGCACCCTACCAGCGCGGCGCCTTCCCCACCCCCAACTCCCGCTACTCTCCACATTCGTGCGAATGCGTGCGGTAGTCATGAGGCCGGGAGGAATCACCTTGGTCTTCAGTCTGCGCCGCCGCCACAAGGCCGCCGCCGTCAGCGCCTGTCCGTTCAGCCCCGCGTCCACGTCCGCGTCCGGTGACGCGCCGCGCCGGACCCCCTCATGGGTCCCGCAGGTGACGGACCGCCGGGAGGCGGAGAACTTCGTCCGACAGTTCCATCACGAGCAGCCCGGGGCCGGGGACGTGGCGCGCAGGGTCCGCGAGGTCCTCGCCGAGATCGACCGGACCGGTACGTACGAACACACCCCCGACGAGCTGTCCTTCGGCGCCCGGGTCGCCTGGCGCAACGCCGCCCGCTGCATCGGCCGGCTCTACTGGCGCAGCCTCGTGGTGCGGGACCTTCGGCACGTCACCTCGGCCGACGGCATCGCCGCCGACTGCTTCGAGCACCTGCGCCTCGCCGGGAACGCCGGCCGGATCCGGCCGGTGATCTCCGTGTTCGCCCCCGACCGGCCGGGCCGCCCCGCGCCACGGATCGTCAACGACCAGCTGGTCCGCTACGCGGGGCACCGCACCGCCGAGGGCCGCTGGATCGGCGACCCGCGGGGCGCGGCGCCGACGGCCCACGCCCGCGACCTCGGGTGGAAGCGGGACGAAGAGCCCTTCCAGGTGCTGCCGTTGATGGTCGAGGAGCGCCCGGGCGCGCGGCCCGAGTGGTACGAGCTGCCGGACGGCTGCGTCATGGAGGTGCCGCTCCGGCATCCGGACCACGAGTGGTTCGCGGAGCTCGGGCTGCGCTGGTACGCGGTGCCGGCGATCAGCGACATGACGCTGGAGATCGGCGGGGTGCGGTATCCGGCGGCGCCGTTCAACGGCTGGTACATGGGAACGGAGATAGGCGCCCGCAACCTCGCCGACGCCGAGCGCTACGACCTCCTCCCGGTGGTCGCCGACCGCCTGGGTCTCGACCGCTCCTCGGCGCGCACGCTGTGGCGGGACCGGGCGCTCGTCGAGCTCAACGTGGCGGTGCTGCACTCCTTCCAGCGGGCCGGGGTGACGATGGCGGACCACCACACCGAGTCCGAGCGGTTCCTGCGGCACATCGCGCAGGAGGGCCGGCACGGCAGGCCGGTGCCCGCCGACTGGAGCTGGATCGTGCCGCCCGTGTCCGGCTCCACGACTCCGGTCTTCCACCGCTACTACGACCCGGTGGACGCCTCCGTGCGGCCCGCGTTCCTGGCCCGGGAGAGCTAGGGGGAGAAGGCTTCTGGCACCTACCCGCCGGTCATCCCGTCGCTTCCGCGGCAAGCTCTGGCTGCGGCCGGGTCCGCATGCCCCAGCGGGCGAGAGAGGGGCCGACAGCGCCCAGTGCCGCGAAGAACACCGCCAGCAGGAGCCAGCCCTTCACGCCGAGGCCGAGCACCACCGTGGTGAGGATCGCGGGGGCGAGAGCCTGGCCCGCGCTGAAGCCGAGACCGAGGACACCTTGGTACTGGCCCTGGGCGTGGTCGGGGGCGAGGCCGAAGCCCAGGGCGTAGCACGCCGATGACTCCCAGACCTCTCCCAGGCTGTGGACGAAGATCGCCGTCAGGACCAGTCCTGCCGCGGCCCAGACCGGGGTGTACGCCGCCAGCGCCATCATCGGGCAGCTGACGAGGAAGAGCAGCCCCGCCGTGCGGAACGCCCGGCCGCCGTCGAGCGGGGTCTCGATGCGCGAGCCGATCCTGGTCTGCATCAACACACAGAAGAGGGAGTTGACGGCGAACAGCGCGGCCACCGTCCAGCGCGGCGCTTCGGTGTGCTCGGAGATCCAGATCGGCAGGAGCAGCGAGACCACCGGGTACTGCAGTCCCATGGCCCCGTAGAGGGCGGTGAACGCCAGGAAGGGACGATCCGTGAGGACGAGCCAGCGCCGCTGTTGCGGCGGTGCCGCCAGTACCGGATAGCGGGGCAGCAGGAGCAGAAGCACCGCGCACAGGGCGAAGCTCGCCGCGTTGCCGAGGATCAGCGTGACATAGGCGCCGCGGGTGCCCGCGGCCAGCGCCAACCCCGCACCCACCGTTCCCAGGACGACGCCCAGGTTGACGAACGTGCGCAGCTTCGCCCGGAACAGGGCCGGGCGATCACCCCCGACCCGGGCCACGAGAGCGCCCGCCGCCGCCCCGCCGGCCGCCGCGGCGATCTGGTCGACCGTCGCGACGACCGTGAGCGCGGCCCAGCTCTCGACGAGGACGAGGGCCGCCATCGACACCGCCTGGACCACGAGGGCCGACATCATGATCGTGCGCGCCCCGCGCCGGTCGGCAAGATGCCCGCCTGGTATCCCCGCGCTCAGGCCGATCACTCCGGCGATGGTGAGCGCGGCGCCGACCTGTACCGCGGGCAGGCCCACGATCAAGGTGAAATAGAGCGCCGACGCCGCGTTGAACAGACCATTGCCGACTCGGTTGACGAAAATGGCGGCGATCAGCGCGCGCTCCGGCCTGCTGTCCCCCACGATGCTGCCTATTCGGCCCGCCAGGCCCCCCTTGATCATGGACGGCAGGCTAACAGCGGCCGCTGGTCCAGCAGCAGTCGCACCAAGGTCGAGTGGTCCCTGCGGGAGCGAAGGGGGACGCTGGAACTGAGCGCGTCCGGGGTTCCCGGGCGCCCCGAACGGAGCGCCCGCCCGGTCGGGAAAGGCCGCGTCATGCGCATGCTGCTGAAGGTTCGGATGGACACCGCGGCCTCCAACGAGGCCATCAAGCAGGGCGCCCTGCTGAGGATCCTGGAGGACACGCTCCAGGAAGTCGGCGCGGAATCCGCGTACTTCACCGTCGAGGACGGCTGCCGGACCTGTTACGTCTTCTTCGACCTGGCCGACGCCGCCCAGATGCCGAAGATCTCGCGGCCGTTCTTCATGGAGCTCGGCGCCAAGGTCTACTACGTGCCGGTCATGAACGTGGAAGAGCTCCACCAGGGCATCTCCGCGATCACGCCCGTGTGAACCTCAGGCGGACTCCGCACGGCCCACGTAGCGGATGACCTCGCACTCGTCGAGGATCACCAGGCCCTCGCCGACCAGTTCGTCCAGCTGCGGCAGGAACGCGCGGATCTTCTCCTCGGTGTCGACGATGACCACGGCCACGGGAAGGTCCTCGCTCAGCGACAGCAGCCGCTGGGTGTGGATCAGCGAAGAGGCTCCGAAGCCCTCGATGCCGCGGAACACACTCGCCCCCGCGAGACCGGCCTCGCGTGCCCGGCCGACGATCTGGCTGTACAGCGGTTTGTGCTGCCACAGATCGGTCTCCCCCACGAAGACCGTCACCCGCAGGGCCCTGCCCGTCAGCCTGGTCATCGCCGCCTCCATGCCGTACGCGGCGCCCCGCGCGCGGCGACGGGGCAGACCGCACTTCGAGTCTACGGTCGTGCCTCCACGGGGGTCCTTCCGCACCGGAAGGGGGCCGGCCGGGACGGCCGGCCCCATTCCCCGAGCGGAGCGGGTCAGCAGCCGCTCGTGAGCCAGCGGCAGGCGGTGATCAGCGCGGCGGCGTGCTCCTCGCCACGGGCGTCCTCGGTGCGGACCTCCTCCGGCAGAACCTGCAGGGCATCGATGTCGTACTCCGTCATGACGGTCTCCTTCGCGTGTGTCGGATGTTTGTTCGGTGGGACGCCGGCGGCCTGGGGCCGCCGGACACTCAGGGGTGGGCCGGCCCGTCCTCCGGCAGCCCGGCCCGCGGGCCCCCGCACCGCAGGCGCAGCAGCAGGGAGAGGCTCCCGGCGAGGCCGGTGGCGTACTCGGCGAGGACGGTCCTGCGGTTCTCGTCGGGTACGAGGAGGCGGCCGTCGCGCAGGACGGCCTGGGCGGCCAGGTGCTCGACCAGGAGCTCGGCGCCGGCGCGGTGGCTCTCGTCGCCCGTCAGCACGGCGACGTCCAGGAGGAACTCGGCGTTCCCCGCGAGCCCGTGACAGGTGGCCGGCGAGTCGGTCGCCCTGCCCGCCCGTACCGCGCGGGCCGCGCCGTCCACCAGGTCGCGTACGAGTCTGTCGGACGCGCCGGTCGCCGACCAGAGCCGGACCAGGAAGGTGCCGACGCCGGAGGAGCCGCTGCACCAGTGCCGGGCGAGCTCCGGGGAGCCGGAGAGGTGGCGGGCCCGGTCCACGGGCCACAGCGCACCGGCCGGTCCGCTGCGGGCCGCAGCCGCGAGGCCGGCCCCCGCCTCGGTGGCGGCGTCGAGGAACCGTTCGTCGCCGGTGGCCTCCGCCGCGAGCAGCAGGAAGGTGCCGACGCCGGCCACGCCGTGCGCGAAGCCGTAGTGCCAGGCCCCGGCGAGCGCCGATCCGAAGTCCTCCGGCACCGGCCAGAAGATCCCCTCGGGGGTGCGCCGCGCCGCGGCGAGCAGTCCGTCCGCGGCCTCGGCGGCGCGGTCCAGGAAGCGCGGGTCCCCGGTGGTGCGCCAGAAGTGGAGCTGTGTCAGGCCGGAGCCGGCCACGCCGTGGCAGACGTCGGGGTTGGGGCCGTGGACGGGCAGACCGAGGGCCAGTGCGCGTGCCCGCTCGGCGAGGGCGGTGTCGTCCAGGGCCCGGGCGGCGTCGAGCAGGGCCCAGGCCGTGCCCGCACGGCCGAAGTGCAGCCCCGGGACGGGGCTCGGCAGCGTCTCCTGGCGCCGCGCGGTCCACCGGGCGGCGGTGCGGAGCCCTTCGGCGAGTGCGTCACGGGTCACGGGCGCCGGGAGGCCGAGCCCCGCGCCCCAGTGCCCGAGGGCCCGGGCGAGCACGGCGACGCCGCCGGCCGAGCCGTGCTGGAGGGCCACCGGGTCGCAGGTCTCGCCGAACGAGTCCGAGGCCCAGAGCCGTTCGGGGTCGTACCGCCGCATCGTGGCCAGGAGGTGGGCGATGCCGTCGTGCAGGAGACGCGCGCGCGTGGCGACCGGGTCGGGGTGCTCGTACTCCTCCGGGAGCCGGCAGGTGTCCGCGGCCCGGCCTCCGTCCAGGAACTCCCGCGCCCGGTCCAGGGTCCACCGGTTTTCGGGCGCGTCCCGCGTCAGCCCCAGGATCAGCGGGACGAAGCGCCGTACGCGCGCGTCGTCACGGGCCAGGAGGTGCACGAGGTCCGCCAGACGCCGTTCGTCCGGCCGGGCCGTGTCCCGTGGGAGGTCTTCCGCGAAGACCGGATCCGCTCCGGTCAGGGCGTGCAGGACGGTGGCGCCGAGGGCGTACAGGTCGACGTCCGGCGGCAGGGCGGGCGCCACCTGGTCGACGGCGCGCAGCTCGGGCGCGGTGTAGCCGGGGGTGGCGCCGAGGACCCACCGCTCCCCTTCCCGGGCCGCCATCTCCAGGTCGATGAGGACGAGCCGCCCGTCCGGGGCGACCATGACGTTGTTGGGGTTGAAGTCGTGCAGGGTGACGTCGAGTTCATGGGCCGTGGCGACGAGTTCGACGAGCTGCCGGACCAGGGATTCGGCCGTGCGGTCGTCGGGGCAGCCGCTGCCGTCCCGGGCGAGGCGCTCGGCGACGGTGCGCCGGAGCGTCGCCCCCGGGACGGATGCGGTGGCCAGGAACACGCTGCCCTGCTGTTCGAACACCTCGACGAGCCCCGGGACCCGGTCGGGGCGCACCCGGCCGAACCGTTCGAGCAGCGCGGCCTCGCGGCGCAACAGGTCCCGGACGTCGAGGCCTTCGGGACCGGCGCCCACGTGGGGACGCGCCTGCTTGACGACGACCTGCGCGCCGGTGCGGGTGTCCTCGGCGCGGAAGACGCCGCCCTTGTTGGAGTGCTGGATCGCGCCGCGTACGAGGAAGCGGTCGCCGAGGAGGACGGGCTTGGCGGTGGCCGTGCTGCGCGCCGGGGCGGCGGGACGGTCGGGGAAGGGGTCGCCGGCCCAGTCCGGGGGGCTGAACCAGGCGTTGCGCTCGTCGGCGACCGGCCGGCCCTCGGGGTCGGTGAGGCGCGCGGCGAAGGAGCCGTCGGCGGTCAGTTCGCGGACGCCCTTGAACACGCCGTACCGGTAGAAGACCTGGCTGTCGGGCCGGTAGCGGCGGTCGGAGAGGACGGCGGGGCCCGGAAGTCCCTCGGTGGCCCGGTGGAGTTCCTCGGCGAGCCTGCGGAACTGCTCGTCGTCCGCCGGGTACACGGTCAGGAACTTGCCGCCCCCGCCGCGCGCGAAGCGTCCGGACACCAGCGCGGCGACCTTGGCCGGGCTCCCGGCGAACTTGAAGGCGGCGCGGTGGGCGACGAGGACCTCGGCGGACCGGGCGAGGACGAGCGGCGCGGAGAGCGGGGTGGCGGGGAGGTGGAGCTTCCAGCCCTGGGCCCGTCCGACGGCCGCGCCGCCGGGCACGACGTGGCACCAGAACTCGCCGGGTTCGACGCTCCACGGCTGCTGTGCGCTCCGGGCGATCACGGCGTGCACGATGTCGGGCAACAGGGCCCGGTCCGCGGCGCTTTCGGCGCGCGAGCGCCGGGGGCCGGGGCCGGACGGGGAAGGGTTCGCGGTGCGTGACGCCATCCCTACTGCACCGGCCGCGTGTAGTCGTCGCCCCAGCTGGTGTCCAAGAGGTCCGCGGCGACCGTCCGCGTCGTCTCCGGTGCGCCGTCCTCGGTGGCGACGGTCACTCCGCCGGCGAGCAGGACGGCGAGGAGAAGGAGGCAGCGGACGGCAACGGACATGGTGCGGCTCCTGGTTCGGGAGAGGAGAGGGCGGGCGGGAAGCTCCGTGTCTGACGGGTTCACGCCGTATGTCGGCCTGATGGGGTTTCCCTCGGCCGGACACCACCAGTCCATCCCGGCGAGCCCGCTTGGTCCAGGGCCATGACCTGGCAATACCCTGCATGGCACGGAAGTAGCAGGGCCGCATCACGGGGGAAATGCGTGACTACTGGGGTGGATGTGGACGGAATGCCTCGGCTGGACGCCGGGGCCGTCGCCGTCTTCGCGTACGCACTGGAGCAGGGCGGCCTTGCCGACCGGTCGCCGGACGGGCTTCCGGCGCTCGGGCTCGGCCGGGAGGAGGTCGAGGCGGCCTGCCGCACCCTGCGGCGGCTGCGGCTGCTCCGGCCCGCGCCCGGCCGGAGCGAGGTGCTGATCCCGGTGAGCCCGGACGCGGCCGCGGCGGAAGTGGTCGGCCCGCTGGAGGCGGAGCTCGCGCGGGCCGCCGCGCACGCCCAGTCCCTCCGCGACGACCTGCACTCGCTGATGCCCCGGTACCGCGCCGCGCGGCGCGAGCAGGGCCGCCGGGAGGGCTTCGACGTGCTGCCCGACATGGCGTCCGCGTCCGCGATGCTCACCGAGGAGTCGGCCCGCTGTCGTGAGGAGGTGTTCAGCATCCAGCCGGGCGGGGGCAGGGCGCCGCACCGCCTCGGGGACGCCGTCGAGCGGGACGTGGCGATGCTCCGCCGGGGGGTGCGGATGCGCACGCTGTACCAGCACTCGGCGCGGACGAGCCTCTCCACCCAGGGGTACGTGGAGCGGCTCACCGAGGCCGGCGCGGAGTACCGCACCGCTGCCGAACTGCCCGACCGGGCCGTGGTCTTCGACCGCTCGGTGGCCTTTCTGCCCCGGCGCGCCGACGGGGGTACGGGCGAGGGGGCGGTCCTCGTCCGGGACCCCGACGTGGTGGCGTACCTCTGCCGGGTGTTCGAGCAGCACTGGTCGGGGGCGGTGCCGTTCCGGGGCACCAGCGAGGCCGCGTACAAGGAGGTCGGGCCGAGTCTGCGGCGGGCGCTGGTGGGTCTTCTCGCGGAGGGCGCCAAGGACGAGGTGATCGCCCGTCGGATGGGGATGTCGCTGCGCACCTGCCGCCGTCACATCGCCGATCTCCTGGAGGAGTTGGGCGCGGAGAGCCGCTTCCAGGGGGGTGCGCTCGCGGAGCGCGCCGGGCTCACGGGAGCAGAGGTCACGACGGACGCCGCCAAGGGCTCGGCCCACCGGTAGGGTGCCCTCCGGCAACAGTGTTCTGCGTGGGGAGACATGGGTTCATGGGCGGTCAGCAAGCGGACCGGGGCGGCTCCGTGGTGTTCCAGCCTTTGGCGGCGGACGACCCGACGACGGTCGCCGGTTATCGGCTCGCGGCCCGGCTGGGCGCCGGCGGCATGGGCAAGGTGTACCTGTCGTACACGCCCGGCGGGCGTCCGGTGGCCATCAAGCTGATCCGTCCCGAGTTCGGCGAGGACGCCGAGTTCCGCCGCCGGTTCGCCCAGGAGGTGCGCTCCGCGCAGCGTGTCCAGGGGCTGTTCACCGCTCCCGTCATCGACGCGGACCCCGAAGGCGCGCAGCCGTGGCTGGCCACGGCGTACGTGCCGGGGCCGTCGCTGGCCGACGCGGTGGTGGCGCACGGCGCGCTGCCGGTGGAGACGGTGCTGCTGCTCGTCGCCGGTATGGCCGAGGCGCTGCACGTCATCCACGGCGCGGGCATCGTGCACCGCGACCTGAAGCCGTCCAATGTGCTGCTCGCGGCCGACGGGCCTCGCGTCATCGACTTCGGCATCGCCCACGCGGCCGACGCGACGTCCCTGACGGGCAGTGGGGTCACCATAGGGACGCCGTCGTTCATGGCGCCCGAGCAGGCGGCGGGGCGCAAGGTCACGCCTGCCACGGACGTGTTCGCGCTCGGTCAGGTCGCGGCGTACGCGGCGACGGGCGTCCCGGCGTTCGGCGAGGGGACCGGGCACGGGGTGCTGTACCGGATCGTGCACGAGGAGCCGGACCTGAGCCCCGTTCCGGAGCGGCTCACCGAGCTGGTCACCCGCTGCCTCGCGAAGGACCCGGAGGCGCGGCCGACGCTCGCCGAGATCATCCGGCTGTGCCAGGCCGCGAACGCGGCGACGGTGCTGCGCCGGCCCGAGGACTGGCTGCCGGGCGCGGTCTCCGCCGAGATCACGGCCCGGGCGGCGGCGCCCGCGCCCCCGCAGACCCCTCCGCCGCCGACGACCGCCCCGGCCGCGGCTCCGGCCGCGCCCGCCGGGTACTCGCCCACGGTGCCGGCCGCGCCCTCGACCCCGCCGCCCGGCTACGGTCCGCCGCCGAGCACGGTGACGGCCGCCCCCTCGGTCCCGGCCGCCGCCCCGGTCGCTCCCCCGGCCGCCGCCGCCCCGGCACCCGGCTACGCGTACGCGCCGACGCAGGGCCCGGGCGCTGCCGGGTACGCGCCGACGCAGGGTCCGGGTGCTCCCGGATACGCGCCGACGCAGGGTCCGGGCGCTCCCGCGTACCCGCAGCAGGGCTGGTCCGGCCCGGGGGCGCCGACCGGCTACCACCCCCAGCAGGCGGCCCAGCGGCCGCCCGGGCAGCAGAAGAAGGGCGGCGGGCGCGGTCTCGTCATCGCTCTCGCCGCCGTCCTCGCCTTCGCCGTCGCGGGCGGCGCGACCGCGTACGTCGTCCTGAAGGACAAGGACGGGCAGACGTCGTCTAACGCCGGCGGGAAGCCCAACGGCAAGGGTTCGACGGGCACGCAGGGCAGCGGCGGCACGGGTAACGGGAGCTCCGCCCCGAAGCCGTCGACGGCGCCGGCTCCGCAGGCCGCCACGTACAAGAACATCAACCTCACCGCCGGCTATCACCTGACCCTCGGGGACACGGACGTACGCCCCCAGGACGGGGAGGACAACGGCTACGAGCTCTCCTACGACACCGGCGGCTACCTCGACGCCGAGAGCAGCGGCGGCAACCTGGTCCTGCTCGATCCGGGCCAGGCGGGTTCGCTCGAAGCGTGCCGCGCGGAGACCCGGTTCACCCAGAACATCTACGTGAACAAGCTGTCGCCCGGCCGGCAGGTCTGCGTCACGACGGGCACCGGCCATCTCGGTCTGGTCACCGTCAAGGCCTTCTCCCCGGAGGACTCGCCGAGCACCTACATGACCCTCGATCTGACGGTCTGGCGGAACGCGGCCCCGTCCACGTCGACGGGCTGACGGCCACCGCCGTCGAGGAGAGGGCACGGCCTCTCCTCGACGGCGGCAGCCTGTCCGCGGACGGCCCGGCTCTACTTCAGGTGCCGGGCGAAGAACCGCGCCCCGGTCTCGAGTTCGAACCGCGGGACGCCGGTGTGCCCGCCCATGTTGGCGTGCAGCGTCTTCTCCTCGGAGCCGAAGGCGTCGAACAGATCCAGGGCCGCCTGCCGGTCGTTGCCCTCGTCGTCCCACTGCAGCAGGACGTGCAGCGGGATGGTGACCCGGCGGGCGTCCTCGACGATGGCGGCGGGCACGAGGCTCCCGGCGAAGAAGCCGGCGGCCGCGATGCGCGGCTCGACCATCGCGAGGCGGACGCCGATGGAGATGATTCCGCCCTCGTACCCGACCGGGCCGCCGATCCCGGGCAGCGCCAGGAGGGCGTCCAGGGCGGACCGCCATTCGGGGACGGACTTCTCGACGAGCGGGAGGACGAGGGCGTCGATGAGCTCCTCACCGACCGGCTCGCCGGCCTCCATGGCCCGGCGCAGGTCGGCGCGGGCCTGATCGGCGGCGTCCCAGCGGGGCCGGTCGCCGCTCCCGGGGAGCTCGATGGTGGCGGCGGCGAAGCCGTGCTCCGTCGCGTAGTACCGGGCCCGGGCCGCGAGCCGGGGGTACATCTTGTCCAGCCCGAGCGGCGGGGGGCAGATCAGGATCAGCGGGGCCGGTTCGGGGGCGGATGGGGGCGTCCACAGCATGCCGGGGATCTCGCCGAGGGTGAACGCACGCTCGATGACGCCGTCGTCGAGGTGCCGTTCGGAAGTGAAGTGCACGGTCGTGCCTTTCGGGAGTGCTCGGAGGCGCTCCCGGACGACGACCTATCGCCCGACCGTGACCCCGGAGGGGAGCACCCATGTCGATACTGCGTTCACGGGTACCACCTCCTTGTTCTCTCGCACGGCCTCCGGAAAGGTAGCAGGGGCCGCCGGGGGCCGCCACAGGGTTTTCTTCGGGGCTCTCCGTGCCCTGGGGCGCTATGCTGGCCCCATGCATCTGTCGTCGTGCCTCAGCTGGTGGCGCTCCTCCTAGGAGCGGCCACCACTCGCGCACGACCGGGCCGTTCGGACGAACGGCCCTTTTGCGTTTCCTGGCTCATGGGTCCTGTCGTCCCGACGGCACCACCGACCCGGACCAGGAGAACCCATGACCACCCTCGCTCCCACCGCCCCCGCCGCCCCCTCCGTCGACGCGCTCGGGACGGCTGCCGCACGCACGCGCAGCGCGGTGCTCGAACAGCAGATCCGCGAAGCGCCGGGCCGCTTCCGCGTCCTGACCGGTGACCGTCCCACCGGGCGGCTGCACCTGGGGCACTACTTCGGCACCCTGCACAACCGGGTGCGGCTCCAGAACCTCGGGGTGGACCTGTTCGTGATCATCGCGGACTACCAGGTCCTGACGGACCGCGACGTGGCGGACCATCTCACCGAGCACGTCGAGGAGCTCGTCCTCGACCACCTCGCCATCGGCGTCGACCCCGAGCGCAGCACGGTCTTCACCCACAGCGCCGTGCCCGCCCTGAACCAGCTGCTGCTGCCCTTCCTCAGCCTGGTGTCCGTGGCCGAGCTGAACCGCAACCCCACCGTCAAGGACGAGATCGCCCACTCCCGGCAGTCCGCCGTCAGCGGCCTGATGTTCACCTATCCCGTCCACCAGGCCGCCGACATCCTCTTCTGCAAGGCCAATCTCGTCCCGGTCGGCCAGGACCAGCTGCCGCACCTGGAGATCACCCGGACCGTCGCCCGCCGGTTCAACGACCGCTACGGGAACGGCACCCCCGTCTTCCCCGAGCCCGACGCCCTCCTTTCCGATGCGCCGCTGCTGCTGGGAACGGACGGCACCAAGATGAGCAAGAGCCGCGGGAACGCCATCTCTCTGGCCGCCGACGCCGACGAGACGGCCCGGCTGATCAAGGGCGCGAAGACCGACTCCGAGCGCCACATCGCCTACGACCCCGCGGGCCGCCCCGAGGTGGCCTCGCTCCTGCTGCTCGCCGCGCTCTGTCAGGGCCGCACGCCCGAGGAGGTCGCCGCCGGCATCGGCTCCGCCGGGGCCGCCGCGCTGAAGCGGACCGTGACGGAGTCGGTCAACGAGTACCTGGCGCCGATCCGGGCCCGCCGTGCGGAGTACGCACGCGACCGCGCGTACCTCCGCGGGATCCTGCGCGAGGGCAACGAGCGGGCCCGGGCCGTGGCGGACGAGACCCTGAGCGAGGTGCGCACGGCGATGAGGAATCACTACTGACGTATGTTTCCGGCATGGGAACGACGGACGGGACTCTGGACGCCATCGACCGGGCACTGCTCGCCGAGCTCCAGCGGGACGCGACACAGGCGTACACGGTGCTGGGCAAGGCGGTCGGCCTGTCGGCCGGTGCGGCGCACGAGCGGGTGCGGAAGCTGCGGGAGCGCGGCGTCATCCGCCGTACGACGGTGGACGTCGATCCCTCGGCGCTCGGGCAGGACGTGCTCGCGTTCGTCATGGTCGACTCGTCCGCCTGGATCGGGGATTCGGCGGCGGCGTTCGCCGCGATCCCCGAGATCCAGGAGGCGCACGTCATCGCCGGCAGCGCCTCGGTCCTGGTGAAGGTGCGGACCGCGACCACGGTCCGACTCCAGGACGTGCTGCGCCGGTTGTACGCGATCGAGGGCGTGAGCGGCACGCAGGCGACGGTGTCCCTGGAGACCTTCTTCGAGCGGCCGGTCTCCACGGACTGAGATGCGCCGGCCCGTGTCAGCCGGTCACACCGCTCTCCAGGATGCCCTTGAGGGTCATTTCGTCTCTCGGCATCTCCTTCTTCACGTGCGGGCGGACGACAAGGGGGACGAGGGCCTTGCCGATGCCGTGCCCCTCGAAGTCGAGGGAGAGCGTCAGGCGGGAGCGCTCGCCGTCGTCCAGTGGTTCGATGGTGCCCTGGACGTCACCGCGTACGGGGCCGTCGATGCCGTGCACGTGCCAGTGCCTCGGCGGCTCCAGCTCGATGACCTGCATGGTCGAGGTGAACTCCCGCTTGCCGAGCCGCCGTGTGACGGCGACCTTGGAGCCGACCGCGAGGGGGGTGTCGCCGAGCTTGCGGACCGAGACCGCGCTCTCCTGCCACTCGGGCAGATGCGTCGGATCGGTCACGTAGGAGAAGACCTCGGCGGGCTTGCGGGAGATGTCGATGGTTTCCGTGATGGCAGGCATGTCGCCTTCTTCGTTCGACGGAGGCCTCGCCGGAAGCCGGGGCTCCGGCGCGGGCCCGTTGTCGCTTCGTACAAATCGTCCCACTTCGGGCGATGCCAGGCCACCCGCCTGTTCCACGGCGGGATGCCGACGACACGCGCCGACCGTACGCCACGGCGAGCAGACGTCACAGGGAGTGACCGACCACCCGCTTGCCGGTCCCCAGGTTGCGGCTAATGTCGATATATAGGCCATATGTACATCCTCGTTCCCGCGCTCACGAGGTGAGGGAGAGGGGGCGTACGAAAGGAGCCTCCCATGACCCGTACATTGCGGAGCGCGATCGCGCTGGCCGGAGCCGCGGCCCTCTCCCTGGGAGTGGTGGCGACGAGCGCGTCGGCCCTGGGCGCGGGGAGCGAGAAGCAGGGGGACGTCAAGATCGGCCTGCTGCTTCCGGAGAGCAAGACCACCCGGTACGAGAAGTTCGACCGGCCCTACATCGAGCAGAAGATCAAGGAACTGGCGCCCGACGCGCAGATCGACTACTACAACGCCGCGGAGAGCGCCACGACCCAGCAGCAGCAGGTCAACACCGCGCTCGCCAAGGGCGACAAGGTCCTCATCCTCGATGCCGTGGACGCCAAGTCCATCCAGTCCTCCGTCCAGAAGGCGCATGACGCGGGCGTGAAGGTCGTCGCGTACGACCGCCTCGCGCAGGGCCCCGTCGACGCCTACGTCTCGTACGACAACCACAAGGTCGGCGAGCTGCAGGGCAAGGCGCTCCTCGCCGCACTCGGAGACAAGGCCAAGAGCGGCGAGATCGTGATGCACAACGGGTCTCCCACGGACCCGAACGCGGCCCAGTTCAAGGCCGGAGCCCACTCCGTCCTGGACGGCAAGGTGAAGATCGGCAAGGAGTACGACACCCCCAACTGGGACCCGAACAACGCCAACCAGCAGATGTCCGGCGCCATCAGCTCCCTCGGCAAGGACAAGATCGTCGGTGTCTACTCGGCCAACGACGGACTGGCCGCCGGTATCGCGACCGCCCTCAAGGCGGCCGGCATGAACGTGCCCCTGAGCGGACAGGACGCCCAACTCGACGCGATCCAGCGGATCCTGGTGGGCACTCAGACCTTCACGGTCGAGAAGCCCTACAAGCCGGAGGCCGACATCGCCGCCACGATGGCCGTCAACCTGGCCGAGGGCAAGAAGCTCGGTTCCGACCTGGTTCCGACCACCGTCACCAGCGGCAGCGACCACAAGGTCGCGGCCCAGCTGCTCAACCCGGTCGTGGTGAACAAGGACAACATCAAGGACACCGTCGTCAAGGACGGGCTCTACACGGTCCCGGAGATCTGCACTCCGACCTATGCGGCGGCCTGCAAGGACGCCGGTCTCGAATAGCCGCGGACGGCCAAGAGCCGCGGATCGGTTCGCGCGAGCGGAGGAGGCGGTTCCCTTGCCGGAGCCACCCGTGCTCACCCTGCGGGGGATCTCCAAACGGTTCGGCGCGGTGCAGGCGTTGAAGGACTTCGATCTGGAGGTCCACGCCGGCGAGGTCGTCGCCCTCGTCGGCGACAACGGCGCCGGCAAGTCCACCGCCGTCAAGTCGATCGCCGGGGTGAACCCGCCCGACGAAGGCGTCATCGAGTGGCAGGGCCGGAAGGTCTCCATCAACCGGCCCCACGACGCCCAGAACCTCGGCATCGCCACCGTCTACCAGGACCTCGCCCTGTGCGACAACCTGGACGTGGTCGGCAATCTCTTCCTCGGCCGCGAACTGCGGCGCTTCGGCGTCCTGGACGAGGTCCGGATGGAGCAGCGCTCGCGCGAGCTGCTCGACACGCTCTCCATCCGGATCCCCAGTGTCCGGATCCCGGTCGCCTCCCTCTCCGGCGGCCAGCGCCAGACCGTGGCGATCGCCCGCTCCCTGATCGGCGACCCGAAGGTCGTCATCCTGGACGAGCCCACCGCCGCGCTCGGCGTGGAGCAGACCGCCGAGGTCCTCGACCTGGTCGAGCGGCTGCGCGAGCACGGGCTCGGCACCATTCTGATCAGCCACAACATGGTGGACGTGATGGCGGTCGCCGACCGCATCGCCGTCATGCGCCTCGGCCGGAACAACGGCCTCTTCGACAAGCGCGCCACGACCACCGAGGAGATCATCTCCGCCATCACCGGGGCCACCGACAGCGCCGTCACCCGCCGCCAGGCCCGCAAGCGCGAGGAGGAGGGGCGATGAAACGGGACCGCTCCCCCGGCGACGGTGCCACGCAGGAACCGGCACCCGAGGCCATGCCCGCGGTGGACACCCGGCTGCTCGTCCGCGAGGAGGGACTGAAGGGGTATCTCGGGGAGTTCCGCCGCAAGCTGCGCAGCGGAGAGCTGGGTTCACTGCCCGTCGTCGTCGCCGTGATCATCATCTGGACGGTCTTCGGCAGCCTCGACAGCACGTTCCTCTCGGCCCAGAACCTCTCCGACCTCAGTCAGCAGATCGTCGGCACCGGCATGATCGCCATCGGTATCGTCTTCGTCCTGCTGCTCGGCGAGATCGACCTCTCCGTAGGGTCCGTCAGCGGCCTGTGCGCCGCCATCTTCGCCGTGCTCAACGTCCTGAACGGCATGAACGAATGGCTGGCGCTGCTCGTCGCGCTCGTGGGCGGAGCGGCCGTCGGACTCATCCACGGCTTCTTCTTCGCGAAGGTCGGCGTGCCGGCGTTCGTGGTCACCCTCGCGGGCAACCTCTTCTGGAACGGCCTGATGCTCCAGGTCCTGGGCAGCAGCGGCACGGTCAACATCCCGAGCGAGAGCATCGTCTCCAAGCTCTACTCGACGATCTTCCACAGCCCCGCCACGGCCTATGTGACGGCGGCGGTGGGGGTCGGGCTCTTCCTCGCGTCCTCGCTCCTGGACGCGAGACGCCGCCAGGCCGCCCGGGTGCCGTTCCGCCCGGTCGCCGAGATCGTGCTGCGTACGGTGGTCATCGCGGCGATCGCGTTCGTGGCGGCGTACATCCTCAACCAGTACCAGGGGCTTCCGCTCGCCCTCCTCATCTTCCTGATCGTGCTGGTGCTCCTGGACTTCGTGCTGCGCCGCACGACGTACGGGCGGCGGATCTTCGCCGTCGGCGGCAACATCGAGGGCGCCCGCCGCGCCGGCATCAGCGTGCCGTTCGTCCGGATGAGCGTCTTCTCGATCTCCGGGCTCATGGCGGCGGTCGGCGGCATCTTCCTGGCCGGCCAGATCCAGTCCGCGAGCCAGACCTCCGGCGGCGGCAACCTGCTGATGAACGTCATCGCCGCGGCCGTCATCGGCGGCACGAGCCTGTTCGGCGGGCGGGGTTCGGTCTGGTCCGCCCTGCTCGGCGCGCTGGTGATTGGATCCATCCAGTCGGGCATGAACATCATGGGTGT